>JBEGVV010000157.1:0-47803 GCA_041178225.1 Pseudomonadota bacterium | reverse complement strand
GAGTGGCTGGCCCGCGCGCCAAGCGCCCGCGCGCGCGACAATGATCGCCTGCTTGCCCGCATCGAAGCGGTGCACAAGGAGGCGCATGAGAGCTACGGCGCGTTGCGCACGTGGCGCGCATAGCGCCGGGCGGGCGAGGGTTGCGGTCGCCATCGCGACGCGTAAGGGTTGGCTGTTCCTCGCGGTGCTGGTCGATCTCTTCTCGCGCAAGGTGGTTGGCTAGGCGATGGCCGAGCGCCAGACGCTCGACCTGAGCCTCGGCGTACTTCGCATGGCGCTCGGCCAGCGCAAGCCCGCACCAGGCCTGGTCCACCACACGGACCAGGGATCGATCTATGCCAGTCCGGTCTACCGCGAGGTCCTCGCGCGGCACGGGGCGCGCGCCAGCATGAGCCGCAAGGGCAACGTCTGGGACAACGCCGTGGCCGAGAGCTTCTTCAGCAGCCTGAAGAACAAACTCGTCCACCACTGCCGCTTCGCCGACCAGGCCGAGGCCCGAAGCGCCGTCTTCGCTTGGATCGAGGGCTTCTACAATCGCCGCCGCATACACTCGACCTTGGACTTCGTCAGCCCGAGCGACTACGGAGCCCGATACGAAATTCGCTCAGGAACCTGTCCGGAAAACCGGGGGTAGCTCAGTCTGGATCCGAATTCGGGGGGCGATTTCTCGCTTCGCGCAGACAACCTGCGGTGGTCTGTGTGCCTGTGGTGCGCTAATAAGAAGGGAAAGCAGCAGCACCCTGTCTTGCCTTCGGGGCCCATGTGACTTCGCAGACCCCCATGCAGCGACGCCTCTCCGCCATCCTCGCCGCGGACGTGGTCGGCTGGTCGCTCCTGGTCCGAAAGGACGAGGAAGGTTCCCTCACGCGCCTAAAGACGCTGCGCCAGGAACTGATCGATCCTGTCGTCGCGCGTCGCGCGGGTCGCGTCTTCAAGCTGATGGGCGACGGGATCCTCGTGGAGTTCGGCTCTGCGGTCGAGGCGGTACGCTGCGCCGTGGAGTTGCAGCGGGCGATGACGCGCAGGAACGACGGCGTCGCGGGGGATACACGGATCGCCTTTCGTATCGGGATCCATGTCGGCGACGTGGTCGTCGATGGCGACGACCTGCACGGCAACGGCGTGAACGTCGCCGCGCGGCTCGAGCCCCTCGCCCCTTCCGGAGGAATCTGCATCTCCGACCTCGTCCACGAGCAGGTCCGCGGCAAGGACCTGCCCGACTTCGAGGACATGGGGCAACTCGAGCTCAAGAACATCGACCGTCCTCTTCGCGGCTGGAAGTGGCTGCCCTCGTGGAACGGGCCGGGCACTCCCGCGCAGGGCAGCGCGGTGCTCGATCTTCCCAGCAAACCTTCGATCGCCGTGCTGCCCTTCAACAGCATGTCGTCCGACCCCGAGCAGGAATACTTCGCCGACGGCATGGTCGAGGACATCATCACCGCGCTGTCTCGAATCGAGACCCTGTTCGTCATCGCCCGGAACTCGTCCTTCACCTACAAGGGCCGACCGGTCGACGTGCAGCAGGTGGGGCGCGAACTGGGCGTGCGATACGTCGTCGAGGGATCCGTGAGGGCCGTCGGCAGCCGGCTGCGCGTCAACGCGCAATTGATCGATGCCCGGAATGCCGCCCATGTCTGGGCGGAGAGATATGACCGGCAGGTGGAAGACGTCTTCCAGGTCCAGGACGAGATCACGCGCAGCGTGGTGGCAAGCACGCAGACGCATATCGACCTGGCCGAGGGCGCGGCGCTTGCATCGGCAGACCCGATCTCGCTGTCCGTCTGGTCGCTGGCCAACCGCGCGTGGAGCCTTGTCTACACGATGCGCCAGCCGGAACTGTCGCAGGCGGTATCGACGGCGGAGCGCACCGTCGCAATGGACCCATCGAGCGGCCGCGCGCATTTCGTCCTCGCCACCAGCCTCTTCCACCGGGCCTGGATGCGTCTTTCCGAGGATCCTGCGGCAGACCATCGGCGCGCATTGGCAGCCGCCGAGACCGCCGTGCAGCTGAGCCCTTCGAACGAGTATGTGCGCTGGCAACTCGGCCTTTGCCGGTCGTTCAGCGGGCAACACGACCTCGGGATCGCGGAGCTCGAGCGCGCCATCGAGATCAACCCGAACTGCTCGCTCGCCCATGGCAGCCTCGGCACCATCCTGAACCTAGCCGGCCAGCCGGACCGCGCGATCGCCAGCAACGAGATCGCGATGCGTGCAAACCCTCGCGACCCCAGCATGTTCTACCGGTACGCAGGCATGGCCGTGTCCCACTGGATGATCGGTCGCCTCGTCGACGCGACCTCGTGGGCGAAGCGGGCGATCCAGGACAAGCCGGATTTCCTCGTTCCACATCTCATGCTCGTCGCCGCGTTGCAGGAACTTACGCGGCACGAGGACGCCGTGGCGGCGCTTGCCGCGCTGCGGGCCAGACGTCCCGACATAGCGCTGGAGGACGCGTCGATCCTGCCCTTCCGCATGCGCGCGCATCTCGACCGCCTCTCGGGCTCGCTGCAGGCCGCTGGCCTCGCGCCACGATCGGCGCCCGCCGCCGGCGGATAGCGCGCCCTCCCATCGCTGGCCATGGCGATGCCTCCACGGGCGCGGTGCAGAGGTCATCGCGCCGGGGAATGGTTGTCTGGATCCGAATTCAGGCGAGGCCGAGGGCGGTGCGCGCCTTCCTCGATAGGCCCTGGGCGACGAGCCGGTGGGAGACGCGCAGGTACTGCTCGAGCTCGGCCCTGGACAGGCCGGGCCTGGCATGGTGCTGGATCCATTTCAGGCCGCGCGAGGCAAGGTAGGGCGCGGGGCGCAGCCCGGGCTGCGCGCGCAGGACCTCGAAGCTGAGGGGCGTCACCTTGAAGGTGATGCCTGCGAGCTTGTCGTCCCAGGAAGCGATGGCGAAGACCTTGCCGCCGACCTTCCATACGTCCGAGCCACCCCACTGGCAGGCATGGGTGGCGCCGGGAAGCGTGGCGCAGAAGGCGTTGAACGCGGCAGGCGTCATCGGGGACGTCGCATCCGGGCGACGATCCTCCCGCGCCTGGTCACGCCGCGGCCTCCAGCGCCTCCGCCCAGAGCTTCGCGGGGAGTTCGACGCCCTCGATGGCGATCCGGCGGCGGTTGGCCGCGCGCCGGTCGCCCGGCAGCCGCACGCCATCGAGCGCCGCGAGCCGCGCGAGGAAGGACTCGCCGTGGTCGAGCCAGCCTTCGGCATCCCCGAAGCGCGCCGGGTCGAGCGCGAGCATGAAGACGCCGCCGGATGGCGGCCCGCCATCCTTGTTGTCGCGCTCCGCCGCCTCGACGCTGAAGGACTGGCCGATCAGCGCACCGGCGAGCAGTTCCACCATGAGGGCTATGCCCGATCCCTTGTGGCCGCCGAAGGGCAGCAGGGCGCCCTTCAGCACGGCGGCCGGGTCGGTGGTCGGCTGTCCCGCCGCGTCGATGCCCGTGCCCGGCGGCAGGCTGCGCCCCTCGCGCGCCGCCAGCGTGACCTCGCCGCGGGCCATCGCCGCGGAGGCCTGGTCGACGACCAGCGCGGTGCCGCCCGCGCGTGGCCAGGCGAAGGCCATGGGGTTGGTCCCGAAGAACGGGACGCGCGCGCCGGCCGGCGCCACGGCCGGCATGTAGGACGTCATCGCGATGGCGACGAGGCCGGCCTCGGCGAGCGGCTCGACATCCGCCCACAGGGCGGAGAAGTGATGGGCATTGACCACGGCCGCCGCGGCGAGCCCCTGCTCGCGCGCGAGCGGGGCAAGGGCTTCCCGAGCGGCGCCGATGGCGAGCGGCGCGAAGCCGCTGCGCGCGTCGACGCGCAGGACGCCCGGGGCGATCCGCGCGACCGACGGCCTCGCCGCGCCATCGACCTTGCCGCTGCGCAGGGCCGCGAGATAGCCGGCGAGGCGGAACACGCCATGCGACGCGCAGCCGTCGCGCTCGGCAGCGGCGACCACGGCGGCTACCGCGTCGGCGTTCGCGCCATCGCACCCCGCGCGCACGAGCGCCGCCGCGACCACCCGATGGACCTCTGCCACGCTCGTCCGGATCTTCTCCTCGCCCATGTCCCTGGCTCCCCGCGGATGCACCTTCGGCCGGAAGGATAGGGGGGAATGCGTGCGGCGAGCCATAGCAGCGCGGCGCCGCCGCGGGAGATCGATCCGCCCCCTGTCCTCACACGCTGAAGTACTTGGCCTGGGGATGCAGCAAGACGATCGCCGAGGTCGACTGCTCGGGATGGAGCTGGTCCTCGTCGGACATCTCGACGCCGATGCGCTCCGCGCCGAGCAGCTTCAGCAGCTGGTGCTGGTCGGCGAGGTTCGGGCAGGCGGGATAGCCGAAGGAATAGCGCGAGCCGCGATAGCCCTGCTTGAGCATCGCGTCCATCTCCTTCGCGTCCTCGCCGGCGAAACCCAGCTCGGCGCGGATGCGCTTGTGGGTGTACTCGGCAAGCGCCTCCGCGAGCTCGACGCCCATGCCGTGGAGGTAGAGATAGTCCTGGTAGCGGTTCTCCGCGAACCAGGCGCGCGCGACGTCGCTCGCCTTCTGGCCCATCGTCACGACCTGCAATCCGATCACGTCGGTCTCCCCCGACGCGCGGTCGCGGAAGAAATCCGCGATGCACAACCCGCCCTCGCGCGCCTGGCGCGGGAAGGCGAAGCGCGCCACCTCGCGCCGCGCCTCGGCGTCGTCGAACAGCACGACGCTGTCGCCCTCCGACGCGCAGCGCCAGTAGCCATAGCAGGCCTGCGGCTGGAGGATGTCGTCCTTCTCGCAGAGCTCCATCATGCGCCGCAGGATCGGGCGCAGCTCGCCATTGGCCCAGCGCTTCCATTCCTCGATCGACTTCCCCGCCTTGCGGAAGCCCCACTGGAACTGGAAGAGCATCGTCTCGTTGAGGTATGGCACGAGCGCCTTCACCGGCACGCGCTCGACGACGCGCGCGCCCCAGAAGGGCGGCGCCGGGACGTCGTAGCCGCGCGCGAGCTCGGCGCGGCGCAGCCGCACCTCGTCGGCGTCGACGGGCCGCAGCGGGCGCGCCGCCTGCCCCAGCACGCGCTTCGTGTTGGAGGGACGGCTCTCGCGCTTCGCCGCGCTGGCCTCGACATGGCCGTCGAAGCTGCGCGCGACGACCTTGTTCATGAGGTCGAGCCCGTCGAAGGCGTCGCGCGCATAGGCCACGCGCCTCCCGCCATAGGAGGCGAGGCAATCCTCCTCGACGTACTTGCGCGTCAGCGCCGCGCCGCCGAGCAGGACAGGAATGTCGATGCCCTCGCGGACCATCTCCTCGAGGTTCTCGCGCATCACCACGGTCGACTTCACGAGCAGGCCCGACATGCCGATCGCGTCCGCGCGGTGCTCGCGCGCCGCGGCCATGATGCTCGCCACCGGCTGCTTGATGCCGAGGTTGACCACCCGGTAGCCGTTGTTGGTGAGGATGATGTCGACGAGGTTCTTGCCGATGTCGTGGACGTCGCCCTTCACGGTGGCGAGGACGATCGTGCCCTTCTGCTGGCCCTCGATGCGCTCCATGTGCGGCTCGAGGAAGGCCACGGCGGCCTTCATCGTCTCCGCGGACTGCAGGACGAAGGGCAGCTGCATCTTGCCGGCGCCGAAGAGCTCGCCCACGACCTTCATGCCGTCGAGCAGGAAGGTGTTGATGATGTCGAGCGGCTTCCAGCTCTTCATGGCCAGCGCGAGGTCGTCCTCGAGCCCGAGCTTGTCGCCGTCGATGATGCGCTCCTTGAGCCGCTCCTCGACCGCCTCGGCGCGCTTGCGCGCGACCCTGGCCGAGGCCTGCCGGTCCTGGAACAGGGCTATGAAGGCCTGCAGCGGGTCGTAGCCCTCGCTGCGCCGGTCGAAGATCAGGTCCTCGGCGACCTTGACCTCCTCGGCGGGGATCTTGTGCAGCGGCACGATCTTCGAGTGGTGGACGATCGCGCCCGTCATGCCGCGCTTCACGGCATGGTCGAGGAAGACCGAGTTCAGCACGTGCCGCGCGGCGGCGTTGAGGCCGAAGGAGACGTTGGAGAGGCCGAGGACGATCTGGCACTCCGGCAGCTCGCGCGCGATGGCCTCGATGCCCTCCAGCGTCCACAGCGCGAGCTTGCGGTCGTCCTCGTTGCCCGTCGCGATGGTGAAGGTCAGCGGGTCGATCATCAGGTCGGAGGACGGAAGCCCGTGGCGCACGCAGGCGAAGTCGTGCAGCCGCTTCGCGATCCGCACCTTGCCCTCGACGTCCTTCGCCATCCCCTCCTCGTCGATGGTCAGGGCGACGACCGCGCAGCCGAAGCGGCGCGCCAGGACCATGCGCTTCTCGGCGGCTTCCTCGCCGTCCTCGAAGTTGATCGAGTTGATGATCGCCTTGCCGCCGTAGAGCTTCAGCGCGCTCTCCAGCACCGGGTACTCGGTCGAGTCGATGACGAGCGGCGCGTTGACGCTGCCGCGCATGCGCCGCACGACCTCGTCCATCTCCGCGACCTCGTCGCGGCCGACGAAGGCGGTGCAGATGTCGAGCGCGTTGGAGCCCTCGCGGACCTGCTCGCGGCCCATCGCGACGCAGCCTTCCCAGTCGCCCTTCTCCTGCAGCGTGCGCCACTGCTTGGAGCCGTTGGCGTTGCAGCGCTCGCCGATCGAGAAGTACGAGTTCTCCTGCCGCAGCGGCACCTGGCCGTAGAGCGAGGCGACCGATGGCACCCATTCGGGGCGGCGCTGGCGCGGCGCGGGCCTGTGCGCCGTTCCGCCGAGGCGGCGCAGCATCGCGTCGAGCGCCGCGATGTGCGCGATGTCGGTGCCGCAGCAGCCACCGACCATGTTCAACCCGTCCTCGCGCACGAAGCGCTCGAGCCAGCGCGACATCTCGTCGGGCCCGAGCGGGTAGTGCGTGCGGCCGTCGACGAGCTCGGGCAGGCCCGCGTTCGGCTGGACCGAGACGAGGCCCGGCCAGTTCTCCGCGATCCACTTCACGTGCTCGGCCATCTCCTGCGGCCCGGTGGCGCAGTTGAGGCCGATCACCGGCACGTCGAGCGCGTGGATGACCGTCGCGGCGGCCGCGATGTCGGCGCCCACCAGCAGCGTGCCCGTCGTCTCGACCGTGACCTGCACCATGATCGGCGTGTCGACGCCCGCGGCCGCGCGCGCGATCTTCGCGCCGTTCACCGCGGCCTTGATCTGCAGCGGGTCCTGGCAGGTCTCGACCAGGAACGCGTCGACGCCACCCGCCACCAGGCCCTTCGCCTGCACCGCGAGCGCCTGCTCGAGCTCGTCGTAGCCGACATGGCCGAGGCTCGGCAGCTTCGTGCCCGGGCCGATCGAGCCGATGACGAAGCGCGGCCGTCCGTCGCGCGCGAACGCCTCGGTCGCCTCGCGGGCGAGCTCGGCCGCGCGCTTGTTGATCCAGTGGGCCTCCGCCTCGAGGCCGAACTCGCCAAGCGTGATCGGCGAGGCGCCGAAGGTGTTGGTCTGGACGCAGTCGGCGCCCGCCTCGAGGTAGCCGCGATGGATCTCGCGCACGATGTCCGGGCGCGACTTCACCAGCACCTCGGTGCAGTTCTCGTTGCCGAGGTAGTCGCGGTCGACGTCGAGCGACATCGCCTGGACCCGGCTGCCGGTGCCACCGTCGCAGAGGAGGACGCGCTCGCGCAGCGCGTCGAGGAACCTGGACATCGATGCCTCCGGTTCAGGCCGCGGCGCGCGCGGACACGGCGGGGCGCATGCCGAGGATGTGGCAGAGCGCGTAGGTCAGGTCGGCGCGGTTGAGCGTGTAGAAGTGGAAGTCCTCCACGCCGTGTTCCTGCAGCCGGCGCACCTGCTCCGCCGCCACCGTCGCCGCGACGAGGCGGCGCGTGTCGGCGTCCTCGTCGAGGCCGTCGAACAGCGCCGCGAGCCAGCCGGGGACGCTCGCGCCGCACATGCGCGAGAACTTCACGACCTGCTGGAAGTTCGTCACCGGCAGGATGCCGGGGATGATCGGCGCCTTGATGCCGGCCTTCGCGCAGCGGTCGCGGAAGCGCAGGAACGTCCAGACGTCGAAGAAGTACTGCGAGATCGCGCGCGTCGCGCCGGCGTCGAGCTTGCGGCGCAGGTTGTCGAGGTCGGAGTCGGGCGAGGCAGCCTCGGGATGCGTCTCGGGATAGGCGCCGACGGAGACCTCGAAGTCGGCGACGCGGCGGATGCCGGCCACGAGGTCGGCCGCGTAGGCGTAGCCGCCGGGATGCGGGACGTAGGACGTGCTGCCGGCGGGCGGGTCGCCGCGCAGGGCGACGATGTGGCGCACGCCCGCGTCCCAGTATTCGCGCACGACGCGATCGATCTCCTCGCGCGTCGCGCCGACGCAGGTGAGGTGCGCGGCGGGCCTCAGCGATGTCTCGTCGACGATGCGCTTCACGGTGGCGTGGGTGCGCTCGCGCGTCGTGCCGCCGGCGCCGTAGGTGACGGAGACGAACTGCGGCGCCAGCGGCTCGAGGCGCTTCACCGCGTGCCAGAGCTGCTCCTCCATCGCCGCGGTCTTGGGCGGGAAGAACTCGAAGCTGACCCTGAGCATGGAGCCGGGCAGCGCGCCGCCGATATGTCCGTTGGGCATGAGTTGTTCCTCGATGCAGATGCGTTCAGCCGGGGCGCCGCGCCTGCCAGAGCGCGACGGTGAGCCGGTTTCCGGGGAGCGTCGCCGGGGCGCCGGGCTCGAGCCCGGCCTCGACGAGCCAGTCGTTCACCTCGCCATCGGCGAAGCCGAGCCGGCGATGCGCATGGTCGGTGCGAAGCGCCTCGACGTCGTGCGGCGCGAAGTCGACGATCACGACGCGGCCACCCGGACGCACCACGCGCGCCGCCTCGGCGATCGCCGCGGCCGGGTCGTCGGCGAAATGCAGCACCTGGTGGAAGGTGACGGCGTCGAACGCGGGCGCCGGCCAGGGCAGCCGATACATGTCGGCGTGCCGGACATAGACGTTGGACAGGCCGGAGCGCGAAAGGTTGGCGCGCGCGACCGAGAGCATCTCGTGCGAGAGGTCGACGCCGACCCCGGCCACGCCGCGCTCGCCATAGAGCTCGAGGATGCGCCCCGTTCCCGTGCCGACGTCGAGGAGCGCGCTCAAACCGTCCGGCGGCAGCATCGACAGCAGGCGCCCCTCGACCAGCCCGTCATCCACCTGCATCGAGCGGATCTCGTCCCAGCGCCCGGCATTGGCGTTGAAATAGCCCTGGGCCGCGGCCGCCCTGGCGCGGCGCACGGCGGCGAGGCGCTCGCGGTCCTGCTCGATCGTCGTCCCCGTTCCCGGGAGCTGCCCGACGATGTGCCGCGCCAGCTGTCCGGCCGGCGTCTCGCCCGCGAGCCGGTAGAAGACCCAGCTCCCCTCGGGCAGGCGCTGAAGCAGCCCCGCGTCTGAAAGCTGCTTCAGGTGGCGGGAGACCCGCGGCTGGCTCTGGCCAACGATCTGGGTCAGCTCGCTGACCGTGAACTCGCCCTCCGCGCAGAGCGACAGCAGCCGGAGCCTCGTGGGCTCGGCGACGGCGCGCAGGGCGGCGAGAAGCGTGTCCATGGCCCGAATCGAAGAAGGAAAGATCGATATGCGCATTTCCTTATATCCTTATCGGATAGAAGGCAAGCCATATGATCGACGCGGAAGGCAGGTGCCTGTTCGCGATACGAGGCCTGTGCTATCCAGACCGTGCAGGCGTGGAGTCCCTACCGGGCCTTAACCCTGCATTGACGCCACCATGGTTGAATGGTCGCGCGAATCGGGGACGGATCCTGTCCGGGCCGCGTTTCCTGCACGATCGAGGTAGCTGCGACTGATGTCCTCCGAGACGAGACTGGCCGGCCCGCGCCGGTTGCTTGGTTCCCTGGCGCGCGGTTGCGCTATCCTGGCGCTGGGCGCGCTCGCGGCCTGCTCGACGGCCAACGCGCCCCCCGGCGATGCCGCCGCGAACGATCCGATCGAGCCGTTCAACCGATACATCTTCGAGGTCAACCGGTTCGGCGACGAGTTCGTGGGCAAGCCGCTCGCGACGATCTACCGCCACACGGTTCCCGACCCCGCCCGCAACTCGGTCGCCAACGCGGTTTCGAACCTGCGACTGCCCTGGACCGCGGTGAACGACGTCCTGCAGGGCCAGTTCGGCCGTGCCGGCGATGCCCTCGCGCGCTTCGGCCTGAACTCGACCTTCGGCGTCCTCGGCCTCTTCGACATGGCCAGGGACAACGGCTTCCCCCACCACGACGAGGATTTCGGCCAGACCCTCGCGACCTGGGGCTTCGGCGGCGATCCCTACCTGATGCTGCCCATCTTTGGCCCGTCGAGCCCGCGCGACACCGTCGGCCTCGTCGCCGACCGGTTCCTCGACCCCGTGACGGTGGTCGCGCTCGACGGCGACATCTTCAGCATGGGCAACGCCTTCACCTGGACGCGCACCGGCGTGGCCTTCGTGTCCGGGCGCGAGCGCACGCTCGAGGGCATCGCCGAGCTCGAGCGCGGGCAGGACTACTACGCCGCGATACGCAGCGCCTACCGGCAGCGACGCGCCTCCGACATCCGCAACGAGGACAGCGACGCGACCGTCGGGCCGCGCTTCCGCTTCGGCGTCGACACGGACTGAGGCGGGCCGAGCAGATGATGACCGTCCTCTCCCGGCGGGCGGGAGCCTCGCTCGCTTTGGCCGCGCTGGCCGCAGCCATCCTGCCGCAAGGCGCTGGTGCCAGCGCGCGCAATGCCAGCGACGCCGGCAAGTTCGTCAGCACGCTGGCCCAGGACGCGATCGACCAGCTCTCCGCCCCGAACCTCTCCGAGGGCGAGCGCGATGCGCGCTTCCGGAAGCTCTTCGCCGAGGGCTTCGACGTGCCGCTGATCGCCCGCTTCGTGCTCGGCCGCTACTGGCGCCAGGCCACGGAGCCGGAGCGCACCGAGTACCTCAGGCTCTTCGACGAGCTCGTCGTCCAGACCTATGCCCGGCGCTTCAACGAGTTCAACACCGCGCGCCTGCGCGTGCTGAGCGTGAGCCGCCCGAACGAGGACAACGACGTGATCGTCGTCGTCGAGGGGGCCGTCGTCGGCAAGCCGCCCGTCCGCCTGGACGTGCGCGTCCGCCAGGGCTCCAGCGCCTACAAGGTGATCGACGTCTCGATCGAGGGCGTCTCCATGGCCGTCACGCAGCGCGACGAGTTCTCGTCGGTGATCCAGCGCGGCGGCGGCAGGATCGAGGCGCTGCTCGCCTCGCTGCGCGAGAAGGTCGGCGCACGCTGACAGGCGACCAAGGGGGTGGGACAGGGCGCCGCAGGGCCACTTGCGGCGAGCGCAGGCATGATGCCGTGCCTGTCCCGGGGAGAGCGAGATGAGGCAGAACAAGTTCCGCGGCAACATCTTCGTCGCCAACCTTCCGAACGGCTTCACCGACGAGGAGCTTGCGCAGCTCTTCGACCCCTACGGGATCGTGCTCGGTGCCTTCATGGCCCGGGAGGCCGGCGGCAAGGGGACCAAGGGCTGCGGGCTCGTGAACGTGGCGCCGCCGCGCGCAGCCGAGGCGGCGATCGCGGCGCTCGACGGCTCGAGCGTGCGTGGCCGCAAGATCGAGGTGCGCGGTTCGACGCCCGGCATGGCGATCACCATACCGAAGCCGCAGCGCGCGCCGCGTCCGCAGGCCGCGCCGCACGCGACGGGCGACGAGGGCCAGGAGGCCGCGCCCCACGCGGCGGCGCGCCGGCCGGCGCAGCGCCCCGTGGTCGTCGAGTACCGCAACCGCTTCCGCGCGCTCGCCCCGGGCTTCGACCGCCGCTGAGGCGGGCGGCGCGGGACGCCAAGCGCGCCCCGCCCCGGCCTCAGTGCGTGAGCTTCTTGTACTTGATGCGGTGCGGCTGGTCGGCCTCGGCGCCGAGGCGCCGCTTCCTGTCCGCCTCGTAGTCCTGGTAGTTGCCCTCGAACCAGACGACCTGGCTCTCGCCCTCGAAGGCGAGGATGTGGGTCGCGATGCGGTCGAGGAACCAGCGGTCGTGGCTGATGATGACCGCGCAGCCGGGAAAGGACGACAGGCCCTCCTCCAGCGCGCGCAGCGTGTCGACTTCGAGGTCGTTGGTCGGCTCGTCGAGCAGCAGCAGGTTGCAGCCGGTCTTCAGGATCTTGGCGAGATGCACGCGGTTGCGCTCGCCGCCCGAGAGCACCCCGACCTTCTTCTGCTGGTCGTTGCCGGAGAAGTTGAACTGCGCGACATAGGCGCGGCTCTGCATCCTGCGGCCGCCGATCTCCACGTCCGGGCCGCCGCCGGTGATCTCCTCCCACACGCTCCTGTTCGCGTCGAGCGTGTCGCGGCTCTGGTCGACATAGCCGATCTTCACCGTGTCGCCGACGCGCAGCGTGCCGGCGTCGGGCTTCTCCTGGCCGGTGATCATGCGGAACAGCGTCGTCTTGCCGGCGCCGTTCGGGCCGATCACGCCGACGATGCCGCCAGGTGGCAGCTTGAAGTCGAGGCCGTCGATGAGCAGCCGGTCGCCGAAGGCCTTGCGCAGCCCCTCCGCCTCGACCACCACGTTGCCCAGGCGCGGCCCCGGCGCGATGGCGATCGACATCTCCTCGGGCGCCTTGTCCTTCGCCTCGGCGAGCAGGTTCTCGTAGGCGGTGATGCGCGCCTTGGACTTCGCCTGGCGCGCCTTCGGGCTCGCCTGGATCCACTCGAGCTCGCGATCGAGCGTCTTCTGGCGCTTGGACTCGGTCTTCTCCTCGAGGGCGAGGCGCTTCTTCTTCTGCGCGAGCCAGGACGAGTAGTTGCCCTCCCAGGGGATGCCCTTGCCGCGATCGAGCTCGAGGATCCAGCCCGCGACGTTGTCGAGGAAGTAGCGGTCGTGGGTCACGGCGACGACCGTGCCCGTGTACTCGTGCAGGAAGCGCTCCAGCCAGGCGACCGATTCCGCGTCGAGGTGGTTGGTCGGCTCGTCGAGCAGCAGCAGGTCCGGCTTCTGCAGCAGCAGCCGGCACAGCGCGACGCGGCGGCGCTCGCCGCCGGAGAGCTTCGTCACGTCCGCGTCGCCCGGCGGGCAGCGCAACGCGTCCATCGCGATCTCGATCGTGCGCTCGAGGTCCCACGCGTTCGCCGCGTCGATCTTCTCCTGCAGCTCGGCCTGCTCGGCGATCAGCGCGTTCATCTCGTCGTCGTCGGTCACCTCGCCCAGCAGGTTCGACACCTCGTTGAAGCGATCGAGCATCGTCTTCAGCGGGCCCATGCCCTCGAGGATGTTCTCGTAGGCGGTCTTCCCGGGATCGAGCTGCGGCTCCTGCTGCAGGTAGCCGACGGTCGCGCCCTCGGCGACGAAGTTCTCGCCCGCGACGTCCTTGTCGATGCCCGCCATGATCTTCAGCAGCGTCGACTTGCCGGCGCCGTTGAGGCCGAGCACGCCGATCTTCGCGCCGGGCAGGAAGGACAGCCAGATGTCCTCCAGGATCTTCTTGCCCCCCGGATAGACCTTCGAGAGGCCCTTCATCACGTAGACGTACTGGTAGGACGCCATGGGGCACCTGCTGTTGGAGTTCCGGCGCATGGTGTTTAGCCCCGCGCCCGCGCCCGTGCCAGACCGGAATTCCCGGCCCCGGCGCGCGGGCCGGCACGCGCCGGCGCGTTGCGGGCCGCGCGCCAGGCGTGTTAACGCGACCCGGACTACAGGCCTCCCGCCACGGAGCCGCCATGGCAGACGCCCTCGCCCCGCCGCACGACCAGTACCGCCGGCTGCTCGCCGCCTGCGACGCCCTGCCGCCGCTGGCGATGGCCGTTGCGCATCCCTGCGACGCGCCCTCGCTCGGCGGCGCGATGGCGGCGGCCAGGGCCGGGCTGGTCCTCCCCGTGCTGGTCGGCCCGCGCGCGCGGGTCGAGGCCGCCGCGCAGGAGGCCGGCTGCGACATCTCCCGCGTCGAGATCGTCGACACGCCCCATAGCCACGCCTCCGCCGCGCGCGCCGTCGCCCTCGTGCGCGAGGGCCGCGTCGGCGCGCTGATGAAGGGCAGCCTCCACACCGACGAGCTGATGGCCGCGGTCGTCGCGCGCGACACGGGGCTCAGGACCGAGCGCCGCATCAGCCACTGCTTCGTCATGGCCGTGCCCGGCCGCGACGAGCCGCTGATACTCACCGACGCGGCCGTGAACATCGCGCCGACGCTCGAGGACAAGATCGACATCGTCCAGAACGCGATCGACCTCGCCCATGCCCTGGGCTTCGCCGAGGCGCGCGTGGCGATCCTCTCGGCGATGGAGACGGTGAACCCGAAGATCCCCTCCACCATCGAGGCGGCGGCGCTGTGCAAGATGGCCGACCGCGGCCAGATCGTCGGCGGGCTGATCGACGGGCCCCTGGCGCTCGACAACGCGATCGACCCGGAGGCCGCGGCGATCAAGAAGATCACCTCGCCCGTCGCCGGCCGCGCCAACGTCCTCGTCGTCCCGGACCTCGAGGCCGGCAACATGCTCGCCAAGAGCCTGTCCTTCCTCGCCGGCGCGGATTGCGCGGGCATCGTGCTGGGCGCGCGCGTGCCGATCGTGCTGACGAGCCGCGCCGACAGCGAGATGGCCCGCCTCGCCTCGTGCTGCGTCGCGGTCCTCGTGGCGCGCGCGGGCCTGCGCAAGGTCGCGAGGCCGCAATCGTGATGCGCGCGGACGAGGCCATCCTCGTCGCCAATGCCGGCTCGTCGAGCCTGAAGTTCGAGGCCTTCGCGGCCGGTCCGGGCGGGACCCTCGCCTCGATCGGCGGCGGGCAGTTCGAGGGGATCGGCACCGCGCCGCGCCTGCATGCCACCGCCGCCGGCCGCGCGATCGCGGGCCGGGACTGGAGCGGCGACGGCTTCGACCACGCGGCGGCGGTGCGCGAGCTCGGCGCGATCGAGGACGCCCTGCTCGGCGGCCGCCGCCTCGCGGCGATCGGCCACCGCGTCGTGCATGGCGGCACGCGCTTCGCCGAGCCGCTGCGCGTCGACGACGAGGCCATCGCCGCGCTCGAGGCGCTGGTGCCCCTGGCGCCGCTTCACCAGCCGCACAACCTCGCCCCGGTCCGCGCCTATCGCGCGACGCGGCCGGGCGTGCCGCAGGTCGCGTGCTTCGACACGGCCTTCCACCGCGCCCAGCCCGCGATCGCGCAGAGCTTCGCGCTGCCCGGGCGCTTCGCGCGGGACGGCGTGCGTCGCTACGGCTTCCACGGCCTGTCCTACGAGTACATCGCGCGGCGCCTGCCCGAGCTCGATCCCGCGCTCGCCGACGCGCGGGTGGTGGTCGCCCATCTCGGCAACGGCGCCAGCCTCTGCGCGATGCGCGGCGGCCGCTCCGTCGCGTCGACGATGGGGTTCACGGCGCTCGACGGCCTCGTGATGGGAACGCGCTGCGGCAGCCTCGACCCGGGCGTCGTGCTGCACCTCATGGATCGCTATGCGATGGGCCCGCGCGAGATCGAGGCGCTGCTCTACCGCCAGTCCGGGTTGCTCGGCGTCTCGGGCATCTCGAGCGACATGCGCGTGCTGCGCGCCTCTCCCGACCCCCGCGCGCGCGAGGCCATCGACCTCTTCGTCTACCGGGCGGGGCGCGAGATCGGCTCGCTGGCCGCGGCGCTGGGCGGGCTCGACGCGCTCGTCTTCACCGCGGGCATAGGCGAGAACGACGCCGCCACGCGCCGGGAGATCGCCGCCGCCTGCGCGTGGCTGGGCGTGCAGGTCGACGAGGCCGCGAACCTGGCCGGCGGCCCGCGCCTCTCCCCGCCGGGCAGCGCCGTCTCGGCCTGGGCGGTCGAGACCGACGAGGAGCGGATGATCGCGCTGCACACCGTGGCGGCGCTGGGCCTCGCCTGAGCGTTCCCGCGCATCGGCCGGGGGAGTATCATGCCCCCCCGCCCCCGACCCGTCGCAGCGCCCCGCCCCGTCCCGCGCCATGGCCTTCCCGCCGCAATTCCTGGACGAGATCCGCAACCGCCTCGCCTGCTCGAGCGTGGTGGGACGGCGCGTGCGCCTGGTCAAGAAGGGGCGGGAGTTCTCCGGCCTCTGCCCCTTCCACAACGAGAAGAGCCCGAGCTTCTTCGTCAACGACGACAAGGGCTTCTTCCACTGCTTCGGCTGCGGCGCGCATGGCGACGTCATCGGCTTCGCGATGCGCATCGACAACCTTGGCTTCCCGGAGGCGGTGGAGCGCCTTGCCGAGGAAGCCGGGCTCGAGGTGCCGCGCGCGACGCCGCAGGACGCCGCGCGCGAGGAGCGGCGCAAGTCGCTCGGCGACGCGGTCGAGGCGGCGGCGAAATGGTTCGAGCAGCAGCTCTGGTCGGCCGCGGGGCGCCCTGCGCTGGAGTATTTCCGCCGCCGCGGCCTCGGCGACGAGACCATCCGCTCCTTCCGCCTCGGCTACGCGCCGGACGGGCGCGAGCAGCTCAAGCAGGCCCTCGGAAAGCAGGGCTTCCAGGAGGCGATGCTGCTGGAGGCCGCGCTGCTCGCGAAGCCCGACGACGGGCGCGACAGCTTCGACTTCTTCCGCGGCCGGGCGATGTTCCCGATCACGGACCGGCGCGGCCGCGTCATCGCCTTCGGTGGCAGGATCCTGGGCGACGGGCAGCCCAAGTACCTCAACTCGCGCGACACGCCGCTCTTCGACAAGGGGCGGAACCTCTACGCGCTCGACCGCGCGCGCGCCGGGATCCGCGACGGCGGCGACGTCATCGTCGCCGAGGGCTACATGGACGTCATCGCGCTCCACGAGGCCGGGCTGCGCGGGGCGGTGGCGCCGCTCGGCACCGCGCTGACCGAGGGCCAGCTGGAGCTTGTCTGGCGGCTCGCCCCCGAGCCGGTCGTCTGCCTCGACGGCGACGCGGCCGGCCAGCGTGCCGCGCGCCGCGCCGCCGAGCGCGCCCTGCCGCTGCTGAAGCCCGGGCGCTCGCTGCGCTTCGCCACCCTGCCTCCGGGCGAGGATCCCGACACGCTCATCCGCCGGCACGGCCGGGCGCGGCTCGACGAGATCATCGCCCGCGCCCAGCCGCTGGTCGACCTCGTCTGGACGGCCACGCTCGAGGGCCGTCCGGTCGACACGCCCGAGCGCCGGGCCGCGCTGCAGGCGGAGCTGGACCGGCAGGTCGGCATGATCGCGGACGCATCGGTCCAGGAGCTCTACCGGCAGGAGTTCAGGTCGCGCCTCTGGCGGCTTTTCCGGCCGTCGGAACGGGGACCTCGCCCGGCGCGCGGCCGGGAGGGCGGGCGCGGCGGCGGCCGCCCCGGCGATCCGCGCAACGCCCTGCCGCCACTCGCGACCGGCCCCCTGCCCATGCCCGACCCGGACAGGTCGCTCGACCTGCTGGTCGCCATGGCCATCAGCTTCCCCGAGGTGCTGGAGAGCGACGCCGAGCTCTTCGCGCGGCTGGAGATCGCAGATCCGCAGCTCGACCGCGTCCGGCGCGCCATCCTCGAGGCCCATGATTCCACGCCGCGCCTTGACCGCGAGGGGGTACGGCTCCACTTGAATGCAGCCGGGTTCGGGGGCATAGTCCCGCGCCTTTTGGGTTCTAGCATTTTCAAGGGCTTAGGCTTCGTGCGCGGCGACGATGTCGTGGTGGCGAAGGAGAACTGGCGATTGATGCTCCTGGAGCTCCACAAGCGTGGCGCGCAGGAGGAATTGCGCCGGGCGGGCGAGGTCGGCGACGAGGAGCTGACCGAGCACTGGCAGACGAGGGTCGACGAGATGCGGCGGGACCTGGCGCGCACGCGCGCACTCGAACTCGACGACGAGGCGCCGATCATCGACCTGTCGGCGCGGCGCCCCGGAGGGCGCAGGCGCTGAGGCTTCCGAACGAAGGCAATCCGAGGACGAATCCCGACATGGCATCCAAGAGCAAGCCGATCGACCCGCCGGCCCCGCCCCGCGACGACAGCGTCGACGGGCCCCTGATGGACGGCACCGCGGCCGCGATCAAGAAGATGATCGCGCGTGGCCGCGAGCGCGGCTACGTGACCTACGACGAGATCAACGCGATCCTGCCGATCGAGAAGGTGTCCTCCGAGCAGATCGAGGACACGCTGGCCCTGCTCTCCGACGCGGGCATCAACGTCGTCGAGAGCGAGGAAAGCGAGGAGAGCGAGAAGCCGCAGCAGCAGGTCCGCGCCGCGACCAGCGACGGCAGCTCCGAGGAGCCCGAGGCCGAGGCGCCGAGCGGCGGCAACGTCGACGAGGAGTCGCTCGGCCGGACCGACGATCCCGTGCGCATGTACCTGCGCGAGATGGGCTCGATCGAGCTTCTCTCGCGCGAGGGCGAGATCGCGATCGCCAAGCGCATAGAGGCGGGCCGCGACAAGATGATCGGCGGGCTCTTCGAGAGCCCGCTCACCATGCGCGCGATCGTGCAGTGGCGCGACGCCCTCATGGAAGGGAAGATGCTGCTGCGCGACATCATCGACCTCGAGGCGACGATGGGCGGCGGCCCCGGCGCCGAGGGCGGCGGCGGCAACCTCGACCCGGCGGACGCGCAGGCGGACGCCGAGGAGCGCGAGCCCGCGGAAGGCGCCGAGGGCGCGGCCGAGGGCGGCGACGCCGGCGACGGCGACGAGGCGAACCTCTCGCTCTCCGCGATGGAGATGCAGCTCAAGCCGCAGGTGCTCGAGCAGTTCGAGAAGATCGCCGCGACCTACAAGCGCATGCACCGCATGCAGGAGAAGCGGCAGGAGGCGCTGCATGGCGGGCGCGTCTTCAATCCCGTCTCCGAGAAGACGTACCAGAAGCTGAAGACCGAGCTGGTCGAGATGATGGAGGGCGTGCGCCTCAACAACGCGCGCATCGACCAGCTCGTCGAGCAGCTCTACGAGTTCAACCGGCGCCTCGTGGGTTCCGAGGGCAAGCTCATGCGCCTCGCCGATTCCTGCGGCGTGAAGCGCGACGAGTTCCTCTCGAAGTACCAGGGCAAGGAAGTCGACCCGCGCTGGTTCGCGCGCGTCACCAAGCTCGAGGGCAAGGGCTGGCAGAAGTTCGGCCAGGCCCGCTACCGCGAGGAGATCGAGGCGCTGCGCGTGGAGATCGCGGAGATCTCGGAGCGCTCGGGCCTGCCGATCCCCGAGTTCAAGCGCATCGTCCAGACCGTCCAGCAGGGCGAGCGCGAGGCGGCCCGCGCGAAGAAGGAGATGGTCGAGGCGAACCTGCGCCTCGTGATCTCGATCGCCAAGAAGTACACGAACCGCGGCCTGCAGTTCCTGGACCTCATCCAGGAGGGCAACATCGGCCTGATGAAGGCGGTCGACAAGTTCGAGTACCGCCGCGGCTACAAGTTCTCCACCTACGCGACGTGGTGGATCCGGCAGGCGATCACGCGCTCGATCGCCGACCAGGCGCGCACGATCCGCATCCCCGTGCACATGATCGAGACGATCAACAAGCTGGTGCGCACCTCGCGCCAGATCCTGCACGAGATCGGCCGCGAGCCGATGCCCGAGGAACTGGCCGAGAAGCTCGGCATGCCGCTGGAGAAGGTGCGCAAGGTCCTCAAGATCGCCAAGGAGCCGATCTCCCTCGAGACGCCGATCGGCGACGAGGAGGATTCCCATCTCGGCGACTTCATCGAGGACAAGAACGCCGTCCTGCCGGTCGACGCCGCGATCCAGGCCAACCTGCGCGAGACGACGACGCGCGTGCTGGCGACGCTGACGCCGCGCGAGGAGCGCGTGCTGCGCATGCGCTTCGGCATCGGCATGAACACCGACCACACGCTGGAGGAAGTCGGCCAGCAGTTCAACGTGACGCGCGAGCGCATCCGCCAGATCGAGGCGAAGGCGCTGCGCAAGCTCAAGCACCCCAGCCGCTCGCGCAAGCTGCGCAGCTTCCTCGACACCTGACCGGCGCGATCCGGGCCGCGACGCCACGCGCGCGGCCCGGGTTCCGCCGGGCGGAGATCTGGCCTATAAGCCGGATGGCGTGGGCCTGTAGCTCAATGGTCAGAGCGCGCCGCTCATAACGGTGTGGTTGCAGGTTCGAGTCCTGCCGGGCCCACCAGCCCCGCCCGCCCGGCCCCTGCCCCGCCCGTCAGCCGATGCGGCGCAGGCCGCTCGCGAACCGGCGCCAGTTCTCGACATAGTGCGCCGCCGATTCCCGGATCGCCTCGATCGCCGCGGCGTCGAGCTGGCGCAGCGCCTTGGCCGGCGAGCCGACGATCAGCGAACCGTCCGGGAATTCCTTGCGCTCGGTGACCAGCGCGTTCGCCCCGACGAGGCAGTTCGCGCCGATGCGCGCGCCGTTCAGGATCGTGGCGCCCATGCCGACCAGGCTGTTCGCGCCGATCGTCGCGCCATGCACGATGGCGTGGTGGCCGATGGTGCAGTCGGCCCCGATCGAAACCGGGTGGCCGGGGTCGGTATGGACCATCGCGCCCTCCTGGATGTTGGTGCGCGCGCCGATCGTGATGCGCTCGTTGTCGCCGCGCAGCACCGCGCCGAACCAGATCCCGGCATCCTCGCCGAGCTGGACCTGCCCGATCACCTGCGCGTCGGGCGCGACCCAGAAGCGGCCTTCGGGCGGAAGCAGCGGGACGAGGTCGTCGAGCGCGTATATCGGCATGAGATGGTTTCCCTCAAACTGTCTTGCGGCGCCGGGCTGGCGCGCGCTGGATCCTTGCTGGCACGGAGGACGCCAGCGGGCGCCGCTCGGAGGCGGTCTCGGCGAGCAGCCAGTCGGCGACGGCCGCTATCTCCGGCCGCCGGCGCGCCCCCGGGCGCCAGAGCAGGTAGTACGATCGCGACGGCGCGAGTTCGACATCGAAGGGCTTGAGCAGCCTTCCCGCGTCGACCTCGTCCTGCGCGAAGGGAAACGGGACGAGCGCCACGCCCTGCCCATCGATCGCGGCCTGCAGCACGACGTTGGCGTCGGAGATGATGGTGGAGGAGCGGAACTCGAGGCCAGGCCTGCCCGCCGCCTCGAGCCACGCGCTCCATTCCTTGCGGTCGTGCTGGTGCAGGACCGGGAACCGCGCGAGGTCGTCCGGGGTCGATAGCCCGCCAAGCGACCGCGCGAGCCGCGGGCTGGCCACGGGCGCGTAGCGGATCGAGAAGAGATACGCGCTCTCCAGCCCCGGCCAGTCGCCATCGCCCCAGTCGACGGCGATCGCGGCGGGCATGGTCGCCGGCCCGGTGATCCGCGGGCGCCCGACCACGTTCAGTTCGATCCGCGGGAAGGACTTCCGGAAGGACTCGAGCCGCGGCATCAGCCAGCGCGCGGCGAAGATCGGTCCCGTCGCGACGTCGATGCGGCTTCGGGCCGAGGCGGCGTGGCCCTCGAACTCGCGCGCGATCGACTCGAACGCCTGGCGCAGGACATTCGCGAGAGAGCGGCCGGCATCGGTCAGCAGGACCTCGCGCGGCCGTCGCACGAAGAGACGGCAGGACCAGTCGCGCTCGAGCCGGCGTATCTGGTTGCTCACGGTCGTGGGGCTGACGCCGAGCTCGACGGCCGCGTCCTTGAAGCTGCCGATGCGCGCGGCAGCCTCGAAGGTACGCAGCGCCGTCAGCGGCAGGCGTCTTGCGCGGGACTTCATCCCAGCCTCCAGGACACGGATGGCTCCTTGTGTATCCATAGGACAGTGTTTTGTCGCTTGTCGATCCGCGAATGCGCTCGCCAGTCTCGACCAGGGTCGATCGCCACCGGCGCGGCCCGCGCGAAGGGGGCGGGACGATGGATGGCAAGCGTAGGATGAGGGGCGGGGCATTGCTCGCCCGCGCGTTCCACGAGAAGGGGGTCGACCATGTCTTCACCCTCTCCGGCGGGTTCTGCAACCCGGCCCTGGAAGGGTTCATGGAATGCCAGATGCGGGTCGTCAATTGCCCGCACGAGCAGGTCGCGGGACACCTCGCGGACGGCCATGCCCGGATCACCCGCAAGCCGGCAGTCTGCCTCGTGGGGCCCGAGGGTTTCGCCAACGCCGTCCCCGCTATCATGGAGGCATGGGGCGAGCGCTCGCCCGTGATCTTCGTCACCGGGTCGAGCACCCTGAAGCGGCGCGGCGCGGGCGGCTTCAAGGAGATCGACGACGTCGCCATCGCCGCGCCCCTCACCAAGTACAGCATCAGCGTCACGGATGGCACGCGCATCCGCGAGTTCGTCGACCGCGCATGGACGATCGCCACGAGCGGCTATCCGGGGCCGGTGCATCTCAGCGTCCCGGTGGACATCATGTTCTCGTCCTTCGACGAGGACGCGGGATGCGAGGAGCGTCCCTTCGTCCGCGGCCCGAGGCCGGTCGCGCGGGCATGGCCCGAGCCGTCGGCGCTCGCGGAGATCCTCGACCTCGTCGCCGGCGCGCGCCGGCCGATCCTGGTCGGTGGCCACGGCGTCTGGTGGGCGGGCGCGGAGCGCAAGCTCGAGGAAGCCGGAAGGCTGCTCGGCATCCCCGTCTTCAACGTGCCCTACCACCAGAAGCTGCTGGGAGAGGAATGCGAGGCCTACATGGGCCTCCTCGACATCCACCAGTACCAGCCCTCGCGCGAGGCGCTCGAGGAATGCGACGTGGCGGTGATGGTCGGCGGCCGCCTCGACAACCAGATGAACTTCGGCAACCCGCCGCTCTTCCCGGCCTCGACGCGCCTTGCCTGCGTCAACGGCTCGCACGAGGAACTGGAGTTCAACCGGGCCGCGGACCACCTGCTGCTGTCGGATCCCGGGGCCTTCCTCGACGCGCTTGCCGGCCTCCGCGCCTCGGGGCGCTGGCGGCTCGGGCGCGAATGGTTCGACCTCAACCGGCGCAGGCGCGGCGCCTGGGTGGAGGCGACGCTCGCCGACCTCGCGCGCGACACGCAGGCCGCGGCGGCCTCCGGGGGAAAGATCCACCCGCTGCAGCTCTCGCTGGACGTCCAGGCCGAGATGGGCGACCGGGACTGGCTGGTCTTCGATGGCGGCAACACGCATTTCTGGTCCGAGATCGCCGTCAACCTCGCGGGCTGGCATGGACGCAAGCTCGCGGGGATCCTGCATCCCGGCAGCTTCAGCCTCCTCGGGGTGGGCGTGTCGCTCGCGCTCTCCGCGAAGAACACGCATCGCGACTCGAACGTCGTCCTGATCAGCGGCGACGGCGCGTTCCTGTCCGGGGGCCTGTCGATCGAGGCGGCCTTCCAGGAAGGCCTGCCGATCGTGGTGGTCATCGACAACAATGGCGGCCTCGACTGCATATCGCAGCAGCAGGAGCGGCTCTTCGCGAGCGGCAAGCATTTCGCGACCGACTTCCGCGACATCCCCTTCCACGCGATGTTCGAGGGCCTTGGCGGCCACGGGGAGCTCGTCGAGCGGCGCGAGCAGCTCGGGCCGGCGCTGCGACGCGCCATCGCCAGCGGCAAGACCGCCTGCGTCAACGTCAAGGCCAAGGGCGTCATCAGCCCCATCGTGCTCGCGACGACAAGCAAGCGCGACAAGGCATCGATCGAGTGAGGACCTGAAGATGGCGATCGTATCGTCGCATACCCTCGATGCCGTCGAGGGGCTCCATGCCGCCGGCGTACCCGTCACGCTGCGCCGCCTCGGCGCGGACGGGCGCAGCGAGACCGTCTTCAGCGCGAGGACGGATGCTGGCGGGCGCCTGAGCGAGACCGTCGACATCGCACCCGCCCACGCGCAGGCGCAATACGAGCTCGCCTTCGACCTCGCGGCCTATTTCGCGGGCCGCCCGATCCCCTCGCCCGGCCAGCGCATCGTCGGCGAGGTGGCGATGCGCTTCGCGATGCCCGATCGCGACGGCCGCTACCACCTGCCGGTGATCATCGCGCCGAACGGCATCTCGGCCTGGTGGTCGAGCTGAGGCGGAAGGAGACGCGCATGTCCAACTCGGGCCTCAACATGTCGCGCCGCATCCGGCGCACCCCCTACACCGACCGGGTCGAGGCGCATGGCGTCACCGGCTTCTCGGTGGTCAACCACATGCTGCTGCCCAAGGCCTTCGGGCGCTCGGTGGGGGAGGACTTCGTCCACCTGCGCGAGCACGTGCAGATCTGGGACGTGTCCTGCCAGCGGCAGGTCGAGATCGCCGGCCCGGATGCCGCCCGCCTCGTCCAATGGATGACGCCGCGCGACATCTCGCGCGCCGTCGTCGGCCAGTGCCTCTACGTGCCGCTCGTCGACGAGAAGGCAGGCATGGTCAACGATCCGGTGCTGCTCAAGCTGGCGGAGGACCGGTACTGGCTCTCGATCGCGGACTCCGACGTCCTCCTGTGGGCCAAGGGCCTGGCGATCGGCCGGGGCCTCGACGTGGAGGTGGACGAGCCGGACGTGTCGCCGCTCGCCATCCAGGGCCCCAAGGCCACCGCGCTCATGGCCTCCGTGTTCGGCGAGGGCATCCGCGCGCTCGGGTTCTTCCGCTTCGGCATGTTCGATTTCCGCGGCACCAGGCAGGTGATCGCGCGCACGGGCTATTCGCGGCCTGGCGGGTTCGAGGTCTTCCTGCGCGACGGCGCCCTGGGGGCCGAGCTCTGGGACACGCTCTGGAAGGCTGGCGAGAGGATGGACATCGCTCCCGGCTGCCCCAACGTGCCCGACCGGATCGAGGCGGGCCTGCTCTCCTACGGCAACGAGATGACGCGCGCGAACAACCCGCTGGAGTGCGGGATGGGCAAGTTCTGCACGAACGCCGCGGGCATCGAGCATGTCGGACGCGACGCGCTCGCGCGGATCGCCCGCGAGGGCGTGCGGCAGCGCATCATGGGGATCGCCTTCGATGGCGGCCCCTGCCCGCCCTGCGGGAAGCCATGGCCGGTGATGGCTGGCGGCCCCGGCGGGCCCGTGGTCGGCCAGGTCACCTCGGCAGGCTGGTCGCCGCGCCTGCGGCGCAATGTCGGCCTGTCGATGGTCGCGCGTGGATACTGGGACCCAGGCCAGCGCGTGGTCGTGGCCAGCATCGATGGCGCGCTGCGGCCCGGCGAGGTATCGGCCCTGCCCTTCGCCTGACGCGCCATGCCGGCACCGACGAGTGCCGCGGACCGGTCGGCAGCGGCGCGCCTCGCGGCCACGGCCAGCATCGAGCTGGCGCCCGGCGCGCTCGCCGACATCGACACGCTGCGCGCCCTCCTGCCGCGCGGCACCCCTGTGTTCGTGCCGCACCTGCCCCGGCACGCGCTCGATGGCAGCCTCCCCATGCTCGCCGCCCTCGGGGAAGCGGGGTTCGAGCCCGTCCCCCATGTCGCCGCGCGGCGGCTGCGGGACGCCGCCGAATATCGATCCTTCCTCGGCGCGGCATGCGCGAGGGGCGTCCGCGAGGTCCTGCTGCTCGGCGGCGACGTCGATCGTCCCGCGGGCCCCTTCGCCGAGGCGGCCGACCTGCTCGAGGGCGACGCGCTCGCCGCGGCGGGCATGCGCTGCGTCCATTTCGGCGCCTATCCCGATGGGCATCCCGTGGTCCCGGCCCCGCGCGTCGCCGCGGCGCTCGAGCGGAAATTCGCGCTGGCCGCGCGGCAGGGCATCGAGGCCGGCATCGTCACGCAGTTCTCGTTCGAGCCCGCAAGCGTCGCCGCCCTCGCGCGCGCGCAAGGACCCGGCCGCAGGATCAGGCTCGGGATGGCCGGCCCCTCGACGCCATCGACGCTGCTGCGCTTCGCGCGGATATGCGGCGTCGGGGATGCGCTGCGCGGGGCGGCGCGCCTGGGACAGGACGCGCTGAGGCTCGCGCGCAACGCCGACCCGACGGCCGCGCTGGTCGCGCTGGCCGCGGCCCTCGGGCCCGGCCTGCCTGCACGCATCGACGGACTTCACGTCTACGCCTTCGGCGGCGCCGCACGATCGGCGGCCTGGATCTCGGCCATGGCCCGCGGGGTCGATCTCCCCTAGCCGGCCATCGCGATCTGCTCCAAAGTCGCGCGCTCACAGGCAAATCGAAGGGGCACGCGCGCAATGTCCGACGCAAAGATCATCGAGGCGCTCTCGGGCGTCTCCACCGCCACGATCACGACGATCCTGCTCAAGAAGGGCCTGCGGAACGTCTGGATGCGCGGGACCCGGCCGCTGGCCCCCGGGCAGAAGCGCCTCGTCGGACGCGCCTTCACGCTGCGCTTCGTGCCGGCGCGCGAGGACCTCGCGACGCCGGAGTCCTGGTCCTCGCCGATCTCGACGCGCGCCGCGATCGAGGCCATGCCCGAGGGCTGCATCGCCGTCGTCGACGCGATGGGCCACACCGACGCCGGGATCTTCGGCGACATCCTCTGCGCGCGCATGAAGAAGCGCGGCGTGGCAGGCCTCGTCACCGACGGCGTGGTGCGCGACCTGGCGGGCGTGCTCGGCACGGGCCTTCCGGTGTGGTGCAGCGGCGCCGCGGCGCCGCCCTCGGTGGCCGGCCTGACCTTCGTCGCGTGGCAGCAGCCGATCGGCTGCGGCGGCGTCGCCGTCTTCCCGGACGACTGGGTCCTGGTCGACGACGACGGTGCCGTGCTGATCCCGCAGAAGCTGATCGACGAGGTCTGCGCCTCCGCGCCGGAGCAGGAGCGCATGGAGGGCTGGATCATGGGCGAGGTCGAGAAGGGCGTGGTGCTGCCCGGCCTCTACCCGATGAACGCCGAGACCAAGGCCCGCTACGAGGCGAGCCGCAAGGGCTGAGGATCGCGGCGGCGGGGCGGCCCGGCCCACGGCCGGGGCCGCCTCACCCGCCGCGCAGCGCGAAGGCGAAGGCGGCGATCCAGAACCCCGCGGCGATCGCGGCCGAAAGCCGCGCGAAGCGCCAATACGTCTCCGCCAGGACGGAGGCGATCGCCTGCTGCGCCCGCTCCTCCGGCAGGCCGTGCACCCTGCCGAGCAGGACCCAGGTCTCCGTGCGCCGGTAGGGCCGCGCGGGCGCGCGCAACCCGCGCAACAGCATGATCGCGGTCATCAGCATCGACAGGATGGCGGCGACGCGCATGGCCATGACCGGCCAGCCGATGAGGCCGCTCACGCATGTCGCGATCGCGAGCAGGCCGAAGAGCCAGCCGCGGCCGATCGAGTGCCGGGCACAGGCTCGGATCCGCGCGAGCGGGTCCTCCACCGCGCCCTGGCCCTCAGCCCGCCTCGGGCAGGGGCATGTGGCCGAAGCGCCAGCCGAGGCCGAGCAGCATCAGCGCGACCGCGCCCGCGGCCCAGATCCAGAGCGCGGCGCGCCCGTCCGGATCGCCCGCGAGCCGCTCGTAGAGCGCAGCGGGCACGCCGGACAGGAGCAGCGTCCCCGTGGCGGTGACGAGCATCGACAGGAAGAAGACGAGGCCGGGGCTTCCCATGAGGAATGGCGGCATCCAGACCCAGGAGAAGATCGCGACGATCGTCATCGCCGGCGAGACCATCCCGCTCACGGCGGAGGCAAGCACGGCGATGGAGAAGATGTTGTGGCGCTCCATGGCGACGCGTCCTAGCCGGAGATGCCGCGCGGCGCGATGCCGAGCAGGAGGCTCGCGACGTAGAAGGCGGGCCGCACGAACCAGTAGAGCCAGAAGAAGGCGACCAGCGGCAGGAAGACCGGTCGCACGTAGCGCGGCGTGACCAGCGCGCAGGCCCGGACCGCCCACTCGGTGACCAGGACGAAGCCGCGCCAGATGTAGTTGGACGGCTGGATGGAGGGGACGAACCAGGCCAGCATGAAGCGGCCGATGCAGCTCCAGGTCACGATGCCCAGCGCGTAGATCGCGATCCAGAAGACCGCGTGGTCGCGGATGAATTCGGCGCCCTGGCCCATCGTCCCCTAGCCCATGCTGCGCGGGATCAGGCCCGGACCGGGCCCCCCGAAAAGAGGAGGGCGGGATCCGTCGCCGGACCCCGCCCCAGTCAGTACCAGGAGGAACGCGGCGTCAGTGAGCCGCCGCGCCCTCGATGTTCTTCACCTCGCCGGCAGGCACGCGGATCGAGTCGATGAAGTCCTGCATGTCCTGCGAGGCCGGCTCGGAGAAGCGGCCGACGATCCACTGGGCCAGGAAGGCCGCGGGGATGCCGAAGATGCCCACCGAGATGTTGTTGATGCCCCAGATATAGGCCACGTCGCGGCCGCGGATCTTGACGATCTGGATGTCGCCCATCCAGCTCATCGCGCTCTTCACCCACGGACCGTAGAACTCGGTCGCGACGAGGAAGAACATGCAGACCGCGAAGCCCGCCGCTACGCCGGCGACGCCGGCGGCGTTGCCGCAACGCTTCCACCAGATCCCGAGCACCAGCCCGGCGAACAGGCCGGACGCGGCGATCGAGAAGGCCCAGGACACCAGGAACAGGATGTCTGCGCCGAGCACCCCGGCCGTCCACGCGGCAATCACCGCGACGAACAGCAGCAGCACGCGGCTGAGGACGAGGCGACGCTTCGTGTCGGCGGTCGGGTCGATCATCTTGTAGTAGACGTCGTGGCTGAGCGCGTTGGCGATCGCCAGCAGCAGGCCGTCGGCGGTGGAGAGCGCGGCGGCGAGGCCGCCCGCGGCCACCAGGCCCGTGATGACGTAGGGAAGGCCGGCGATCTCCGGCGTCGCGAGCACGATCGCATCGGTGTGGATGCGGAACTCGTTCAGCTGGAGGATGCCGTCCCCGTTGCCCCTCACGCCCGTGCAGATCGGGAAGATCTGCGCCGCGTTGGCGGCGTCGCAGGCGCCGACGAGCGCGAGGCCCGGACGTCCCCAGGTCGCCACCCAGCCGGGCAGCTTGTCGATCGGCGTGCCGATCAGGTTCTGGTAGACCTCGAGCTTCGCGAAGGCGGCGTAGGCGGGAGCCGTGAAGTAGAGCAGGAAGATGAAGAACAGGCTCCACGCCACGGAGTCACGCGCCTGGCGCACCGACGGGGTGGTGAAGTAGCGCATCAGGATGTGCGGGAGCGACGCCGTGCCCACCATCAGGCAGAGGATGAGCGCGAAGTAGTTCCACATCGCCGTGGCGCTGTAGTTGCCACGGGCGTCGACGAAGGCCGAGGAATGGCCCTGCGCCACGCTCAGCGTCTTCTCGAGCGCCTCGATCTTCTCGAGCGCGAAGCCGTACATCAGCTGCGGGATCGGCACGCCGGTCATCTTGAACGACATCACGATCGCCGGGATCAGGTAGGCGATGATCAGGATGATGTACTGCGCCACCTGGGTCCAGGTGACCGCCTTCATCCCGCCCAGCAGCGAGCAGACCAGGATGCCGATCAGGCCGACGAAGCAGGCGAGCTTGTAGTCCATCTCGAGGAAGCGGGCCGTGATCACGCCCACGCCGACGATCTGCGCCACCACGTAGGTGAACGACGCCATGATCAGCACGATGACGGCGAGCGAGCGCGCCAGGTTGCCGCCGTAGCGCGCGCCGAAGAAGTCGGGAACCGTGAACTGGCCGAACTTGCGCAGGTACGGCGCCATCAGGATCGAGACGAGCACGTAGCCGCCGGTCCAGCCCAGCACGAAGGCCAGGCCGCCATAGCCACCGAAGTAGAGCGAGCCGGCCATGCCGATGAACGAGGCCGCGCTCATCCAGTCGGCGCCCGTCGCCATGCCGTTGTAGAAGGCCGGCACGGACCTGCCGGCGACGTAGTATTCCGAGACCTCGGCCGTCCTCGAGAGGATGCCGATCAGCGCGTAAACGCCGATGGTCAGGAAGATGTAGAGGTAGCCGAGGATCTTCGACGGCACGCCCATCCACTCGAGGATGCCGATGAGCACCACGAAGGCGGCGAAGGTGCCGGTGTAGATCGCGTAGATCCGGCCGAGATTGTTGAGGAAGCCGGAGCCTCCGACAGCATAAGACATGATCGGTCCTCCCTTACTCGTCCGAGACGCCGAATTCTTCGTCGATCGCGTTCTGTGCCCTCGCGTTGTAGAAGCACATCAGCAGGAAGGCGATCAGCGAACCCTGGGCGGCCATGTAGAAGCCCAGCGGGAAGCCGAGGATGCGGATCCCGTTCAGGGTCGGCGCGAAGAAGTGGACGACGAAGCTGAAGAAGAACCAGAGCGCCAGGATCGTCCACATGAGGCTCGATGTCTTGCCCCAATAGGCTTGCATCTGGTCTTTGGTGAGCTTGGTGGCCATTCCGGTCCCTCCTTTTTGTTTCCTTGCGTGTCCCACGCAATGCGTTCGAACCATTCCGGGGCATCGATGATCTGCGTCGATCCGGTGTCGGGTGGCACCGGTTCCGGCGCCCGCGCATGGCGCGCGGCTGCCCCCAAAGTGACCTTTTCTTAATGTTTGATGTCCCTTAGCATCGCCTCCGAGACCGGCACAACGATTTTCTGGCACCCGCCGGAGACGGCCCGGCGGCTCCGAGGCTGGAAGGCAAGGCCGAATGCTCACCAACCTGGTCGAATACCTGCGCCCCTCGCGGCTGCGGAGCGCCACGGCGCTCAGGCGCTTCGTCTCGGGCGAGGCCTCCTACCTCGCCCAGCGGGCGACCTATGAATTCTCGCGCAATACCCTCGCCTGGTATGGCCAGCACGCCTTCGCCGACCGGGAATTCAACGACAGGTTTCGCGTCTGCCGCTGGGAAGGCTATGCGGGGCTGGTGGAGGTCTTCTGCGTCCTCGTCCGCGCCCGGCTCGGCCGCGCGCCCGCGGAGGGGGACCTCGACGCGGCGATGGTCGTCGCCGCGGCCTCGATGCTGGGCGAGTACGAGACGCCCGGCCACCGTGGCGCCTGGGATGACGTGCTCGCGTCGCTGCGCGCCCGGCTGGCCCTGCTGTCGCCCGACGCGCCGCCCGCCCCGGTCGCCCTGGGGGCCGAGGTGGCCGACCGCATCGGCCCGGTCCTGCCGGTCCAGTCCTCGAACCGCAAGGAGGACCGTGAGGTCCTCGCCAATGCCTTCGGCTTCGGGACCATCGCCTTCAACGACCGGCTCGCGGCCCGCCTGGACGCTCCGGCGCTCGCCGCGGACCTGCTGCGCCAGGCCGGATGACGGGGCGCGGCCCGGGGCGTTCGCCAGTCGCCGTGTTCTCGCGGCGGGTCTCCGACTTCGCGGGGCCGGCCCCGCATGTCGTCGACCGCGCCGCCCCGCTCGCCGAGGTCCTGCCGGGCATGGCGGCGGCCGGCGCCTCGAGCGCGCTGGTCGTCGGCCGGGACGGCAGGCTGGCGGGCATCCTGACCGAGCGCGACATCGCGCGGCGCGTCGCGCTGCGCCTTGGCGGCGAGACGCCCGTCGAGGCCGCCATGACCATGCCGGTCCTGTCTATCGCCGCGGACGACCTGCTCTACCGGGCGATCGGGCGGATGCGCCGCGCCCGGCTGCGGCACATGCCGGTCGTCGACGCACAGGGCAGGCCGGTCGGCATGCTGGACCTCAACGACGCCCTCGCCGCCGCGGCCACGCGCATGGTCGGCCAGGTCGACCGCCTGTCGCAGGACGACACGACCGAGGGCCTTGCCCAGGCCAAGCGCGCCCAGGCCGAGCTCGCGCAGGACCTGCTCGACGACAACATCCCCGCGCCCGAGATCCAGGGCCTGGTGAGCGAGCTCAACCTCGACCTCCAGCGCGCGGTGCTGCGCAACGCGATCGCGGAGATGCGGGCCGAGGGCTGGGGCGACATGCCGGTGCCGATGACGCTGCTGGTGATGGGCTCGGGCGGGCGCGGCGAGAACTTCCTTTACCCCGACCAGGACAACGGCTTCATCCTCGCCGACTACGCGGACGAGGAGCATGGGCGCATCGATCCCTGGTTCATCGCCCTCGCCGATCGCTTCACGCGTGCGCTGGACCGCGTCGGCTTCCCGCTGTGCAAGGGCGGCGTGATGGCGACCAACCCGCTCTGGCGCAAGACGGCGACGCAATGGCGCGAGCAGGTCTGGCTCTGGGGCGAGCGCAGGAGCCCGGTCGCGGTGCTCTTCGCCGACATCTTCATGGACTTCGCCCCTGCATGGGGGGACGCCGGGGCGGCGCAGGCGCTGCGCGCCGAGGTCGGGCGCATGCTCGCGCGCTTCCCCGCCCTGCTGCGCGCGATGGCGGAGGACGAGACGCGTCGCGGCGTGGCGCTCGGGCTCTTCGGTGGCCTGAAGGTCGAGGACGACGCCGCGCATCCCGGCCGCATCGACCTCAAGCTCCACGGCACCCTGCCGCTCGTCGGCGCCACGCGCCTCTACGCGCTGCGCGCCGGCATCCCCACGACCGGCACGCTGGCGCGGCTCGACGCGCTCGCGGCCGCCGGCGTCCTCGCGCGCGACGACGCCGAGGAACTCTCGCAGGCCTTCGCGGCGGTCACCTTCGTCCTGCTGCGCCAGCAGCTCGCGGATTTCCACGCCGGCCGGCAGGTCGGCAACCATGTCGATCCCGAGACGCTGACGAGGCTCGAGCGCGAGCGGCTGGTCGGCGCCCTCAAGGCGATCGACCGCCTGCGCAAGCGCGCGCGCGCCGACTTCACGGGCGCGTTCTGGTGACCTCGCCGGCATAGGGCAGCACGACCGAGAACCGCGCGCCCTCGCCCGGCGGGGATTCGGCTGCGATGGCGCCGCCCAGGTGCTCGACGATGCGCCGGCAGATCGCGAGCCCGAGGCCCGAGCCCGCGGGCTTGCCGCTGCGCTGGTCGCCGAACTGGCTGAACTTGTCGAAGAGCAGCGGCAGGTGCCCGGGCGCGATGCCCGGCCCGTTGTCCTGGACCACGAGGCGGATGCCGCCCGGCTCGCCGCGCAGCGCGACCGTGACGCGCCCCGTGCCGGCGGGCGAGAACTTCACCGCGTTCGAGAGCAGGTTCACCGCGACCTGCACGAGCTGGTCGCGGTCCGCGAGCACCGGCCGGAGCCCTGGCTCGACATGCGCCTCCAGTGCCACGCCACGCTCGGCGAAGATCCCGCTGGTGCCGGCGATGGCGGCGGAGACGGCCTCGCCCGGGTCGGTCGGCGCGATCTGCCACTCGTAGCGGCCGGCCTCGATCTTCGCGAGGTCGAGGACCTGGTTGATCAGGCGGGTCAGGCGCTCGCTCTCCGCGATCACGATGTCGAGGAAGGCGCCGCGCTCGCCCTCCTGGAGGCCGGGGTTGTCGCGCAGGATCTCCGAGAAGGAGCGTATCGAGGTCAGCGGCGTGCGCAGCTCGTGCGTCACCGTCGTCAGGAACTCGTCCTTGAGGCGGTCGAGCTCCTGCAGGCGCAGGTTCGCCGCGCGCAGCTCGGCCGAGGCCGCCTCCAGCGCCGAGGATTTCTGCTCGAGCTGGCGCGAGTACTCGATGACCGCGGTGGCCTCGTCGAGGACCGCCATCACCTCGTCGAGGCCGACATCCTCTCCCTTCACCGCGGTCGCCAGCATGACGCGCGCGGACGCGGCGCCGATCGCGCCAGCCAGCAGGCGCTCGGCGAAGCGCACGATGCCGGCGTCGGCGCGCTCGAGCCGCGCCGGGTCGAGGCCGCGCGCGCGGGCATGGCCGTCGAAGGCCTGGCGCGCGCGCTCCGGTCCGACGAAGCGACCGACCAGCGCCACGAGGTCGGCGACGCGCGCCTTCACGCCCCAGCCATGGGCGCGCTCGGCCTCCTCGTGGCTGAAGGCCTCGACGAAGCGCGTAGCCTGGACCCGCTCCGTCGCGCCCGGCCGCGTCGCGAGCGACAGGCCGACGAACAGGCCGACATTCGCGACCATGGTCCAGAACAGGGCGTGGGTGAGCGGATCGCCGAGGGGCGCGCCGAAGAGCGCGTAGGGCCTGAGCGCCGCGATGCCGAGCGGCCCCTCGGAGATGAACGCCGCGTCGATCCATCCCGAGCGCGCGAACGCGGGCAGCAGCAGCGTGTAGGCCCAGACCGCGAAGCCGCCGACAAGGCCGCCGAGCGCGCCGTGGCGCGTCGCGCCGCGCCAGTACATCCCGCCGAGGATGGTCGGCGCGAACTGCGCGACCGCGGCGAAGGACAGCAGCCCGATGCTCACGAGCGCGTAGGAGCCGCCGATAAGCTCGAAGTAGAGGTAGCCGAGGGTCAGCACGAGCACGATCGACCCGCGGCGTATGCCGGCGAGCAGCCCGGTCAGGTCCGCGCGCGCGGCGAGGCCGAGGCGCCGGCTGCGCAGGAGGATCGGCATGACCAGGTCGTTGCAGAGCATGGTCGCGAGCGCGATCGTCTCGACGATCACCATGCCGGTCGCCGCCGCGAGCCCGCCCACGAAGGCGACCAGCGCGACATGCGTTGCGCCCGCCGACAGCGGCAGCGCCAGCACGAAGAGGTCGCCGTCGACGCTCCCGGCGGGAAGGGCCAGCAGCCCCGCCAGCGCGATCGGGAAGACGAAGAGGTTGATGAGCAGCAGGTAGAGCGGGAACATCCACGACGCGTGCGCGAGGTGCCGCTCGTCGACGTTCTCGACGATCGCGACCTGGAACTGCCGCGGCAGGAAGAGGATCGCCGCCATCGACAGCAGCACGAGCGTGACCCAGCCCGCCGGGCCGCCGGCGCCGGCGCTGCCCAGCAGCGGCGCGATCGCCGGGTCCGCGGCCGCGCGGGCGAAGATCTCGCCCGGGCCGTCGAACATGGCGAAGGCGACGTAGAGGCCGACGGCGAGGAAGGCGACGAGCTTGACGATCGACTCGAAGGCGATCGCGGCGACCATGCCCTCGTGCCTCTCGGTCGCGTCGATGTGGCGGGTCCCGTAGAGGATCGCGAAGGCGGCCATCAGCGCGGCGACGTAGAAGGCCGTGTCGCCGAGGATCCAGCCGTCGCGCCCGCTGCCCGCGGGCGCGAGCGCGTCGACGCTCGCGGAGACGGCCTTCAGCTGCAGCGCGATGTAGGGCGTGATGACGACCAGCGCGACGACGGCCACCAGGCCGCCGAGCAGCGGGCTCTTGCCGTAGCGCGCGGCGACGAAGTCCGCGATCGAGGTGATGCGGTTGGCCTTCGAGATCCGCAGCATCTTGCGCGTGACGTGCCACCACAGCACGCCCGCGAGCGTCGGGCCGAGGTAGATGGCGACGAAGTCGATGCCGCCCGCCGCGGCGCGACCGACCGACCCGTAGAAGGTCCAGGCCGTGCAGTAGACCGCCATCGACAGCGCGTAGATCGCCGGGCTGGCGATGACGCTGCGACCGGCATCCGCGCGCCGGTCCCCCCAGCGCGCGACCGCGAAGAGCAGGCAGAGGTAGCCGACCGCGACGGCGGCGATGGCCCAGCGGCTCATGGCGGGCCATCCTCGTCGTGGCCGCCGCGCGCCGCCAGCGCCAGGAGCGCGACGACCACGCACCATGCGCAGAAGACGTAGAGCAGCAGCGCCGGCGCGCCGAGCACCAGCGCCGGCTTCTGGAAGAAGCCGATCGCGACGGGGCTGAACAGGAACGCCGCGAGGAGCAGGAGGCCGGCCAGTCTCTCCCCGCGCCGCATCCCCCGCCCCCTCAGAACTGCCGCGCCCGCGCGCGCAGCTCCATCGCCATGCGCGAGGACCGCAGCAGCTGGTCGAGCGTCGTCGTCCCGCGGCGCTCGAGCACGTCGAGCAGCGCCACGAAGACCGCGGCCGTCGCCATCGCGTCGCCGAGCGCGGTGTGCCGCCCCGCGATCGCGACCCCGAGGCGCGCGGCGATCGCGTCGAGGTCGTGGTCGACGATGTCGGGATGCAGGAAGGCGGAGACCAGGAGCGTGTCGAGCACCGGCATGTCGAAGACGGCGCCGCTCTCCGCCTCCTTCATCCGCAGGAAGGTCATGTCGAACGCGGCGTTGTGCGCGACGAGCGCGGCGCCCTCGCAGAAGGCGCGCAGCTGCGGCAGGACGACCACGGCCGGCGGCGCGTCGGCCACCATGGCGTCGGTGATCCCGTGGAAGCGGATCGAGCCCGGCGGGATCGGCCGGCCCGGGTTGACGAGGCGCGAGAACGTCTCGCCGGTCAGGATCCGGCCGTTGACCACGCGCACCGCGCCGATCGACACGATCTCGTCGCCGGCCGAGGGCTTGAGGCCCGTCGTCTCCGTGTCGAAGACCACGAACTCCATGCGCCTGAGCAGACGGTCGCCGCCCGAGGCGGCGGCGGCGGGCAGGTCGAAGTCGTAGAACTCCGGGCGCGCGGGCAGCGCCGCGGCCTTGCGCGCGTCGCGCGGCGCGGGCCCCGCCGCCTTCGCCAGGGGCGCGCGCAGCCGCGACCGGCCGTCGCCGGTCGCCTGGCTCCAGGCCGCGCTGCCATGGCGCTGCAGGACGTCGCCGAGCGTCGAGGCACCGAGCGCGCCTGCGAGCGGCTCGGCCAGCCAGGCGTCGAGCGTCGCCGAGGCGACCGGCGCGCCCGACCAGGCGATGTCGACATAGGCGTTCGCGTCCCCGGCCGAGGCCTCGACGTCCACGGCGTCGACGCCGGCCGCCTCGGCCACGCGCGCCGCGAGCCGCGCGAGCGCGACGACGAGCGACTGGCTGTCGGCGTGCAGCCACAGCGGCAGTCCGACCGGCGTGATCGCGGGGCCCCCTTCCTCCGCGACGCGCCGTGCCAGCAGGCGGAAGACGTCGATCGACAGGACGTCGGCGAGCGGCCACTGCCCGCCGCGCAGCCCGCGTGCCGAACGGTCGAAGCGCTCGAGGCAGGCGACCAGCGCGCCGCTCTCGCGCTGCACCACCGCGTCGAAGGCGCCGCGCTGCTCGGCCGGCATCCCGGGGAAGGCGCCGAGCGTCTCGGCGGCGGCGGCGAGGTTGGCGACCGGCCGGCGCATTCCGTCGGCGAGCTCGCGCATCGCATGGTCGCGCGCGGCGAGCGCCTCGACCTCGCGCGTGGCGTCGGCGAGGGTAAGGACGTAGCCCGTCGCCGCGCCGTCCTCGCCCCGCGTCAGCGCGATGCGCCCGTGCAGCAGGCGCGAGGCGTCGGCGGTGGCGCAGACGACGGCGCAGGCCTCGGCCGCCTCGGCGACCGGCTCGCCGGCATGCAGGATCCGCTCGAGCGCATGGAGCACGGGCTCGCGCGCGACCGCGTTGAAGATCGAGCGGCCGAGCCCGACCTCGCCCGCGGCCTGCAGCAGGCCGAGCGCCGCCTGGTTGTAGAGCAGCACGCGGTGGTCGAGGGTGCAGACGAGCACGCCCTCCGCGAGGTCGCGCAGGATCGTCTCGAGGCGGTTGCGCTGCTCCGCCGCGCCGCGCGTCGCGGCGTCGATGGCGGCGGCATGCGCGCGGCGGCCGGAGGCGAGCGCCCCGGCGAGCTCGGCGACCGCGGCGGGCAGCGGCGCAAGCCAGGGATGGCGGCCCGGCTCGATGGCGCGCTCCGCGCCGGCCTCGGCGGCGAAGCGCGTCTCGGCCGCCAGCTGGCGCAGGGGCAGCGCAACGCGCAGGCGAAGCGCCAGCGCCGCGACGCCGAAGAAGGAAAGCGCGCCGAGCGCGAGCGCCACGCCGAGCTCCACCGGGGTCAGCGCCTCGAGGCCGCGCCCCGCCTCCGCGGGCGTGGCGTTGCCAGCGACGACGAGCAGGGCGCCGGCCGCGGCGCCGATGGCGGAGGCCGCGCCGAGCGCGATCCAGAGGGGGCGGGAGCCCTGCCGGCGCTCCGGCAGCCAGGCAGCGCTCGCTCCGGACCGCTCAGCCATGTCCCGACGCGAGCATCTCGCGCACGCGATCGACGAGCACGCGGGTCGAGAAGGGCTTGGTCACGTAGTCGTCCGCGCCGAGCGCGATGCCCTTCTCGCGCTCGACCTCGCGCGAGCGCGCGGTGAGCATCACGATGCGCGTGCGCGCGCAGGCCGGGTTGGCGCGGATCGCCTGGCAGACGGCGTAGCCGTCGCGCCCGGGCATCATCACGTCGAGCAGGACGAGGTCCGGGACGCGCTCGGCCACGGCCGCGAGAGCGGCATCGCCGTCGCGCGCCACGCGCACGTCGTAGCCGGCCTGGCGCATCAGGAACTCGAGCGACAGGACGATGTTGGGCTCGTCGTCGACGATCAGCACGGATGCCGCCATGGCGGGCCCCTCCCTCCCCCGGGGCGCCGCGCGCGTCGGCGCGGCGCCGGCCTTTCGCGGCAGACTAGCCCGCGCGGCACGGGGCCGCCATGCGCTCCTCCGGCGGCTTCGCGGCGGGGCGGCGCGTGGTATGCTGCCGCGCATGAGCAACGCGCCATCCTCCGACGAGGGCTGGATCTCCATCCCCGTCTCCGTCCTCACCGGCTTCCTCGGCAGCGGCAAGACGACCCTGCTCGGCAAGCTCCTGCGTCATCCCGGAATGGGAGAGACCGCCGTCCTCATCAACGAGTTCGGCGAGGTCGGCCTCGACCACGAGCTGCTCGAGAAGATCGACAGCGAGACCGTGGTGATGAGCTCGGGCTGCCTGTGCTGCACGATCCGCGGCGACCTCGTGAACTCGCTGCGCTCGCTCTACTTCCGCCGCGTGCGCGGCGAGGTGCCGCCGTTCAAGCGCGTCGTGATCGAGACCACGGGCCTCGCGGACCCGGCGCCCATCCTCCACACGCTGATGGAGGACCCGATCCTCGAGGCCTATTTCCGCCTCGATTCGGTGGTCTCGACCGTCGACTCGGTCAATGGCTGGTCGCAGCTCGACACCCAGTTCGAGTCCGTGAAGCAGGCCGCGGTCGCCGACCGCATCGTGCTGACCAAGACCGACCTGCCGGAAGCGAAGGAGACGCAGCGCCTCGAGGCGCGCCTGCGCGGCCTCAACCCCGCGGCGCCGATCCTGCGCGTCGTCCATGGCGAGGTCGACCCTGCCCTGCTGTTCAACGCTGGGCTCTACGACCCGGCCACCAAGACCGCCGATGTCCAGGGCTGGCTCAAGGCCGAGGCCTACGAGCCGCATGGCCACCACCACCATGGCCATGACCACGGGCACGACCACGCGCACGGGCACGGGCACGGGCACGACCACGACCACGGGCACGACCATGGCCACGACCACGACGGGCAGGACCCGCACGACGTCAACCGCCACGACAAGCGGATCGCGGCAACCTGCCTGACGATCGACGAGCCGATCGACTGGGATTCCTTCAGCCTGTGGCTCGGCTCGCTTGCGCGCTACCGCGGCGAGGACCTGCTGCGCATCAAGGGCATCCTGAACGTGGCGGGGGAGGACAGGCCGGTGGCGATCCACGGCGTCCAGCACCTGTTCCACCCGCCGGCCCGGCTTCCCGGATGGCCCGGCGCCGACCGGCGCTCGCGGATCGTGTTCATCACGCGCGACATCGAGCGCAGGTTCCTCGAGGAGTCGCTCGCCTCCTACCGCGACCCGGCGAAGCGCCTCGCCGAGATGCGCGGCCAGTCCTGACCCTGGCGGCGGCTCAGCCGCCGAGCAGGGCCCTGGTCGCGCCGGAGGCCTTCGAGAAGTCCATGCGGCCGGCATGGCGCGCCTTCAGCGCGGCCATGACCTTGCCCATGTCCTTGATGCTGGTGGCGCCGGCCTCGGCGATCGCGGCCTTGATCGCCGCCGCGACCTCCTCCTCCGACATCTGCTTCGGCAGGAAGCCCTCGATGACCACGATCTCCTCGCGCTCCTGGTCGGCGAGCTCCACGCGCCCGCCCTGCTCGTAGAGCGTGATCGACTCGCGCCGCGTCTTGATCATCGACTGCAGCATCTGGGCGATCTCCTCCTCGGGGATGCCCTCGTGGTTGCCCTTGCCGCGCGCGGCGATGTCGCGGTCCTTCAGCGCCGCGAGGATCAGGCGCAGCGTGCCCGTGGCGCGCTCGTTCTTGGCGCGCATGGAGTCCTTCAGGGCTTCGGTGAAACGCGCGCGCAGCATGGCTTCGTCCTCGACGCTCGATCCGGCGGAAAGCGCGGAACATACGCTCGCCGAAGAATCGTGGCAATCGGCCCGGCCGGCAGCCAAGCAACTGAAAAACAGGGGTTTTCCAGCGCTCCGCCCGGCTTGACGCGCCGCGCGTCATCCACTACACCCCGCCCTCCAGTATGAAGCGGGGCGGCCAGAGTCGTCCTGCCGCCCTGGCTCCCGAGGATCGAAAGATGACGAACGCGGCCGCCCTCTCCCGCGCCGACTGGCTCGCGCGGGTGGAGTCCTTGCGCCCGCCCGGCGCCAGCGCCGCCCTGGTGCTCGCCGACGGGAGCGTCTTCTGGGGCCGCGGCCTCGGCGCCGCGACCCGCAAGGTCGGCGAGGTCTGCTTCAACACCTCGATGACCGGCTACCAGGAGATCCTGACCGACCCGTCCTATGCGGGGCAGATCATCACCTTCACCTTCCCGCATGTCGGGAACGTCGGCACGAACGACGAGGACATCGAGACGCTGGCGCCCGCGGCGCGCGGCTGCGTGCTCCGCGCCGACGTCACGGCCCCGTCGAACTTCCGCGCCCGGCAGCATCTCGACGCCTGGCTGCGCGGCCATGGCCTGCCGGGCATCGCCGGGATCGACACCCGCGCGCTGACGCGCAGGATCCGCGACCTCGGCGCGCCGAACGGCGTGCTGGTGCACGCGCCCGATGGCGCCGTCGACATCGGCGGCGCGCTCGACGAGGCCAGGGCCTGGCCCGGCCTCGAGGGCATGGACCTCGCGGTCGAGGTGAGCACGCGCCAGTCCTATCGCTGGTCGGAGACGCGCTGGAGCATGGGCGCCGGATACGGGAAGCTCGGGCAGCCGATCCATCGCGTCGTCGCGATCGACTACGGCGCCAAGCGCAACATCCTGCGCTGCCTCGCGAGCGCCGGCTGCGACGTGACGGTGGTCCCCGCCCAGGCGACCGCCGCGGAGATCCTGCGCCACCGCCCCGACGGCATCTTCCTGTCGAACGGCCCGGGCGACCCCGCGGCCACGGGCCGGCACGCCGTGCCGGTGATCAGGGAACTGATGGCGGCGGGCGTGCCGATCTTCGGCATCTGCCTCGGCCACCAGCTGATGGCGCTCGCCCTCGGCGCGCGCACCTTCAAGCTCGAGCGCGGTCATCGCGGCGCCAACCACCCGGTGCAGGACCTCGAGACCCGCAAGGTCGAGATCACCAGCCAGAACCACGGCTTCGCGGTCGACCCGGCCTCGCTGCCCGCGGGCGTGCGCGCCAGCCATGTCTCGCTGTTCGACGGGACGAACGAGGGCCTCGCCGTCGAGGGCAAGCCCTTCTTCTCCGTCCAGTACCACCCCGAGGCCTCGCCGGGCCCCGAGGATTCCCACTACCTCTTCGACCGCTTCGCGGCGGCCATGGCCAGGAAGGGCTGAGCGAGCGACATGCCCAAGCGCACGGACATCAAGTCGATCCTGATCATCGGCGCCGGGCCGATCGTCATCGGCCAGGCCTGCGAGTTCGACTATTCGGGCGCGCAGGCCTGCAAGGCGCTGCGCGCGCAGGGCTACCGGATCGTGCTGGTGAACTCGAACCCGGCGACGATCATGACCGACCCGGGCCTCGCCGACGCGACCTACATCGAGCCGATCACGCCGGAGATCGTCGCCAAGATCATCGAGAAGGAGCGCCCCGACGCGCTCCTCCCGACCATGGGCGGGCAGACCGCGCTCAACACCGCGATGAAGCTCGCCGACATGGGCGTGCTCGAGAAGTTCGGCGTCGAGATGATCGGCGCCAAGCGCGACGCGATCGACAAGGCCGAGGACCGGCTGAAGTTCCGCGACGCGATGGACAAGATCGGGCTGGAGAGCCCGCGCTCGCGCCTCGTGACCTCGATGGCCGAGGCGCGCGACGCGCTCGACGTCGTGGGCCTGCCCGCGATCATCCGGCCGAGCTTCACGCTGGCCGGCACCGGCGGCGGCATCGCCTACAACAGGGACGAGTACGAGGAGATCGTGTCCGGCGCGCTGCGCGCCTCGCCGGTCGGCTCGACGCTGGTCGAGGAGAGCGTGCTCGGCTGGAAGGAATACGAGATGGAGGTCGTGCGCGACCGCGCCGACAACTGCATCATCGTGTGCTCGATCGAGAACGTCGACCCGATGGGCATCCACACCGGCGACTCGATCACGGTGGCGCCCGCGCTGACGCTGACCGACAAGGAATACCAGCTGATGCGCAACGCCTCGATCGCGGTGCTGCGCGAGATCGGGGTCGACACCGGAGGCTCCAACGTCCAGTTCGCGGTCAACCCGGCCAATGGCCGGCTGATCGTGATCGAGATGAACCCGCGCGTGTCGCGCAGCTCGGCGCTCGCGTCGAAGGCGACCGGCTTCCCGATCGCCAAGGTCGCGGCGCTGCTCGCCGTCGGCTACACGCTCGACGAACTCAGGAACGACATCACCGGCGTGACGCCCGCGAGCTTCGAGCCGACGATCGACTACGTCGTCACGAAGATGCCGCGCTTCACCTTCGAGAAGTTCCCCGGGACGCCCGCGCTGCTCACGACGTCGATGAAGTCGGTCGGAGAGGCGATGTCGATCGGCCGCAGCTTCGCGGAATCCGCGCAGAAGGCGCTGCGCTCGCTCGAGACCGGCCTCAACGGCTTCAACGAGGTCGAGATCGAGGGCGCGCAGGGCGGCGCGAACCGCGACGCCATCCGCGCCGCGCTCGCGCGGCCGACGCCGGACCGGCTCCTGGTTATCGCGCAGGCGCTGCGCCACGGCTTCTCGGTGGCCGAGGTGCACGCGGCCTGCAAGGTCGATCCCTGGTTCGTCGAGCGCATCCGCGAGATCGTCGAGGCCGAGGCGGTGATCCGCGCCGCGGGCCTGCCGCAGGATGCGCCCGGCTGGGCGCGCATCAAGGGCATGGGCTTCTCCGACGCGCGGCTCGCCGAGCTCGCGGGCCGCGGCGAAGCCGAGGTGGCGGCCGCGCGCCGGGCGCTCGGCATCGTGCCCGCCTACAAGCGCATCGACACCTGCGCCGCGGAGTTCGCGTCGCGCACGCCCTACCTCTACTCGACCCACGAGGGCGACGGCATGTCGCCGGCGGAGAGCGAGGACGAGGCGACCGACCGGCGCAAGGTCGTCATCCTCGGCGGCGGGCCGAACCGCATCGGCCAGGGCATCGAGTTCGACTATTGCTGCGTCCACGCCGTCTACGCGCTGCGCGAGGCGGGCTACGAGACGATCATGATCAACTGCAACCCGGAGACCGTGTCGACCGACTACGACACGGCCGACCGGCTCTACTTCGAGCCGCTGACGCCGGAGGACGTGATCGAGGTCATCCGGCGCGAGCAGGCCAACGGCCAGGTGCTCGGGGTCATCGTGCAGTTCGGCGGCCAGACGCCGCTGAAGCTCGCCCATGCCCTCACCGTCGCCGACATCCCGATCCTCGGCACCTCCTCCGACGCGATCGACCTCGCCGAGGACCGCGAGCGCTTCGCCCGCCTGCTCGAGCGCCTGAAGCTCAGGCAGCCGCCGAGCGGCACCGCCTTCAGCCTCGCCGAGGCCGAGGCCGCGGCGGCGCGCATCGGCTACCCGGTGCTGCTGCGCCCGTCCTACGTGCTCGGCGGCCGGGCGATGAAGATCGTCCACGACGTCGAGGACCTGCGCGGCTTCATGACCGAGGCGGTGCGCGTCTCGGGCAAGAACCCCGTGCTCATCGACAGCTACCTGCAGGACGCGATCGAGGTCGACGTCGACGCCCTCGCCGACGCGGACGACGTGCATGTCGCCGGCATCATGGAGCACATCGAGGAGGCGGGGATCCATTCGGGCGACAGCGCCTGCTCGCTGCCCCCCTACTCGCTGCCGCAGGCGACGAGCGACGAGATCGCGCGCCAGACCGCCGCCCTCGCGCGCGCGCTGGGCGTCGTCGGGCTGATGAACGTGCAGTTCGCGGTCAAGGACGGCGAGGTCTACATCCTCGAGGTCAACCCGCGCGCCTCGCGCACCGTGCCCTTCGTCGCCAAGGCGACGGGCGTGCCGATCGCCAAGATCGCCGCGCGCGTCATGGCCGGCGAGAAGCTCGCCGGCTTCGGCCTGCGCCACGCGAAGCTCGACCATGTCGCCGTGAAGGAGGCCGTGTTCCCCTTCGCCCGCTTCCCCGGGACCGACATCATCCTCGGGCCGGAGATGAAGTCGACCGGCGAGGTGATGGGCCTCGACCGCGACTTCGGCCACGCCTTCGCCAAGGCGCAGCTCGGCGCCAGCTCCAACCTGCCGCGCGGCGGCTGCGTCTTCGTCAGCGTCAAGGAGCGCGACAAGCAGGCCATCGTGGCGCCGATGCGGCGCCTCTCGGAGATGGGCTTCCGCGTGCTCGCGACGCGGGGCACCGCGGCCTTCCTGCGCGACGCGGGCATCGCCGTGGACGAGGTGAACAAGGTCCTCGAGGGCAGGCCGCACATCGTCGACGCGATGAAGAACGGCGACGTCCAGCTGGTCTTCAACACGACCGAGGGCCGGCAGGCGATGTCCGACAGCTTCAGCCTGCGCCAGGCGGCGCTGATGGGGTCGATCCCCTACTACACGACCGTCGCGGGCATGCGCGCGGCGGCCGAGGCCATCGCCGCGCTGCGCGACGGCGCGCTCGAGGTCGCCCCCCTGCAATCCTACTTCCGGTCGGGCTTCTGAGGCTTTTCCGGGGGGCCAGCGCCCGCCGGGCTATTGACGCCGCGCCGATGCGCGCGACAAGCTTGGCCGATGGACAAGATCCCCATGACCAAGGAGGGCTATGCCCGCCTTGAGGCCAAGCTCAAGACGCTCAAGAGCGTCGAGCGCCCCGCGATCATCCGCGCCATCGCGGAGGCGCGCGAGCACGGCGACCTGTCCGAGAACGCCGAATACCACGCCGCGCGCGAGCGCCAGTCGCTGATCGAGGGGCAGATCGCCGACCTCGAGGACAAGCTCGCCCGCGCCGACACGATCGACGTGTCCCAGCTCACCGGCAAGCAGGTGAAGTTCGGCGCGCATGTCGTGCTCGCCGACGAGGACACGGGCAAGGAGGCGAAGTACCAGCTCGTCGGACAGGAGGAGGCGGACATCGACCGCGGCCTGCTGGCGATCACCTCGCCCCTCGCGCGCGCGCTGATCGGCAAGCAGCCGGGCGACAGCGTCGAGGTCGTCACGCCCACGGGCTCGCGCGCCTACGAGATCGTGAAGGTGTCCTTCCGCTGACGGTGCCGCAGCCGCGGCTGGCCGGATGAGCAAGGCGCCCCAGCCGGCGGCGACGCCCTCCTTCTCGCGCGCGCTGCGCTTCTGGCTCAAGCTCGGCTGCATGGGCTTCGGCGGCCCGGCTGCCCAGATCGCCATGATGCAGTCGGAGCTGGTCGACCGCCTGCGGTGGATCGACCAGCGCGCCTTCCTGCGCGGCCTGAACTTCTGCACCCTCCTCCCGGGGCCCGAGGCCCAGCAGCTCGCGACCTACGCGGGATGGCGGCTGCACGGCCTGCGCGGGGGCATCGCGGCCGGCGCGCTCTTCGTGCTGCCGGGCGCGCTCGTGCTCCTTGCGCTGTCCTGGCTGCTCGCCGCGGGGCGCGACCTGCCGGCCGTCGCGGCCGTCTTCGACGGGCTCAAGCCGGTGGTGGTCGCGATCGTCGCGCACGCGGCGCTGCGCATCGGCAGGCGGGCGCTGGCCTCCTGGCAGGCCTGGGCGCTCGCGGCGGCCGCCTTCGTCGCGCTCTTCGCGCTGCGCATCGACTTCCCCTGGGTCGTCCTGGGCGCCGGCCTCGTCGGCTGGCTGGCGGGGCGCGCCGGCGCCTCGCCCTTCGTGGCGGCGAGGCCGCCTGGCGCCGAGGCGCCCGCGCCCGAGGCGCCAGCGCCGGGCGGGTTCTGGCGGCGCCTCGCGATCGTCGCCGCCGCCTATCTCGTCCTGCTCGCCATTCCCGTCGCGGCCTGCATCCATGTCCTCGGGAGCGAGCCCTTCCTCGACATCGCGGTCCTCTTCACCAAGGCCGCCTTCGTCACCTTCGGCGGCGCCTACGCCGTGCTGCCCTATGTCGCCGAGCACGCGGTGCGCGACCTCGGCTGGCTGTCGCCCGCGCAGATGCTCGACGGCCTGGCGCTGGCGGAGACCACGCCCGGCCCGCTCATCCTCGTGCTGCAATATGTCGGCTTCCTCGCGGCATGGAACGCGAGCGCGCCGGAGGCCCGGCTCGTCGCGGCGATCGCCGGCGCGGCGCTGACGACGTGGACGACGTTCCTGCCGAGCTTCGCGCTCGTGCTTCTCGGCGCGCCCTGGATCGAGCGGCTGCACGCCGACGCGCGCGTCGGATCCGCGCTCGCCGCGATCACCGCGGCCGTGGTCGGCGTGATCGCCAACCTCGCCGTGTTCCTCGCGCTGGCCGTGCTGCTGCCCGCGGGCAAGGCGATCGACTGGATCTCGATCGCGGCCGCGGTGGCGGCCTTCCTCGCCCTCGCGCGCTGGAGCCCCGGGATCCACTGGATGGTGGTCGCCGGGGCCGCCTTCGGCGCCGCGCGCGCGCTCCTGGGCTAGGGCCCGGGGACGCGCCTCGTCAGGACTTCAGCAGCGCCGCGCCGGGCCAGGTGGCGGGCCGGCCGCGCAGGCATGGCTGCGGCACGGGCGCGGGATCGCCGAGCGCCTCGGCGGCGCGCCAGGGCCAGCGCGGGTCGTCGATGAAGGCCCGCGCGAGCGCGATCTGGTCGGCGTCGCCTGCGCGCAGGATGTCCTCGGCCTGCCGCGGGCTCGCGATCATGCCGACCGCGCGCGTCAGGATGCCGGCCTCGCGCTTCACCTTCGCCGCGAACGGCACCTGGTAGCCGGGAGAGACCTGCACCTTGGATTGCGCGAGCGCGCCGGAGCTCACGCAGACCCAGTCGTAGCCGAGCGCCTTGAGCTCGCGCGCCAGCACGACCGCGTCGTCCGGCGTCGCCCCGCCCTCGGCCCAGTCGCTGCCGCTGATGCGCGCGCCGAGCACGCGATCGCGCGGCCAGGCGCCGCGCAGGGCCGCGGCGATCTCCAGCGGGGCGCGCATGCGCTTCTCGAGGCTGCCGCCATAGGCGTCGGAGCGCGTGTTCGACAGGGGCGAGAAGAACTGGTGCAGCAGGTAGCCATGCGCGGCGTGGAGTTCCACGACGTCGAAGCCGGCCCGCGCGGAGCGCCGCGCGCTGGCCGCGAAGGCGTCCGCCAGGGCCTTGATGGCGCCGGCATCGAGCTGCTCGGGACGGTGCCAGCCATCGGCATGCGGCGTCGCCGTCGCGGAGACGGTCTGCCAGGGCTTCTCCGCGGCACCAGCCGGGATCGGCGCGCCGCCCTCCCAGGGGCGCTGCGAAGAGGCCTTGCGGCCGGCATGGGCAAGCTGGATGCCGACGAGGCCGGGGCCGACGGCCTTCATGTCGCGCACCAGCTCGGCCCAGGCGCGCTCCTGCCCGTCGTGCCACAGGCCGGTGCATCCATGGGTGATGCGCCCTTCCGGCACGACGGCGGTGGCCTCGGCGATCACGACGCCGGCGCCGGACACCGCCAGCGCGCCGAGATGCTGGCGGTGCCAGGGCTGCGGCACGCCGTCGATGGCCGAGTACTGGCACATCGGCGCGACGGCGATGCGGTTGGGCGCGGCGAGCGGCCCGAGCTGGAGCGGCGTGAAGAGCAGCGAGGTCATCGGAAGAACACCACGGTGACGAGGAGGAAGCAGGGGATGAGGATGGCGCAGGACCAGAGCATGTAGCCGAAGAAGCTCGGCATCCTGACGCCGTTCTCCTCCGCGACCGCCTTGACCATGAAGTTGGGCGCGTTGCCGATGTAGGTGTTCGCGCCCATGAAGACCGCGCCGGCGGAGATCGCCGCCAGCGTCGGCGCCAGCGGGCCCATCAGCGTGGCGGGATCGCCGCCGGCCATGTTGAAGAACACGAGGTAGGTCGGCGCGTTGTCGAGGAAGCTCGACAGGCCGCCCGCGAGCCAGAAATAGGCGACGTTGTCGGGCGTGCCGTCGGGGTTGGAGGCGAGCTTGACCAGCCCCGAGAAGGCGCCCTTGTCGCCGGCCTTCAGCATCGCGATGACCGGCACGATGGTCACGAAGATGCCGGCGAAGAGCTTGGCGACCTCGAGGATCGGGCCCCAGGTGAAGGCATTCGCCTCGCGGCACGCGGCCGGCGTGAGGCGCAGCGACGCCCAGGCGAGGCCCACGAGCACGATGTCGCGCAGGATGCCCTGCAGCGGGACCTCGGTGCCCAGCAGGTTCCACGAGATGCCGGGCTTCCAGATGCCGCTGGCGAGCACGGCGGCCATCACGCCGAGCAGCAGCCAGACATTGA
>JBEGVV010000156.1:0-22083 GCA_041178225.1 Pseudomonadota bacterium | reverse complement strand
CGCGCGCAGCGCCTGGTCGAGGTCGGCGAAGAGGTCGTCGGTGGCCTCGATGCCGACGGAGAGGCGCAGGAGGTCGCTGGGGCAGGGCGTGCCGACGCCCTCGATGCTGGCGCGGTGCTCGACGAGGCTCTCGACGCCGCCCAGAGAGGTCGCGCGCTTCCAGAGCTGGACGCGCGCGGCCGTCGCGATCGCCGCCTGCTCGCCGCCGCGCACGCGGATCGAGAGCATGCCGCCGAAGCCACCCTTCATCTGGCGCGCGGCGACCTCGTGGCCGGCGAAGCCGGGCAGGCCGGGATAGAGCACCTCGGCCACGCGCGGATGCGCGGCGAGGCGACCGGCCAGCGCCATCGCCGAGCGCGAGGCCCATTCCACGCGCGGGAAGAGCGTGCGCATGCCGCGCAGCAGCAGCCACGCCTCGAACGCGCCGGGCACCGCGCCGAGCTGCGCGCGGATCATGCGGCAGCGCTCCCAGTACTCGTCCTTCGCGCGCGCGACGAGCGCGCCGGCGACGAGGTCCGAATGGCCGTTGAGGTACTTGGTCGCGGCGTGCATCACGATGTCCGCGCCGAGCGCGAGAGGCTGGGTGAAGACGCCGGCCGCGACGGTCGAATCCACCGCCAGCCGCGCGCCGGCGCGATGCGCGATCGCCGCCGCGCCCGCGATGTCGGTGATGCCCCAGAGCGGGTTGGCCGGCGTCTCGATCCAGACGAGCTTCGTGCGGCCGGCCTCGCAGGCCGCGGCGATCGCGTCGAGGCTCGTGGCATCGACGAAGGTGACGCGCAGGCCCCAGCGCGTGGCGAAGCCCGCGAGCCAGTTGCGCAGCGACCAGTACATCACCTTCGGCGCCACGACATGGTCGCCGGGGTCGAGGGCCAGGAAGCAGGTGGTCGCGGCGGCCATGCCCGAGGCGAAGAGCCAGGACCCTGCCCCGCCCTCGAGCGCGGCGAGCGTCGCCTCCGCCTGGTCGAAGCTGGGATTGTCGGCGCGCGCATAGGCGCGGCCGGAGCGGAACTGGTTGTCCTCGTCGCGCAGGAAGGTCGAGGCGACATGGATCGGCGGCACGATCGCCTTCGTCACGGGCTCGATCCAGCCCAGCGCCTGGGCGGCGATCGAGGCGGGCGAGAGCTGGGGCTTCGCGGCATCTTCGGTCATGTCGCTCGTCTCCTGGCCGCGCGGCGGCCGACAGGCGCCGCGGCCGCGACACGCGCGCCGCCGCCGGGCGGCGGGGGCGGAAGGCCGACTTGCGCGGGCGGGGAAGTGGGGCGACCGACGGGGCTCGAACCCGCGACAACCGGTACCACAAACCGGTGCTCTACCAGCTGAGCTACGGTCGCCACCGAGAGGCGCGGATTTACGCCCTCGGCTCGCAGGGGTCAAGGCGCCGCGCGCGGCGCGCTTGGAAGCGACGGTGGCGCCTGTATATTCGCGCCCGCTTCAGACCGGACCGAAGTCCGCCGCAGGAGAGAACGATGTCCCTCGCCCTCGCCGCCCGCATGGGCTCCCTTGGAACCGAGACCGCCTTCGAGGTCCTCGCCCGCGCCAAGGCGCTCGAGGCGCAGGGCCGCTCGATCATCAACCTCGGCATCGGCCAGCCCGATTTCCGCACGCCCGACCACATCGTCGAGGCCGGCATCAAGGCGCTGCGCGACGGCCACCATGGCTACACGCCGGCCAACGGCATCCTGCCGCTGCGCGAGGCGGTCGCCGCGGACATCCATCGCAGGCTGAGGGTCGAGGTCTCGCCCGCCAACGTGCTGGTGGTGCCGGGCGGCAAGGTCACGATGTTCTTCGCCATCGTGATGTTCGGCGAGCCGGGCGCGGAGATCATCTACCCGAACCCCGGCTTCCCGATCTACGAGAGCGTCATCCGCTTCTCCGGCGCGACGCCGGTTCCGATGCCTCTCAAGGAGGAAAAGGGCTTCGCCTTCGACGCCGACGAGGTGCTGGCCCTGGTCACGCCGCGCACGCGGCTGCTGATCGTCAACTCGCCCGCGAACCCCACCGGCGGCACCGTGCCCCGCGAGCAGTTCGACAAGCTGGTGAAGGGCCTCGAGCGGCATCCCCACGTCGCCATCATGTCGGACGAGATCTACGGCCAGATGCTCTATGACGGGCGCGAGCATGTCTCGCTGCTCTCCTACCCGTCGATCCGCGACCGCCTGATCCTGCTCGATGGCTGGTCGAAGACCTACGCCATGACTGGCTGGCGCCTCGGCTACTCGATCTGGCCGGAGAAGCTCGTGGCCCAGGCCGAGCGCCTCGCCATCAACTGCCATTCCTGCGTCAACGCCTCGGCCCAGTACGCGGGCCTCGCGGCGCTCGAGGGCCCGCAGGACGCGGTCCACGACATGGTCGCGGCCTTCGCCAAGCGCCGGAAGGTGATCGTGCGGGCGCTCAACCAGCTGCCGGGCGTGACCTGCGTCGAGCCGGGCGGCGCCTTCTACGCCTTCCCCAACGTCTCCGGGACCGGGCTCGGCAGCCGCGAGTTCCAGGACGTGATGCTCAACGAGGCTGGCGTCGCCGCGCTCTCGGGCACGGCGTTCGGCGCCCATGGCGAAGGCTACCTGCGCTTTTCCTACGCGAACTCGGTGGAGAACATCGAGGAGGCGATGCGGCGCATCGGCAAGCTCCTGACCGAGCGCACGAACAAGAGGCAGTGATCTGCCCGCTTTCTAGGCAATAAGTTCACTGGCCGGGCAAGGCGGCGGGGCGTGCCCCCCGCCCCCGGCGGATTCCCCAGAGCGGCGCGGAGTCGCTCGCGCCCACGGAGTTGGCACGCCCCCTGCTAATGGAACGGCCGAGCGGTGGCCATACCGCGCGCATGGCGCGCGCGGGAGTGGCGCCATCCAGGCAGGCGCGCGAGGCGATGAAGAAGATCGAGGCCATCATCAAGCCCTTCAAGCTCGACGAGGTGAAGGACGCCCTCCACGAGATCGGGCTCAAGGGCATCACGGTGGTCGAGGCCAAGGGCTTCGGCCGCCAGAAGGGCCATACCGAGCTCTATCGCGGCGCCGAGTACGTCGTCGACTTCCTGCCCAAGGTGAAGATCGAGGTCGTGATCGAGGACGCGCTCGTCGAGCGCGCGATCGAGGCGATCCAGAAGGCCGCGCATACCGGCCGCATCGGGGACGGGAAGATCTTCGTCACCAATGTCGAGGAGGCGATCCGCATCCGCACCGGCGAGCGCGGCACGGACGCGATCTGACCTCGCCCAGCGCGGCCATGGGCCGCGCACCCCAAAGAGGTTCGAACGCCGCGCGGTGACGGCGCCGGGCCCCGACGGCGATCACCGCACACAAGGCAAGCTCCAGGAAGAGGAAAGAGACATGGCGAACGCAGACGTCAAGAAGGTCCTCCAGATGATCAAGGAGAAGGACATCAAGTATGTCGATCTCCGCTTCACCGACCCGCGCGGCAAGTGGCAGCACCTCGCCCACGCGGTCGAGACGATCAACGAGGACGTCTTCGAGGAAGGCCTGATGTTCGACGGCTCGTCGATCGCCGGCTGGAAGGCGATCAACGAGTCCGACATGGTCCTCATCCCCGACGCCAAGTCGGCGGTGATCGACCCGTTCGCGGCGCAGTCGTCGCTGATCCTGTTCTGCGACGTCTACGAGCCCGGCACCGGCCAGCCCTACAACCGCGACCCGCGCTCGATCGCCAAGAAGGCCGAGGCATACCTCGCCTCCTCCGGCGTCGGCGACACCGCGTATTTCGGCCCCGAGATCGAGTTCTTCGTGTTCGACGACGTCCGCTACAAGGTGTCGATGAACACGGTGATGCACACGATCGACAGCGAGGAAGGCCCCTACGTCACCGACCGCAAGTACCCCGACGGCAACATGGGCCATCGCCCGCCGATCAAGGGCGGCTACTTCCCCGTTCCGCCGGTCGACAGCGCCTCTGACCTGCGCGCCGAGATGCTGACGGTCATGAAGGACATGGGCCTGCAGATCGAGAAGCACCACCACGAGGTCGCGCCCTCGCAGCACGAGCTCGGCAATGTCTACTCGACGATGGTCAAGGCGGCCGACGGCGTGCAGATCTACAAGTACGTCGTGCACAACGTCGCCCACCAGTACGGCAAGACGGCGACGTTCATGCCGAAGCCGATCAAGGGCGACAACGGCTCGGGCATGCACGTGCACCAGTCGATCTGGAAGGCCGGCAAGCCGCTCTTCGCGGGCAATGGCTATGCCGACCTGTCCGAGACGGCGCTCTACTACATCGGCGGCATCATCAAGCACGCGAAGGCCATCAACGCCTTCACGAACCCGCTGACGAACTCCTACAAGCGCCTCATCCCCGGCTTCGAGGCGCCGGTGCTGCTCGCCTACTCGGCGCGCAACCGCTCGGCGTCCTGCCGCATCCCGTTCGTCGCTTCGCCCAAGGGCAAGCGCGTCGAGGTGCGCTTCCCGGATCCGGGCGCGAACCCCTATCTCGGCTTCGCCGCGATGATGATGGCCGGCCTGGACGGCATCAAGAACAAGATCCATCCGGGCGACCCGATGGACAAGAACCTCTACGACCTGCCGCCGGCCGAGCTGAAGCAGGTCCCGCAGGTCTGCGGCTCGCTGCGCGAGGCGCTCGAGAACCTCGAGAAGGACCACAAGTTCCTGCTCGCGGGCGACGTCTTCACGCAGGACATGATCAGCGCCTACATGGAGCTGAAGTGGGAAGAGGTCTACAACTTCGAGCACACGCCGCACCCGATCGAGTACGCGATGTACTACTCGGTCTGACGCCTCCGGCGGACGACGACACGGGAGGGCCGCGCCGCGAGGCGCGGCCCTTTCGCTTTCGGGCCTCAGCCGCCCTCGCGCAGCCGCGCGCGATGGAAGGTGTAGAGGCCGGCGCACACGACGACCGCTGCGCCTCCGATCGTCCAGGGATCGGGCACGTCGCCGAAGAACAGCCAGCCGAGCACGGCGGCGTAGACGAGCAGAAGGTAGTTGAAGGGCTGCAGCGTCGAGGCCGGCGCGAGGTTGAAGGCCTGCGAGTAGACGATGTGGCCGACGCCGCCGACGATCGCCGCGGCGACGAGGAGCGCCCATCCCGTCGCGTCGGGCGGCGTCCAGGCGAACCAGGCCGCGAAGGACGAGAAGGCCGCGCCGACGACCGCGGTCCACACGCCCGTGGTCGCGGCGCCGTCGGTCCTGCCGACGACCTTCAGGATCACCTGGTAGCAGGCCCAGAGCGCCGCGCCCGCGACGACGTAGAGCATCGGCAGGCTCGCCTCGGCGAAACCCGGACGCACGATCAGCAGCACGCCGCAGAAACCCGCCAGCACGGCGCACCAGCGGCGCCAGCCGACATGCTCGCCGAGCAGCGGCACGGAGAGCGCCGTCACCAGCAGCGGCGCCGAGGCGCCGATCGCATGGACGTCGGCGAGCGGCAGCGCGGCGAAGGCCGAGACGAAGAGCCACATCTGCACCGGCAGGATGAGGCCGCGCAGGAACTGGAGCCACGGATGGCCGCTTCGCCAGGCGATCCCCCTTCCCGGCCGCCAGGCCAGCGCGAGGGCGATCGGCACGAAGAGCAGGAAGCGCGCCCAGATGACGAGCGCGACGGGCATCATGTTGCCGAGCTTCTTGCTCAGCACGTCGACGCAGGCGAAGAGGCTGATGGCGGCGAGCACCACGAGGATCCCGCGGCGCGTCGAGGCCGCCTCGTCGCGCCGGGCGGCGCTCACGCGTCCCGCCCCATCGCGGCGCGCACGCGCTCGCGGTGGAAGGTATAGAGGCCGCTGGCGACGATCAGCGTGGCGCCGGCGACGGTCCAGAGATCCGGCACGTCGCCGAAGAACAGCCAGCCGAACAGCGCGGCGTAGACCAGCAGGAGGAAGGCGAAGGGCTGCAGCGTCGAGGCCGGCGCGAGGTTGAAGGCATGGCTGTAGGCGATGTGGCCGACGCCGCCCAGCAGCGCCGCGACGACGAGCAGCGTCCAGTCGCCCGCGTCGGGCGTGGTCCAGGCGAAGGGCCCGATGACGCTGAGGAGGACGGCGCCGATCGCCGCCGTCCAGACGCCGCTGGTGGCGGCGCCGTCGAAGCGGCCGACGATCTTCAGGATGACCTGGTAGACGGCCCACAGCACCGCGCCGGCGACGGCGTAGAGCATCGGCAGGCTGAACTCGGCGAAGCCCGGGCGCACGACGACGAGCATGCCGGCGAACCCGACGCCGATCGCCGTCCATCGCCGCCAGCCCACGCGCTCGCCGAGGAAGGGCACGGAGAGCGCGGTCACGAGCAGCGGCGCCGAGGCGCCGATCGCATGGGCGTCGGCGAGCGGTATGAGGGCGAAGGCGGTGAGGAAGAACCACATCTCGACCAGGAGCACGACCACGCGCAGCACCTGGAGCCATGGCGCGCCGCTGCGCCACGCGATCCCCGTGCCCGGCCGCCAGGCCAGCGCGAGCGCGAGCGGCACGAAGAGCACGAAGCGCACCCAGAGGATCTGGACCACCGACATGCGCGCGCCCAGCACCTTGCTGACCACGTCGAGCAGCGCGAACATCGTGATCGCGGCGAGCGCGACGGCGATCCCGAGACGCGCGCCCGAGGGCCGGGCCGCGCCCGGCGCGGCGGCGCTCACGCCACCGGCCCGTCGACGGGACGCGGCCTGCGGTCCGGGCCGATCGCGACGTAGGTGAAGAGGCCCTCGGTCACCTTGACGCTCTCGCCGCCGCCCGAGCGGCGCACCCAGCTCTCGACATGGATGGTGATCGAGCTGCGGCCGACGCGCCTGACGTCGCAATGGCAGCTCAGCACGTCGCCGACGAGGACCGGGAGGTGGAAGGTCATCGCCGCCACCGCGACGGTCGCCACGCGGCCACGCGCGCGCTCGGAGGCCGCGATGCCGCCGGCGATGTCCATCTGCGCGAGCAGCCAGCCGCCGAAGATGTCGCCCGACGGGTTGGCGTCGCCCGGCATGGCGAGCGTGCGCAGGAAGGGTTCGCCGCGCGGCACGGGCGGATCGCTGCTCTGCTGGTCCAAGTCGCTGGCTCCCGCCCCCTGCCGCGCCGACCGGGCCGGCCACGCGCGCGGCGATCCTAGCGCGGAGGGCCTGCCCGGCGCGACACCGCGACGTGGGCCTTGATCGCGGGGAGTCCCGTGCCGCAGCTTGGCCCCCCACGGGCGAATCGAGCGGGCGGACATGGCGGACCTCTTCGGCGGCGGCAAGCAGAAGCGCGACAAGGACAAGCCTGGCCCCGCGTCCGGCGGCTACACGGCCAAGGACATCGAGGTCCTCGAGGGCCTCGAGCCCGTGCGCCGCCGGCCCGGCATGTATGTCGGCGGCACGGACGAGCGCGCGCTGCACCACCTCGTCGCCGAGGTCCTCGACAACGCGATGGACGAGGCGGTCGCGGGCCACGCCGACCGCATCGAGGTCGAGCTCTCCGCCGAGGGCATCTGCACGATCCGCGACAACGGGCGCGGCATCCCCGTCGACCCGCACCCGAAGTTCCGGAACAAGTCCGCGCTCGAGGTGATCCTCACCACGCTGCATTCCGGCGGGAAGTTCTCCGACAAGGTCTACTCGACCGCCGGCGGCCTGCACGGCGTCGGCATCTCGGTCGTCAACGCGCTCTCCGACGAGCTCGTGGTCGAGGTGGCGCGCGAGAAGACCGTCTGGCAGCAGAACTACAGCCGCGGCGTGCCCAAGGGCCCCGTGCGCAAGGTCGGCACCACGCCCAACCGCCGCGGCACCAGCGTGAGCTTCCATCCCGACCCCGAGATCTTCGGCAAGGGCGCGCGGCTCAAGGCGGCGACCATCTTCCGCATGGCGCGCGCCAAGGCCTTCCTGTTCCGCGGCGTCGAGCTGCGCTGGTCCTGCGACCCGTCGCTGGCCAAGGACGGCGAGGTCCCGGCGGAGGCGGTGCTGCGCTTTCCCGGCGGCCTCGCCGACTCGCTCGCCGAGGTACTCGGCAAGCGCCCCTGCGTCGGCAAGGTCTTCTCCGGCGAGGAGAAGCTTCCCGACGGCCTCGGCCGCATCGAATGGGCCGTCGCCTGGCCGGGCGACGAGCGCGGCGAGACGCATTCCTACGTCAACACGGTGCCCACGCCGCAGGGCGGCTCGCACGAGCTCGGCCTGCGCGCGGCGCTGTCGCGCGGCCTGCGCGCCTATGGCGAGCGCATCTCCAACAAGCGCGCGCAGCAGATCACGGCCGAGGACGTCGGCGACGGCGCCGTCGTCTTCCTGTCGCTGTTCATCCGCGAGCCGCAGTTCCAGGGCCAGACCAAGGACCGCCTCGGCATGCCGGAGGCGCAGCGCGTCGTCGACGCCGTCATCAAGGACCATTTCGACCACTGGCTCGCCGACGATCCGGCGACCGGCCGGCAGCTTCTCGACGCGATCATCGAGCGCGCCGAGGACCGCATCAGGCGGCGCAGCGAGAAGGAGATGCAGCGCAAGAGCGCGACGCGCAAGCTGCGCCTGCCCGGCAAGCTCGCCGACTGCTCCTCCAACGCCTCGGGCGGCACCGAGATCTTCCTCGTCGAGGGCGACAGCGCCGGCGGATCGGCCAAGCAGGCGCGCGATCGCGCGACCCAGGCGGTGCTGCCGCTGCGCGGCAAGATCCTGAACGTCGCCAGCGCCTCGGCCGACAAGCTGCGCCAGAACCAGGAGCTCGCCGACCTCGTCCAGGCGCTGGGCTGCGGCACCGGCGATTCCTACGATGGCGAGAAGCTGCGCTACGAGCGCGTCATCATCATGACCGACGCGGACGTCGATGGCGCGCACATCGCGTCGCTGCTGATGACCTTCTTCTATCGCGAGATGCCGCGGCTGATCGACGACGGGCGCCTCTTCCTCGCCATGCCGCCGCTCTACCGCCTCGCGCAGGGCGCGCAGGTGGCCTATGCGCGCGACGACCGCCACAAGGAAGAGCTCATGGGCACGCAGTTCAAGGGCCGCGGCAAGGTGGAGATCAGCCGCTTCAAGGGCCTGGGCGAGATGCCGCCCGCGCAGCTGAAGGACACGACGATGGCGCCGGGGCGGCGGACGCTGCTGCAGGTGCGCATCGACGTCGACAAGGTGAAGCCGACGAGGGACCTGGTCGAGAGCCTCATGGGCCGCAAGCCGGAACTGCGGCTCAAGTTCATCCAGGAGAACGCGAAGCTCGCGCGCGACCTCGACATCTGACCGCGGCCGCGCGCCGCACGACCGGAGGATGCCATGCCGCTCAAGCGCATCGAGCACTACAACGTCCACACCACGCGCCTCGCCGAGACCGTCGCCTTCTACGACCGCGTCCTCGGCATGAAGGCGGGCGATCGCCCGCCCTTCCCCTTCCCCGGCGCGTGGATCTACCTCGGCGACACGCCGGTGCTGCACCTGGTCGACGTGAGCGACGGCGCGCGCGCGGCGCGCGCCGGCCAGCATGGCACGGGCGTCCTCGACCACATCGCCTTCGAGGCGGTCGACCTCGCCGCGACCCGCGCGACGCTGGCGCGCGAGGACGTCAAGTGGGAGGAGCGCGTCGTGCCCCGCACGGGCATCACGCAGCTCTTCGTGGTCGACCCCAACGGGCTGACGCTCGAGCTCAACTTCGCCGAGACCGCGCGCCCGGGCTGAGCCCGGGTCAGGCGAGCTCGAGGACGAGGCGCGGGCCGGCCGGCGCGAACCCGTTCGCGCGAAGGAAGGCGCTCGCGGCGCGCGCTCCCGCATCGGCGCGCATCGCGACCTCCAGGCGGCGCCAGCCGCGCGACATCGCCTCCCTGCGCGCCGCGGCGAGCAGCCGCGCGCCGGTGCCGCGCCCGCGCAGCGCGTGCGCCACCCGGAGCCCGGCCAGCACGGCCGCCCCCGTCCCCCCGTCGAGCATCGCGAAGCCGCACGCATCGCCACCCCGCTGCTCGGCCAGCAGCACCACGAGGTGGCCGGTGGCGAGCCGCGCGGCGATCGCCGCGTCGTCCCCGCCGCCACGATCCCCGCCCGGCTTGGCGCCCAGCTCGGCGAGCAGCCGCGCCACCATGGCGGCGTCCGTCGCCCCTGCGCGCCGCAGCGTCGCGCCGTCCTCGGGCCCGGGCAGCGATGGCTCGGGGATGCCGCCTGGACGGCGCGCGAGCATCGCGACGCGCTTGCCGGAACCGGGCAGCGACTGCACGCCGACCTCGCGGAAGCCGAGCCCGCCATGGAAGGCGAGGCTCGAATCGTTCGGCGGGTCGAGGTTCACCTCGCACGTGACCGGCACCGCCGGGTCGGGCGCCGACGCGAAGACGTCGCGATAGGCCGCGCTCCCGACGCCGCGTCGCCGGAGGCGCGCCGCCACCACGATGCGGTCGAGATAGAGGAAGGACTCCATGCGGCGCTGGAACCAGGCGTAGTTGAGGCTGCCATAGGAGCGGCCCGGCGGCAGCGCGGCCGTCATCGCCGCCATCCCGCCCTCCCCGTCCTCGGCGACCCGAAGGCTCGCCTCGCCGTCGACGAAGCGCTGCCACGTCGCCACGGGCAAGGCATTCACGTGCGGCAGGGCGGAGTCGTTGAGCGCGACGATGGCCGGGATGTCGGCGCGCGTGGCGGCGCGGAAGCGCGGCGCCTCTCTCAAGCGGAGATCCAGGCGCGCATCGCCGCGGAGACCTCGTCGGGGCGTTCCATCGTCGCGAGGTGCCCGCATTCCTCGACCACCACGAGCCGCGCTCCCTCGATGTCGGAGGCGATCTCGCGCGCCACCTCGACCGGCGTCGCCTGGTCCTGGCGCCCGCAGAGCACGAGGGTCGGGACCCGGATGCGCGAGAGCCCCGGGCGGCTGTCCGGGCGACCGAGGATCGCCATCTGCTGGCGGATGAAGGCGTCACGGCCGACGCGCAGCGTCATCGACGTCACGGCCTCGACGAAGGCGGGATCGGCCATGCGCGAGGCATGCACCCACTGGGGAAGCAGCCTTGGCGTGAGGCCGCGGAAGCCGCCGCCGCGCGCGAGCGCGATGAAGTCGCGCCGCACCTGCGCGCGCTCGGGCGTGTCGGGCCGCGCGGACGTGTCGAGCAGCGCGAGACGCGTCACCCGCTCCGGCGCGCGGCGCATCACCTCGAAGGAGACATAGCCTCCCATCGACAGCCCGGCGAGCGCGAAGCGCGGCGGCGCCTCCGCCAGCACGCGTGCCGCCATCGCGCCGATGTCGTCGTCGCGCGTCAGGTCGGCCACGCGCGGCTCCGCGATGTCGGCGAGCGCGGCGACCTGCGGCGCCCAGAGCGCGGCGTCGCAGAGCAGCCCGGGCAGCAGGACGAGCGGCGCGCGCGTCATCGGATGAGCCCGAGCAGGTCGCGGAACTCGTCTGTGCCCGCGCGGCGCAACCACTCGAAGAGCACCATCTCGCCCGTGACCACGCCGACGCCGCTCGCCGCGAGGCGCGCCAGGCCCGCGTCGCGGTCGGCGGCGCGGCGCGAAGACACCGCGTCCGCCACCACGAAGACGTCCCATCCCCCGGCGGCGAGCCCCAGCGCCGACTGGAGCACGCAGACATGCGCCTCGATGCCGCAGAGCACGGCCTGGCGGCGTGGCGCCAGCAGCGACAGGACGTCGCGCACGCCGGGCTCGTCGGCGCAGGAGAAGTGGATCTTCCCGACCCGCTCGCCCGGCGTGCAGAGGCCGGCGAGCGACGCCACGGTCGGCCCGATCCCCTGCGGGTAGTGCTCGGTGACGAGGAGCGGCACGCCCAGGCGCCGCGCGCCGCGCATGAGCCGCGCCACGCCGGCCTCGACGGCGCCGGGGTCGGCCATGGCCGGGAGCAGGCGTTCCTGTACGTCGACGACGAACAGGACCGAGAGATCCGCGCGCATCAGCATGCGGCGGGAAGCTAGCCCGCGCGCCCGCCCCGGCGCCATGACCGGCTTGCGTTGACTTGGCCCCGATTCTGCCGATAATCCCGCGCGTTTCAGGGGGGCCGGGCCGGAGACGCCACGGCCCTTTTTTTCTACTGACCCGGTGGCCGATGGCCCCGGGCGAAAGGCTGAATTCGGCACGATGAGTTTCGACGATCTCGGCCTGGGCGCCGAAGTGCTGCGCGCCGTCGCGGACGCGGGCTACAAGGAGCCGACGCCGATCCAGCGCCAGGCGATACCCCAGGTCCTGATGGGCCGCGACGTGCTGGGCTGCGCGCAGACCGGCACCGGCAAGACGGCGAGCTTCACCCTGCCGATGATCGAGATCCTGCACGGCTCGCGCGCCCGCGCGCGCATGCCGCGCTCGCTGATCATCGAGCCGACCCGCGAGCTCGCGGCGCAGGTCGCCGAGAACTTCGACGTCTACGGCAAGTACCACAAGCTCTCGAAGGCGCTGCTGATCGGTGGCGTGCAGTATGGCGACCAGGAGAAGGTGCTCGACCGCGGCGTCGACGTGCTGATCGCCACGCCAGGCCGGCTGCTCGACCATTTCGAGCGCGGCCGCCTGCTGCTGACCGACGTCAAGCTGCTCGTGATCGACGAGGCCGACCGCATGCTCGACATGGGGTTCATCCCCGACGTCGAGCGCATCGTCTCGCTGCTGCCGCGCAGCCGGCAGACGCTGTTCTTCTCGGCGACCATGCCGCCGGAGATCCGCCGCCTTGCCGACGCCTTCCTGACCAACCCGAAGGAAATCACCGTCGCCCGCCCCGCGACCACCGCGGACACCGTGAAGCAGCTGCTCGTCATGTCCGACGAGCGCGAGAAGCGCGAGGTGCTGCGCGACCTGCTTCGCGCCGAGCCCGTGCGCAACGCGCTGGTGTTCTGCAACCGCAAGCGCGACGTCGACATGCTCTACAAGTCGCTGCGGCGGCACGGCTTCAACGCCGGCCAGCTGCATGGCGACATGGACCAGTCGCAGCGCACGGCGACCCTCGAGTCCTTCAAGCGCGGCGAGATCGTGATCCTCGTGTGCTCCGACGTGGCCGCGCGCGGCCTGGACATCGACGACCTCAGCCACGTCTTCAACTTCGACGTGCCGATCCACGCCGAGGACTATGTCCACCGCATCGGCCGCACGGGCCGCGCGGGCCGCTCCGGCGCCGCCTTCACCATCGCGACGCGGGCCGACGGCAAGTTCGTGTCCGCGATCGAGAAGCTGATCGGCAAGCCGATCCCGCGGGCCGAGGGGGCGCCGCAGCCCGCCCCCGACGATTCCGCCACGCCCGCCGCGGATGCTCCGCCGGTCGACGCGCCCGCCGAGGGCGCGCCCCCCGCCGAGGCGCCGCGCGAGGCCGAGGATGGTTCCCGCCGCGATGGCGAAGGACGGCGCGGACGCCGCGGAGGACGAGGCGGACGCGGACGGGGCGAGGGACGCGAGCGCGGCGAGCGCGGCGAGCGCCGCGGCACCGAGGGCCGCGAGCCGCGCGCCGCGCAGGCCGAGCCCGCGGTCCCGCGCGAGGAGCGCCCGGCGCGCCAGCGCGACGACGCGCCGCGCCGCGAGGAGCGCCCCCGGCGCCAGCGCCAGGACGATTCGCAGCAACCCGCGGCCGCCGACGACGGCGCGTCGCCCTTCGGCGCCAGCGACCAGGTTCCCGCCTTCCTGATGCGGGGACGCCGCGCCGCGGGCTAGGATCCACCCCGGGGAGGCATTCGGATGCAGACGATCTTCGTGATGGTGAAGTGCGAGCTCGGCCGGGCCTACGACGTCGCGGACGCGGCCGTCCAGGGCGTCGAGCAGGTCTCGGAGATCCATTCCATATCAGGGCAGTACGACCTGATGATGAAGTGCTATCTCACGGACGACCAGGACATCGGGCATTTCGTGATGGGCGTGCAGAAGCTCGCGGGCGTGAAGGACACCTTCACCCTGATCGCCTTCAAGGCCTTTTCCTGACGCCGCAGGACTGGCGGGCAGGCCACTGGCCGAAAAGGAAAATCAGCGCTCGCGCGGCTGGCAGGCGAGCTTCCAGGTGAGCACGACCTGGTTGCCGCGCTCGATGCGACCCTCATCCCGGATGACGTAGCCCTTCGGGCATTTCTCGTCCGCCTGGGCAAAGTCGATCATCGGCGTCCCGACGACCTTGCCGTCGGAGATGTAGACCTTCTCGACCGTGGCCGTGGAGCCGAACCAGGCGGGCTGTCCCGCCTCGGGGTTGTAGGTCGCGCCGGACACGGTCGCCGCCGCTGCGGTGGCTACGAAGAACAGGGTGCTGGCACCTGGCATGGATCGTGGCCTTTCGCCTGCGGGGTCGATCGTCGCGATGCTAGCGCGCTTCGCGCCTTCCTCCAAGCCGGGCGCGTCGCCCGCCGCTCATTCGAGGAAATCCGGCTCCTCGCGCGCCAGCGTCCGAACCACGGCGGCCATGAACCCCTTCGAGTAGGCCTTGAAGCGCGGCACGTCCTTCGGGATCGCCGCCATCATCTGGCTGGGGATCCGCTGGAGCTCGCGCCCGCCCGCCTCGGCGAGGAGCTGCATGCGGCACGTGTCCTCGAGGTAGAGCAGGCGGAGCAGCGCCTCCCCGATCGTCGCGCCCACGACCAGCGGGCCGTGGCACTCCATCATCAGGATGAAGTCGTCGCCCAGCAGCCGGGCCAGTCGCTCGCCCTCGGCCGGCGTCAGCGCCGGGCCGTCGAAGCCGCGGTCGTAGGCGATGCGCTGGTAGAAGGACATCGCCGACAGGTAGCTCGGGCTCACTTCCCCGCCCTTGCGCATGCAGATCGCGGTGGCGTGGTGCATGTGGGTATGGAGGACCGCGACGGCCTGCGGCAGCAGCCGGTGGATGGGCGCGTGGATGCAGAAGGCGGTCGTCTCGACCGTGTGGCCGTTCGCGCCGTGCAGCGTGCCGTCATGCGCCGCGACGACCATGTCGCTCACGCGCGCCTCGGCCCAGAAATACCCCTCCGGGTTGATGAGCATCAGGTCGGGCCGTCCCGGCATCGCGACCGAGAAGTGGTTGCACACGCCGCTCTGGAACCCCTGGCGCGCCGCCCAGCGCAGCGCCGCCGCCAGCTCGATGCGCGCCTGCCTCGTTGCCTCGTCTTCCCGTGCCATCTTTCCCCTTCGCCCCCTCGCGCTGCGTGCGCGGGATCCCAACAGGACGCCCGCCGCGCCGCAAGCCCCTTGCGCGCTTGACCGGCGCGTCGCGAGGGCCATTGTCCCCAAGCCCCATAGCAGGAGACACCCCATGAACAGGACGATCCCCGTCGCCGCCATCGCCCTGCTGCTCGGCTTCGCAGCGGCCTCGCTGGCCCAGCATCGCCACCATGGCCACGGCGCGCCGGCGACGCGTGGCGACGCGCCATCCACCGTGGCCTACAAGGAGGTCGCCGCGCGCATGCACCGGGACATGGACATCGCCTACACGGGCGACGCGGACCGCGACTTCGCGGCCGGCATGATCCCGCACCACCAGGGCGCGATCGAGATGGCCCAGGTCGTCCTGCGCCATGGCAAGGACCCCGAGATCCGCAAGCTGGCGCAGGAGATCGTCGCGGCCCAGGAGAAGGAGATCGCCTGGATGAAGGCGTGGATGGCGCGCCCGCGCTGAGCGCGCCGCCCGCTCCCGGGGCGATGGGCGGACGAACGGGGGGCGGGGGGCGGGCGCAAGCTCGCTCGTTGCGCGCCGCGCGCCCTGCGTTAACATCCGTGGCCTCCAACCAGAAGAAAGGCTTCACGAGATGAAACGCAGGCATTTCGTCGCCGGCACCGGCCTCGCCGCCGCCGCCTCCGCGACCGTCCTTCCCGCCCGCGCCCAGGCCGGTGGCCTGCGCATCGGCTTGCTGACCACCCTCTCCGGCCCATCCGCCGGCCTCGGCCGCGACACGGTCGACGGCTTCAACCTCGGCATCAAGCACGCCGGCGGCAGGCTGGGCGGCCTCGCCACAGAGGTGATCAGCGCCGACGACCAGCTCAAGCCCGACGTGGGCAAGGCGACCGCCGAGCGCATGGTGCAGCGCGACCGCGTCGACATCATGACCGGCGTGGTGTTCTCCAACGTCATGCTCGCGATCTCGGACACGGTGCTGAAGGACCGCCGCGGCGTCTTCTACCTCAGCTCCAACGCCGGCCCCTCCGAGCTCGCGGGCCGCGACTGCAACCAGAACTTCTTCTCGGTCTCCTGGCAGAACGACAACACCCACGAGGCGATGGGCGAGCACATGACGAAGGCGGGCATCAAGCGCGCCTACCTGCTCGCGCCGAACTACCCCGCGGGCAAGGACGCGCTCACCGGCTTCAAGCGCTTCTTCAAGGGCGAGGTCGTCGCCGAGGTCTACACGCAGATCGGCCAGACCGACTACGCGGCCGAGCTCGCCGCGCTGCGCGCCGCGCGGCCGGACGCCACCTACTTCTTCTATCCCGGCGGCATGGGCATCGCCTTCGTGCGCCAGTACACGGCGGCCGGCCTCGCGCAGCAGGTGCCGGTCTTCGGCCCTTCCTTCAGCCTCGACCAGACGATCCTGCCCGCGATCGGCGACGCGGCGCTGGGCCTCTACGCCTCGACCTTCTGGTCCGAGAAGCTGGAGAACCCCGCCAACGCGAAGTTCGTCGCGGACTTCGAGGCGACGCACAACCGCATCCCGAGCCCCTACGCCGCCCAGGCCTACGACACCGCGCAGCTGATCGACGCGGCGCTCAAGCAGGCCGGCGGGATCGGCGACAAGGCGAAGTTCCGCAACGCCCTTCGCGCGGCGAACTTCTCCTCGGTGCGCGGGCCCTTCCGCTTCAACTCCAACCACTTCCCGATCCAGAACTACTACCTGACGCAGATCCAGAAGGACGCGCGCGGGAGGCTGGTGAACGAACTGCGCGGGGTCATCTTCTCGAGCCACTCCGACGCCTATGCGGGCCAGTGCCGCATGAAGCCCTGAGGCGGCGCCATGCGCGGTTCCCCGGGCGCCACGCGCGCCCGGGGGCCGGCAGGCACGCGCCCCGGCGCGACTAGACGATGTCCTTCCTCCTCCTTGTCGAGCAGGCGCTCAACGGGCTCCAGCTCGGCGTGACGCTGTTCCTGATCGCGGCCGGGCTCACGCTCGTCCTCGGGATCATGAACCTCGTCAACCTCGCGCATGGCTCGCTCTACATGCTCGGGGCCTTCTTCGCCGCCAGCTTCGCGCGGCTGACCGGCAGCTTCGCGCTCGCCGTGGTCCTGTCCCTCGCCGCGAGCGCGCTGGTCGGCCTGCTCGTCGAGCTCGTGGTCCTGCGCCACCTCTACCGGCGCGACCACCTCGACCAGGTGCTCGGCACGTTCGGGCTGATCCTGTTCTTCAACGAGCTCACCAAGATCGCCTGGGGCCCGATGGCGCTCTTCGTCGACGTGCCGCCCGCGCTGGCGGGCCGCGTCGAGCTCATCCCCGGCGCTCCCTACCCCGTCTACCGCCTCGTCGTGCTGGCCGCCGGCCTCGCGGTCGCCGCCGGGCTGTGGTGGCTCATCACGCGCACGCGGCTCGGCATGCTGATCCGCGCGGGCGCGTCCAACCGCGAGATGGTCGGCGCGCTCGGCATCGACATCGACCGGCTCTACACCGCCGTCTTCGCGCTCGGCGCGGCGCTCGCCGCCTTCGCCGGGGCGATGGCCGGGCCGCTCTACGTCGTCGAGATCGGCATGGGCGACGCGATCCTCATCAAGGTCTTCGTCGTCATCGTGATCGGCGGCATCGGCTCGATCCGCGGCGCCTTCGTCGCCGCCCTGCTCGTCGGCATGGTCGACACGTTCGGCCGCATCCTGCCCTCGCTCGCCGGCCTGCCCTCCGCGCTCGCGGAGATGGCGGTCTACGTCCTGATGGCCACGGTCCTGTTCTTCAGGCCGACCGGCCTCTTCGCGGCGCGCGGATGAGCCCGCGCCTCGATCGCCGCGCCGCGGTCGCCATCGGCCTGATGGCGCTGCTCGCGATCCTGCCGCTGGTCGCGACGTGGCTCGACCAGGGCTTCTATGTCGGCCAGCTTCGCCGCGTGCTCATCTTCGCCATCGCCGCGGTGAGCCTCGACATCATCCTCGGCTATGGCGGGATGGTCAGCCTTGGCCACGCGGCCTTCGTCGGCGCGGGCGCCTACGTCGTCGCGCTGCTGCACTGGCACGCGGACCGCGGGATCGAGATCCTCGGCCTCCTTCCCGGCACGATGCAGAGCCTCGCCACGATCCCGGCCGCGATGCTCGTGGCCGCGCTGCTCGCGCTCGCCATCGGCGCGATCAGCCTCCGCACGTCGGGCCTCTACTTCATCATGATCACGCTGGCCTTCGCGCAGCTGGTCTATTTCCTCTTCGTGTCGCTGCGATTCGAGGACGCCGGCCGGTCCTATGGCGGCGACGACGGGCTGCGCTACCCCGCGGACGTGGCGGTGCTCGGGATCGTCGAGACGACGAACGACCTCGGCTTCTACTTCGTGGTCTGGACGGTCCTCGCGCTCGTGCTGGTGGCGGCGCAGCGCCTCGTGCGCTCGCGCTTCGGGGTGGTGCTGCAGGGCATCCGGGACAACGAGCGACGCATGCGCGCGATCGGCTTCCCGACCAACCGCTACCGCCTCGTGGCCTTCGTGCTCTCCGGCGCGATCGCGGGGCTGGCCGGCGCGCTGCTCGCCCTGCACGAGGGCTACGTCAGCCCCTCGCTCATGCACTGGACGCGGTCGGGCGACCTCGTGGTCATGGTCGTGCTCGGCGGCATGGGCACGCTGTTCGGGCCGGTCATCGGCGCGACGCTCTTCCTGCTGCTCGAGAAGTTCCTGCCGGACTTCACCGAGCACTGGATGATCGTCTTCGGGCCGCTCCTCGTCCTCGCCGTGCTCTTCGCCCGGCGCGGCCTGATCGGGCTGTTCGACAAGCGCGGCGAGGAGGCCCGCGATGGCGGCCACTGACGCCCTGCTCGAGGCGCGCGGCCTCGTGAAGCGCTTCGGGGGCCTGGTGGCCACCGACGACCTCGACCTGTCCGTGCGGCGCGGGGAGATCCACGCGGTGATCGGGCCGAACGGCGCGGGCAAGACGACCCTGATCGGCCAGCTCACCGGCGAGCTGCGCCCCGACGCCGGCAGCATCCTGTTCGACGGCGCCGACGTCACCGCGCTGGCCGCGCCGGCGCGCGCGCGGCTCGGCATCGCGCGCTCCTTCCAGATCACCCAGATCTTCCGGCGCTTCACCGTGCTGGAGAACGTCATGCTCGCCGTCCAGGCACGCGAGCCGCACGCCTTCCGCTTCTGGACGGATGCGCGCCGCGACGAGGCGCTCGCCGGGCCGGCGCGGCGCGTCCTCGAGGAGACCGGGCTCGCCGCCTCCGCGGGAAGGCTCGCGGGCGCGCTCGCGCATGGCGAGCAGCGCCAGCTCGAGATCGCGATGGCGCTCGCCACCTCGCCGCGCATGCTGCTGCTCGACGAGCCGATGGCGGGCATGGGACGCGAGGAGTCCGAGCGCATGACCGCGCTGCTGCGCCGGCTCAAGGCGCGCGAGACGATCCTGCTGGTCGAGCACGACATGGACGTCGTCTTCGCCCTCGCCGACCGCGTCACCGTCCTCGTCTATGGACGCGCGATCGCCAGCGGCACGCCGGACGAGATCCGCGCCAACCCCGAGGTGCGCACCGCCTACCTGGGCGAGGACGAGGCGGCATGAGCGCGCTGCTCGACGTCCGCGGGCTCGAGGCCGCCTATGGCGCGAGCCAGGTGCTCTTCGGGATCGACCTCGCGATCGGCGCGGGCGAGGTCGTGACGCTGCTCGGCCGCAACGGCATGGGCAAGACGACGACGATCCGCGCCATCCTCGGCCTCGTGCCGGCGCGCGCCGGCACGATCGGCTTCGCCGGCGACGCGATCGCGGGCTGGCCGTCGCATCGCATCGCGCGCGCGGGCATCGGCCTCGTGCCCGAGGGCCGCCAGGTCTTCCCCAACCTGACGGTGGCGGAGAACCTCGTCGCGACCGCGCGTCCCGGCGCATGGACGCTGGAGCGCGTGCACGCGCTCTTCCCCCGCCTCGCCGAACGCGCCGGCAACATGGGCAACCAGCTCTCCGGCGGCGAGCAGCAGATGCTCGCGATCGGCCGCGCCCTGATGACGAACCCGCGGCTGCTGGTGCTCGACGAGGCCTGCGAGGGCCTCGCGCCGATCGTGCGCGCGGAGATCTGGCGCATCCTCGCCGAGCTCAAGGCGACTGGCCTGTCGATCCTCGTGGTCGACAAGAACGTGAAGGCGCTGCTGCGCCTCGCCGACCGGCACGTGATCGTCGAGAAGGGCCGCGTGGTCTGGACCGGCAGCTCGGACGCGCTCGCCGCCGACGAGGCGGCGCAGCACCGCCATCTCGGCGTCTGACGGCGGGCGTCCCGGCGGTTCAGCGCGCGGCGGCGCGCATCATGTCCGCGGCCTTCTCGCCGATCATGATGCAGGCCGCGTTGGTGTTCCCGGACACGACCGTCGGCATGACCGATGCATCGGCCACGCGCAGTCCCTCGACGCCGCGCACGCGCAGCTCCGGGTCGACGACGGCGAGCGCGTCGCCGGCGGGGCCCATGCGGCAGGTGCTCGTGGGATGGAAGATCGTCGTGCCGTTGCGCCGCGCCACGGCGAGGAGCTGCTCGTCGCTCTCGTGCGCGAGGCCGGGGATCGTCTCCTCGGCGATGTAGCGGCGCATCGGCTCCTGCGCCGCGATCCGGCGCGCCACGCGCATGCCCGCGACGATCGTCTCCTGGTCGCCGCGCGTGGCGAGGTAGTTCGGCATGATCGCGGGATGCTCGCGCGGGTCGGGCGAGCGCAGCCGCACCCAGCCCCGGCTCTCCGGCCGCAGCTGGCAGATCGAGCTGGTGATGCCGGAATAGTCGTGGAACGTGCCGCCCGGCCTGTCCATCGACACCGGGAACATGTGGAACTGGATGTCGGGCGTCGCGAGCTCGGGCCGCGTGCGGCAGAAGACGCCGACCTGGCCGGCGCCGATCGTCATCGGGCCGGAGCGCCTGAAGAGCCATTCGAGCGCGACGCCGAGCTTGCGCATCGGGCTGCGCGCGATGTCGTTGAAGGTGATCGGCTCCGGGCAGCGATAGACGAAGCGCACCTGGAAGTGGTCCTGCAGGCACTCGCCCACGCCCGGGCTCTCGACCAGCGTGGCGATCCCCTTCTCCTGCAACAGCGCGCCGGGGCCAATTCCCGAGAGCTGCAGGAGCTGGGGCGAGTTGATCGCGCCGCCGCAGAGCACGACCTCGCGCCGCGCGCGCGCGACGCGCTCCTCGCCGCCCTCCGCGAGATAGGCGACGCCCGCCGCGCGCCTTCCCTCCAGGACGACGCGCGACGCGAGCGCGGAGGTGCGCACCTCGAGGTTCGCGCGCCGGCGGGCGGGGCGCAGGTATTCGCGCGCGGTGCTCGCGCGCCAGCCGTCGCGCACGGTGAGCTGGAAATAGCCCACGCCCTCCTGGGTCGCGCCGTTGAAGTCGCGGTTGCGCGGGATGCCCGCGGCCTCGGCGGCGGCGATGAACGCCTCGCAGATCGGGTGCTGGAGGCGCAGGTCGGAGACGCCGAGCGGCCCGCCCTTGCCGTGGAAGCCGTCGGCACCGCGCTCCTGGTCCTCCGACCTGACGAAGTACGGCAGCACGTCCGCGAAGCTCCAGCCGGGATTGCCCATCTGGCGCCAGAGGTCGAAGTCCTCGGCCTGGCCGCGGATGTAGACGAGGCCATTGATAGAGCTGGAGCCACCCAGCACCTTGCCGCGCGGCCACACGATCGAGCGCCCGTCGATGCCGGGATCCGGCTCGGTGCGGAAGCCCCAACTGAGGCTGGAATACATCGTGCGGAAATAGCCCACGGGCAGGTGGATCCAGGGGTTGCGGTCCTCGGGCCCCGCCTCGAGGAGCAGCACGCGGTGGCGAGGATCCTCGCTCAGCCGCGCCGCGACGACGCATCCCGCCGATCCAGCGCCGACGACGATGAAGTCGAATTCGTCCTGGCCGCCCATCGCGCGTTCCCCGTCCGGCTCGAGGCGACGAGCGTGGCACAGGCCGGGCGCGACGTGTAGTGCCACGCCTGCCGTTCCGGCATGATGCCGAACGGCGCGCCGCGCCCCGCCGCCAGACGATCCATTGCCAGGACAGACGCACATGAAGCTGCACGATTTCCGCGTCCTCACCTTCGACTGCTACGGCACGCTCATCGACTGGGAGAGCGGCATCCACGCCGCGCTCGGCCCGCTGATCGCGCGCGCCGGGATCGCGCTCGGGCGCGACGAGGTCCTCGCGGAGT
>JBEGVV010000155.1:0-5298 GCA_041178225.1 Pseudomonadota bacterium | reverse complement strand
GCGCGTCGGTGCGGAACCCGTCCTGCAGGATCTCCTGCGCCAGCGCGGCGTCGTTCGCCGCGCGCGCGGCGCCCAGCGCCTCGCGATCGACGAGGAAGGCCTGCGCATGGGCGAGCAGGATCGCCTCCGTCGATTGCAGGATGTCCTCCATCGGGTCCTTGATGTTGTGGCTCGCGTCGATCATCAGGTCGAGCGGGTGGTCTTCGACCAGCCCGTCCGCCTCGCCCGCCGCCAGCTCGCAGCAGACCAGGAAGAGGCGGTAGGGCCGGATCGATCCCGCGGTGAGGTCGTCGTCGCCATAGCTGGAATCGTTGAAGTGGAAGCCGCCGAGCCGGCGCTCGCGCAGCAGCATCGCCACGACCTGCTCGATGTTCGCGTTGGGCAGGTGGTGGCCGAGGTCGACGAGGCAGCGACAGTTCTCGCCAAGCTCGCGCGCGATCAGGAGGCTCGCGCCCCAGTCGGGATTGACCGAGCTGTAGAAGGCGGGCTCGAAGGGCTTGTGCTCGGTGTACATCGACCAGCCGGGCGGCAGCGCCTCGTGCACGCGGCGCAGGCTTTCGATGGTGCGGTCGAGCGCGCCGCGGAAGTCGTGCTGCCCGGGATGGTTCGAGCCGTCGGGAAGCCAGACGGTGAGCGCGCGGCTGCCGAGCCGCTCGCCGATCTCGACGACATGGAGGTTGTGCTCGATGGCGCGCTCGCGCGCCGCCTCGAAGGCGTTCGAGACCGAGCCGAACTTCCAGCTCGCGCGCGGGTCGTTGGGCCGCGCGCCATCCTGGAAGGTGTTGGAGTTGATCGGGCCGCAGGCGACGCGCGAGGCCTCGAGGTACTGGCGCGTGGCCGCGACGTCCTCCGGCTCGTCCCAGGGGATGTGGAGGCTGACCTCGCCATTCGCGCCGGTCAGCGCGTCGAGCGCCGCGACGTCGTCGATCTTCTGGAACAGGTTCGCGGGCTCGCCGGCCTCCGCGAAGCGCCCGAAGCGCGTGCCACCGGTCCCCAGCGCCCAGCTCGGCACGGCGATGCGCAACCGCGACAGCCGCGCGAGCAGCGCCTCGACGTCGAGGCCGCGGCGGGCGAGCCGCGCCGCTAGCTGGCCGAACTCCTCCGCGTGCGCCTCGGCGCCACGCGACGCGACCTCGGCGACGCGCGCGGCGAGCGCGTGTCGAGCGGCCTCGGGTGCGATCATACCAGGACCTCCTCGCGCTTGCCCATGAAGCGGAACAGGATCGCCAGGGGCACGAAGGTCAGCGCGATCAGGATCGTGCCATGGGCGGCGGCGAGCCCGAAATTCGCGTTCACCACCTCGGTGAAGATCGACACGCTCATGGTCGCGGTCGAGCCGGACTGCAAGATCAGCGTCGCGCTCAGCTCGCGGATCGTGTTCGACCAGGTGAGCAGCGCGCCCGACAGGATGCCCGCGGAGATCATCGGCACGGTGACGAGGAGGAAGGTGCGCAGCGGGCCGGCGCCGAGATTCGTCGAGGCATCCTCGGCGTCGCGCGCCACCTGCTGCAGCATCGCCACGGCCGAGCGCACCGAGAAGGGCAGCCGCCGGATGAAGTAGGCCAGCACGATGATCGTCGCGGTCCCGGTGAGCAGCATCGGCGGCTCGTTGAAGGCGACGACGAGCCCGACGCCGAGCACGATGCCCGGCACCGCATAGGAGAACATGATGACCATGTCGAGCAGGCCCGTGACGCGGCCGCGGCGGCGCACGACCACGTAGGCGATCGCCGTGCCCGCGACGGCGCAGAGCAGCGTCGCCGCGCTCGTGAAGAGCAGCGTGTTGGCGAGCGGCAGCTCAAGGTTGCGCGCGATGGCGCGGTAGTTGTCGAGCGTCAGGCGCGCGACGAGGAGCGGCCCGTTGGCTTCGAGGAAGGACGAGACGACGACCGTCGCCACCGGCAGCAGGGCGAGGCCGGTGAGCAGCAGCACGTAGGCGCTCGCGAGGACGCGCCTGACCAGCGGCTGCTCGCGCATCTCCAGCGGCCGGATCGTCTGCGCGCCATGCGCGAAGCGCGTCGCGATCGCGCGCTGCAGCAGCAGCGCGAGCGCGGTGACGGCGAGCAGCAGGACGGAGAGCGTCGCCGCGAGGGTCGGCCTGCCGCCGAAGTCGTTGACGAACTCGCTGTAGACGAGCACCGGCAGGACGCGGAAGCGCTCGCCGAGGATGATCGGCGTGCCGAAGTCGGAGAACGCGGCGACGAAGACGAGCAGCGCGCCGGTCGAGACGGAGGGCACCAGCATGGGCGCGATCACCGTCAGGAAGCCGCGCAACTCGCTCGAACCGAGGTTGCGCGCCGCGTCCTCCACGCTCTGGTCGATCGAGCGCAGGCCCGACGAGACGAGCAGGAAGACGAAGGGGAAGTACTGGAGGACGAAGACGAAGACGATGCCCTGCGCGCCGTAGATCGACGGGAGGTGGATCCCCCATTGCGCGAGCCACGACGACACCAGCCCGCTGCGCCCGAACAGGATCACCCAGGAATAGGAGCCGATGAAGGGCGGCGAGACGAAGGTGATGACCACCGCCGCGCGCACGAAGCCGCGCCCCCAGATGTCGTAGCGGGTCGTGAAATACGCCGCCGGCACCCCGACCAGCACGGCACCCAGCGTCGCGAGCGCGCTGACCTGGAAGGAATTGACGAGGGTCTGCCAGTAGAAGCGCTCGGAGAAGAACAGCCGGTAGTTCTCGAGCGGGCTTGCGGCATCGTCCTTCCCCGAGAAGCTGAGGCCCACGATGCTCGCCACCGGCAGCACGAGAAGCAGCGCCACGACCGCGAAGGCCGCGAGCGTCACCATCGGCCAGAAGCCGAGCAGGTCGCGCAGCGCCACCCGCGGCGCGGGGGCGGCGCTCATCGTGCCTCGTCCTCCGCGAACGCGGTGATCGCCTCGGGCGCGACGTCGAAGCGCAGGGCGGAACCGGGCGCGGTGGCGATGGCGCCGGGCTGGCTCAGCGCCAGCGCCACGACCTGCGTGCCGCCGCCGACGTCGAGCACCTGGCGCATCGACGTGCCGGCATAGACGGTGTCGCGCAGCACCGCGCCATGGGAGGCGCCCGGCCCCACGCGCACGTGGTGTGGCCGGAAGGCGAGCACGAAGCGGGCGCCGTCGCCGCGCAGCCGCGTCGCGGGCACGGCCAGGCGCAGCCCCCCTTCGGCCTCGAAGGGCACGAGGCCGGCCGCATCGGCCGCGCCCGCGCGGCGCGCGGGCAGGAAGTTGCTCTCGCCGATGAATCCCGCGACGAAGCGCGTGCGCGGCTCGTTGAAGATCTCGTGCGGCGTGCCAAGCTGCTCGATCCGGCCCGCGCGCATCACGGCGATGCGGTCGGAGAGCGACAGCGCCTCCTCCTGGTCGTGCGTCACGTAGATCGTGGTCACGCCGATCTCGCGCTGCAACTCGCCGATCGTCTCGCGAACCTGGTGGCGCAGCTTGCTGTCGAGATTGGAGAGCGGCTCGTCCATCAGCAGCACGTCGGGCTCGATGACCACGGCGCGGGCGAGCACGACGCGCTGCTGCTGCCCGCCCGAGAGCTCGCGCGGTCGGCGCGCGGCGAGCGGTGCGAGCCGCGTCATCTCGAGCATCCGCCCGACGCGCCGCTCGACCTCGGCGCGCGGCAGGCCGCGGGCCTTGAGCCCGTAGGCGATGTTCTGGGTGACGGTGAGGTGCGGGAAGATCGCGTAGTTCTGGAACACCATGCCGGTGTTGCGCCGATGGGCGGGCACGTCGTCGATCGGCCGGTCGCCAAAGAGCACGCGGCCGGAGGTCTGGCGCAGGAAGCCCGCAACCACGCGCAGCAGCGTGGTCTTGCCGCAGCCGCTCGAGCCGAGCAGGGTGAAGAACTCGCCGGAGCGGATGGAGAGGGAGACGTCGTCGACGGCGACGAAGTCGCCGAAGCGCCTTGTGAGCGATTCGATCGTGACGGAGGTCGTCGGCACGCTGGTCCTGCCTTGTGTCGCGGATGGGCAGGGCGCCGCCGCGCTGGCCGCGGCGCCCGCGCGCCTCAGCCCTGGGTCTTGACGATGATGCGCTGCATGCGGTCGAGGATGTCCTTGCGGCTCTCCGCGCCCCACTTCGAATCGTAGTCGATGACCTTCAGGCGCTCGGCCGGGATCATCTCGGGATGCGTGGCGACCCCCTTGCGCGTGGGGCGCCGGCCCGGGAACTTCGTCGCGAGCTCCGACTGCGCGCCCGCCGAGAGCAGGTAGTCGGCGAAGGCGCGCGCGGCGTTCGGGCTGCGGCCGCCCTTGACGATGAACATGCCCTCGGCCTCGAGCAGCGTGCCGTCCGACGGGTAGACGATGCCCGCCGTGCCCGCGAGGACGTAGTTGAACGCGCCCTCCTCGTAGGTCACGCCGATCGGGTATTCGCCGCGGCCGACCTGCTGGAAGACGAGGCTGGAGCGGATCACGAGGTTCATGTTGCGCGTCATGCGCTCGACCAGTTCCCAGCCCTTGTCGTCCTTGCCGTAGATGCTGAGCCAGGTGACGAGGGCGGAATAGGCCGAGCTCGACTTGGAGGGCTCGGCATGGACGATCTTCTTCGCCCATTTCGGGTCGGCGAGGTCGGCCCAGCTCTTCGGCGCATCCTCGGGCTTCACGAGGTTGCGGTTGTACATGATCACCATCGTGCTCGCGCCGAAGGGCGTGTTGAAGCCGGCGGCGTCGATCATCCGCGGCTCGATGGCGGCGAGCTCGCGCGAGCGGTACTGGTCGAAGAGGTCGGGCGACGAGGCGCCGGTATCCGCGAACCCGCCCCAGAGCACGTCGGCGCCGGGACGCGCGCGCTCGGCGCGGATGCGGTTGAGGAGCTCGCCCGTGCCGGCCTTGATCGTGGTGACCCTGACGCCGTTCTTCTGCCCGAAGTCGTTGCAGAAATGGTCGACCATCTCCGAGGGGTGCGAGGCGTAGACGACGAGCTCCTTCTCGATCGCCTGGGCCTGCGCGCGGCCGGCGAGGGCTGCGGCGCCGAGGGCGACGCCCCCGGCGAGGGTGGAGCGGCGGGTAACGGTCTTCATGGCTTCCTCCTCGGGTGGACGCACGTCACGCGCGCGTCATCGTTCCGAAACGAAGCCGTAGTCTAGAGCAGCGACCCGCGCGCTGCGAAGCTTGTCGACGCCCCGCCCTCCCGGTTCAGCCCAGCAGCGGCGCGTAGTCGTCGAGGAAACCCTCGAAGGCGGCGGCGAAGCCGTCGAGCTCGGCCTTCCCGTGCGGCAGCGACAGCACGAACATGCCGCGGAAGGTCATGTAGTAGCCGCGCGCGAGCATCTCGAGCTGCAGCAGCTTGAGCCAGTCCTTCGAC
>JBEGVV010000154.1:0-28996 GCA_041178225.1 Pseudomonadota bacterium | reverse complement strand
GAGGCGGGGGCGAGCAGGGGTGCGAGGGCGCCGAAGCGCGGGGTGGCGGTCATGCGCCGGTCCTGCCTCTCGGGGCCTGCATCGCCGCGGCGCGAGGCGATGGCCCTTCCATGAAGGTGCTCGCCAAGGCTAGCGACGCCCCGGGGCAGCCGCAATCGCGCGCCCCGCCGCTCAGCGGCCGGGGCCCATCAGCATGTCGGGCAGGAACGTCACGAGCCGCGGGAACAGGATCAGCAGCACCAGCACGGCCAGCTGCGCGAGGAGCAGCGGCAGGATCGCGCGGCTGAACCGCGCGACGCTCACCTTGAGGACGCCGCAGGAGATGAACATCAGCGTGCCCACGGGCGGCGTGATCGCGCCGATGGTGATGTTGAGGACGATGACCAGGCCCAGGTGCACCGGGTCGATCCCGACGCCGGCCCCGACGACGGCCAGGATCGGCGTGAGCATGATCAGGGCCGCGACGCTCTCGAGGAACATGCCCACGACCAGCAGCAGGCCGTTGATCAGGAACAGCATCGCCGTGGGGTTCGCCGTCAGCGTCCCGAGCAGCCGCGCGGCCGCCGCGGGCACCTGCTCCATCGTCATGTAGAAGCCGAACGCGTCGGCGGCCGAGATGATGAGCATCACCGAGGCGGTCGCGAGCGACGCCTCGGTCAGCATCGGCCAGAGGTCGGAGAGCTTCAGCTCGCGATGTGCGAGGAAGCCGACGGCGAGCGAGTAGGCGGCGATCACGGCGCCGGCCTCTGTCGGCGTGAACAGGCCGTTGCGGAGGCCGACGACGATGAAGACCGGCACGGTCAGGGCCCATCCCGCGTCGCGCACCGCCGCCAGGAGCTCGCCAGCGGAGACGAAGCGGGGCCTGAGCGGAAGGTAGCCTTCGCGCAGGGCGATGCGATGCGTCACCAGCATCAGCGCCGCCATCAGCATGAAGCCGGGCACGACGCCCGCCAGGAACAGCCGCCCGACCGAGACATTGGCGAGGTAGCCGTAGATCACGAAGCCGAGCCCCGGGGGGATGATCGGGGTGATGACCGCCGAGGCGGCGACGATCGCGGCGGCGAAGGGCGCGGCATAGCCGCGGCGCACCATCTCGGTGCCCAGCATCTTGGCCTGCATGGCCGCGTCGGCGTTGCCCGATCCCGATTCGAACCCCATCAGGGTCGCCAGCACGACGTTCATCTGCGCGAGAGCGCCTGGCAGGTGGCCGACGAGCGCCTCGGCCAGGTTGAGCAGGCGTCGCGTGATGCCCGCGCGGTTCATCACCACGCCGGCGAGCACGAACATCGGGATGGCGACGAGCGGGAAGGACCCCGAGGCCGACATCAGCCGCTGCGGGAAGATGACCAGCGGCAGCCCCTTCTGGTCCAGGAAGAAGAGGAGGGCGCCTGCGGCGATCGCGAACGCGATCGGGGCGTTGATCGCCATCAGGACGAGGAACAGCGCGAGCGGCAGGAGGTCCATGGTCCCTGTCCCCGCCGCCGGTCAGCGCGCCAGGCGCGCGAGGCGCTGGGCGCCGCGCAGGCCGATGAGCAGGAAGCCAGCCGCGACGCCGGCATAGCCGGTGCTCAGGGGAAGCCGCAGCATGCTGGTCGCCGAGGAATGGCTGGCGATGGCCTGCAGCACCGCAAGCCATGCCACGTAGGCGGCGAGCACGACGACGAAGGCCTCGACGGCCACGGCCAGCGCCTGCCGCGCCTGCCGGGGAAGGAGCGAGGTCAGCACGTCGACGCCGACATGTTGCGCGCGCCGGTGCGCCTCGGCCGAGCCGACGAAGATCAGCCAGCAATAGGCGAGGGCCGCGACCTCCTCGACCCAGGCCGCCGGCGCCGCGACGACGTGGCGGGACAGCACGCCCCAGCAGATCGCGACGAGCAGCACCGCGAAGGCCACGTTCATCGCAACCTGCTCGGGCGAAGCGACGTGCCGCCGCCAGCCGGTGCGCGCGCCGTCCCCCTCCTGGTCGCCGGCGCGCGCCTCGTCATGCGGCATGGCGGCTGGCCCTCACTTCGCCAGCAGCGCCTGGACGCGCCCGCGCAGCCCGGGCGTCCAGCCCTGGTACTTGTCGTAGACCGCGGCCGTCGCGTCGCGGAACGCCTTGCGGTCGACGTCCTTGATCACCGTCACGCCCTGCGCCTCGTACTTGACGACCATGTCGGCCTCTTCCTCGAGCTTCAGCCTGGTCATGAGGTCCGCGGCGCGGGCGGATTCCTCGGTCATCATCTTCTGGATGTCGGCGGGGAGGGACTTGAAGTAGGCCTCGCTCGTGATCACCGGGTTCCAGGCGATCATGTGGCCGGTGAGGGTGACGAACTTGCCCTGCTCGTAGAACTTGGAGGCCCACATCGTCGGCAGCGGCGCCTCGAGCATGTCGAGCGCGCCCTGCGCCAGCCCGGTATAGACCTCCGCGAAGCCGGTGGTGACCGGCTTGGCGCCGAGGGCGGCGACCGTCTGGACGTACATCGGCGCCGCGGCGCAGCGGAAATTCGCGCCCGCGAGGTCGGCGAGGCTGCGGATGGGCTTGCGCGAGAGGATCTGGCGCGTGCCGAAATAGTTGTTCCACGACAGGACGTGGATGCCCTTGGCCGCGAGCTGCCGGTTGAGGTCCTCGAGCCAGTCGGAGCCGAGGATCTTGCGGAAGTCCTCTGGCTTGTCGAGCAGGTACGGCGCCTGGAGGATCGCCGCGTCCGGCACCCATTCGCCAAGGAACAGCGCGTCGGTCATCTGGATGACGTTGGCGCCCTGGCGGATCATCTCGCCGACGTCCTTCTGCCGGCCCATCTGGTCGGCCGGGAAGACCGTGATGTCCACCTTGCCGTTGGAGCGCTTCTTCATCGCCTCGGCGAAGGAGGACAGCGCGACATGCGACTGGTCGCTCGTCGCGAGCGGATGCGACAGCCGCATCCTGAAGTCCTGCGCCGCGGCGCCGGGGGCGCCGAGCCCCGTGGCGATGGCGGTGGCGGCGAAGGCCGCGGAAAGCAGGCCGGAGACGAACTGGCTGCGCTTCATGTTTTCCCCTCGATCCCCCGGCGCGGCGGGACGGTTTCCGGCCGCGGCGGTGTTTGAAAGGTTTCACGCTAGCGTTACCCGCGCGGTATCGCCAGCCTCGATTCATCCAAGCCCGTCTTGCAACGCAACATCGCCATCGACGCCGGGGAAATGGCGACGCGGAGTTGTGAATGCTTTCACGCCGCGACTAGAGTGCCGGCAGCGAACCCCACCAGAGAGGCGAGCCTTGCCCGCGCACCCCGAGACCTCCGCCCCGGCGCCCTTCCGCGACCTTTCCTCGCTGCTCCAGCCGCGCTCCATCGCCGTGGTCGGCGCGTCCGACCAGGCCGGCAACCTCGGCGGGGTCGCCGTCTCCTTCCTGCGCAGGTTCGGCTACCCGGGCGAGGTCCACGCGGTGAATCCGCGCCGCGCCGAGGTCCATGGCATCGCCTGCGTGCCCTCGCTCGCGGCGATCGGCAGGCCCGTCGACCTCGCCATCCTCGCCACGGGCCCGGCCTCCATCCCCGGCCTGGTGCGCGAATGCGGCGCGGCAGGCATCCGAAACGCGGTCGTCTGGGCCGGCGGCTTCGCCGAGACGGGCACGGCAGGCCGTGCGCTGCAGGACGAGCTCGTCGCCGCCTGCCGCGAGGCGGGCGTCGACCTCGTCGGCCCGAACTGCATCGGCATCATCGATTCCTGGCAGCCTGCGATCGCGAGCTTCGCCTCCTTCCTGCTCGAGACCGACGCGCTGCTGCGTGGCGGCATCTCGATGGTCAGCCAGAGCGGTGGCCTCGCGACCATGGCGCAGGCGCTGGCGCAGCAATCGGGCGTGGGCTTCCGCTACATGATCAGCGCGGGCAACGAGGCGGTCCTCACCCTCGCCGACTTCATCGCAGCCCTCGCCGACGACCCGCACACGCGGATCATCGCCCTCTACCTCGAGGGCGTGCGCGATGGCGACCGCTTCCTCGCGGCGCTCGCCAAGGCGCGCGCGGCGGGAAAGCCCGTGGTCGTGCTCAAGGGCGGCGACAGCGCGGCGAGCGCGCGCGCCGCCGTGGCGCATACCGGCGCGCTCGCCGGCGAGGGCCGCGTCTGGGACGCGATCTTCCGCGACCATGCCGCGATCCGGGCGGAATCGCTCGAGGAGCTCCTCGACATCCTCTGCTGCCTCGGGCGGACCGACCTCTCCAGGCTTCCCCGCGGGCCCGGCGTCGCGCCGGTCACGACGGGCGGCGGCATCGGCGTGCTGACGGCGGACCAGTGCGCGCGCCGCGGCCTTGCGACGCCGGTCCTGGCCGAGGAGACGCAGCGCGCACTGCGCGCGATCGTCCCGCCGATCGCGGCGATCGGCAACCCGATCGACCTGACGCCCTCGGTCTACAACCAGCCGGAGTTCTTCGAGCGGTTCGGCGATGCGCTCGACCTCATCGCGGCCGACCCCGCGATCGACTCGGTGCTGGTGCAGTTCGGGCCGATGGGGCTGCGCGGCATGGAGGTCGCGCGCGAGCTCGTCGCCTTCTCGCGCCGCTGCCCCAAGCATGTGGCCATCGCCTGGCCGCTCGCGCCGCGGGGCGTCGTCGAGTACCTGCGGGACGAGGGCGTGCACGTGTTCGACGCCTATGGCCGGTCGGTCACGGTGCTGGCGCGGCTCGCGCGCCATGCGGCCGACCGCTCCGAGGCGATCGCGCTTGCGCCCGCGACAGGTGGCTTCGACTGGGCGGCCCATGCCGGGCAGGTCGCCGATGGCAGCGTCATCTCCGAGCATGACTGCCACCGCATCCTGCGCGCGGCGGGGCTGCCGGTCGCCGCGGGCAGCCTCGCGGCCACCGCCGACGAGGCCGCGGCGGCATGGCGGGCCATCGGCGCGCCGGTCGCGATGAAGGGGATCTCGCCGCAGGTGACGCATCGCGCCGCCGCGGGCCTCGTCGCGCTCGACCTGCGCGACGAGGCGGGCGTGCGGCGGGCCTTCGACGAGCTCTCGGCGACCGCGCGCGGGTCCGCCGTCGCGCTCGACGGCGTCTATGTCCAGGAGATGGTCGCCGGTGGCTCGGAGGTCATCGTCTCGGCGCTGCGCGACCCGGTCGCCGGGGTCGTCGTGTCCTGTGGCGCCGGCGGCGCGCTGACGGAGCTGATCGACGACGTCGTGATCGCGCGCGCCCCGCTGGACGTCGCCGGCGCGCGCGCGATGCTCGGGCGCCTGCGCCTCGTGCGGGGCCTCGCGAAGGGCCGCAAGCCCCCGGACCTCGACGCGCTCGCGCGCTTCGTCGCCGATTTCTCGCAGGTCGCCGCCCGCGCGCCCTGGACGCGCTTCGTGGTCGAGGTCAACCCCGTGAAATGGTCCACGAAGGGCGTGACGGCGGTCGACGGATTGGTGATCATCGAGGAATGCTGAAGGGCGTGAGGAAGGGACGGCGGGCGCCGTCCAGCGCGGGGGCGCGGCGACGCCCCACCGTCATCGAGGTCGCGAGGCTCGCGAAGGTGTCGGTGGGGACGGTCTCCAACGTCCTCAACGGTTCGTCGAGCGTGAGCGAGGCGCGCCGACGCCGCGTCGAGAAGGCGATCGCCACCCTCGGCTACACCCAGAACCCGCTCGCCCAGGGGCTGCGCCGGCAGCGCTCGACCATGGTCGGGCTCTGCGTGCCGCACACGACGAATGCCTATTTCTCGGCGCTGATGAACGCGTTCGAGGAATTCGCCTCGGACCGGGGCTTCGAGCTCATGCAGGTGCTCAGCGGGCAGGACCCGCAGCGCGAGTACAAGCGCGTGCAGGCGCTGCTGCGCTACAACATCGGCGGGCTCATCCTGCTGCCGACGCGCAGCCCCGGCCGCACGCTCGACCTGCTCGCCGCCTCCGGCACGCCGACGGTCATCGTCGACCGCCCGGCGCATGACGATCGCTTCGACGAGGTGTCGTTCGACAACCGGCGCGCGATGGAGGAGGCGACCCGCCACCTCGTCGCGCTCGGCCATCGCCGCTTGCTGTTCATGGTGCGCGAGCGCGCGCTCGTCGTCAGCCGCCAGCGCGTCGCCGGGCTCATGGCCGCCGTCAGGTCGGCGACGGGAAAGGTCTCCGCCGAGGTCGTCGAATGCGCCTCGGACGAGGTCTCGGTCACGTCCTGCCTGTCGGCCCGCTTCCTGCGGCCCGGCGCGCCGACGGCCGTGATCGTGAGCAACAGCGTCTTCGCGGCGCTGACGCTGCGCGCATTCCACGCGCTCCGGCTCGACTATCCGGGAAAGGTGTCGCTGCTCGCCTTCGACTCGCCCGACTGGGGCGACCTCGTGACGCCGCGGCTCTCGGTGGTGCGCCAGCCGACCTACGCGATCGCGCGCAAGGCCTGGGAGTTCCTGATCGCCCGCATGACCGGCGAGGCGACGAAGGTCCAGCGCGAGGAACTCCTCGCGGAGATCGTCATCCGCAACTCGGTGGTGCCGCCGCGCTAGGCGGCGCGCCGCCGCCGCCCCGCCGCGACAGGCGCGGGGGGCAGCGGCGGCGGTCGCGCTTCAGCGCGACTTCCAGGCCGGCTTGCGCTTCTCCTTGAACGCCCGCGGGCCTTCCGCGCCGTCCTCGCTCTCGGCCGTCTCCTGGTCGAGGTGGCGGGCATAGGCGCTGAGTTCCTCGCTCGGCGCGGAGGACATGCGGAAGAGCCGCACCGCCGCCTGCGTCGCCAGCGGCGCGCCGCGGCAGACCATCTCGGCGATCTTCTCGGCCTCGGCCAGCACGTCCTGCTTCTTCACGACGCGGTTGACGATGCCGTATTGCAGGCATTCCTGCGCGTTGAGGCGGCCATTGGCGAGGGTCAGGTAGGCGCAGACGGCCTGCGGCATCTTGTCGAACAGCTTGTGCGGCGCGCCGAGGCGGCCGACCAGCGTGTGGAGGTCGCCGATCCAGGTGTCCTCCGCCATCACGCGCAGCTGGCACTCGAGGAACAGCGACAGGCCGACGCCGACCGCGAAGCCGTTGAGCGCGCAGATCAGCGGCTTGTCGAGCTTCGCGTCGCTGGGCATGCCGCCGCCACCCCAGTGGAACATCGGGTTGGTCGGGTCCTCGTGCGGCGTGCGCTTGCCCTCGGCCTGGTGCTTGGCAAGGAACTTGACGTCGCGGCCGGCGCAGAAGGCCTCGCCGGTGCCGGTGAAGATGCCGCAATAGACGTCCGGGTCGATGCTCATGTCGCGCCAGCACGCGCGCATCTCGGCATAGGCGTAGGAGTGCAGCGCGTTGCGCACCTCCGGGCGGTTGATGCGCACATAGGCCACGTGGCCCTTCTTCTCGTAGACGATGTGCTCGAGGTTCTTCGGCATCATCGACGGGTCGTAGGGGGACTCGTATCTCGGCATCGCGCTCCTCGCTTTCCTCGCCGCGGGCCGGCCGCATGCGCGCCCGGCACCCGTGCCCGCATCGGATGGCACAGCCGGTGAAAGCTTTCAAGGAACGATCCGTGCTGCGCCGCAGCAGCGCCCGCCGCCGCCCGCCCGCTTGTGCCCCCGCTGGCCGGGCCCTAGGATGAAACCATTCATTCCGCCGCGGGGGCGCGGCGGGGAGGGACGGGGGAATGACCACGCAAGCGGAGGCGATCGGCCTCGAGGTCTCGGGCCATGTCGCGACGGTGACCATCTCGCGGCCACCCGTGAACGCCATGGACCGCGCGGCGCGGCGCCTGATGATCGACACCTTCGACGCGCTCGCCGACCGCGACGAGGTGCGCTGCGTCGTGCTCACGGGCAGCGGGCGGACCTTCTGCGCCGGCGCCGACGTCAAGGAGCGGGCCGCGATCAAGGACGGCCCGGGCGAGCACCTCCGGCTGAACCGCCTCGTCTACGAGTGGTTCCAGGCCGTGCGCGAGTTCCCGAAGCCGGTGATCGGCGCGATCAACGGGCCGGCGATCGGCGCGGGCATGTGCATGGCGCTGTGCTGCGACATCCTGGTCGCCGCCGAGGGCGCCGTCTTCGCGATGCCGGAGATCGACCGCGGCATCGCCGGCGGCGTGAAGTTCCTCGACCGGCATTTCCCGCCGGGCAAGTGGCGCCGCCTGCTGCTCACGGGCAAGCGCGTCACCGCGACCGAGCTCCATCGCCTCGGCGTGATCGAGGAATGCGTGCCCGCGGACCAGCTCGCGGCCTGCGCGCGCGGCCTCGCCGACGAGATCGCCGCCAAGAGCCCGGTCGCCGTGCGCATGCTGAAGGAGTCCTTCAACATGGTGGAGAACCTCTCCTTCCGCGACGGCTACCAGCTCGAGCAGCAGACCTCGATCCGCATGAGCCGGACCGAGGACGCGCAGGAGGCCAAGCTCGCCTTCCTCGAGAAGCGTCCTCCCGTCTTCAAGGGAAGGTAGGCCACGCCATGGCGTCCTCGCCGCGCTGGAAGCGCCGCCCCGAGGGCTCGACCTGGGGCGACTTCGGAGCCGACGACCAGCTGGGCCGGCTCAACCTGCTGACGCCGGAGAAGGTGCGCCAGGGCGTGGCCGAGGTCCGCGAGGGCCGCGTCTTCTGCCTGAGCCTCCCGCTCGACCTGCCAGGCGGCAACATCCTCAACCCGGGCCGGCATCCGCCGGTGATCCGCCCCACGCGGCGCAACGGGCGGCCCTGCTTCCTCTACCCGGCCAGCCGCGACGCCGCCGGCCGCACGGACGTGATGAACGACGACCTCGCGGTCATCCACCTGCAGTACTCGACGCAATGGGACAGCTTCGCCCATGCCGGGCAGATGTTCGACGCCGATGGCGATGGCGTGCCCGAGCAGTGCTTCTACAACGGCTTCCGCGGCGGCGCCGACGTCGTCTGGCCGTCCAACGCCACCGGCGCGTTCGAGGAGGACGACCCGGCGCTGACCAGCGCGGCGCGGGCGGTGGGCATCGAGACGATCGCCGAGACCTGCGTCCAGGGCCGCGGGGTCATGGTCGACCTGCGCGCCCACCACGGCGACGCGCGCTCGCGCATCGGCTACGACGAGCTCATGCGCGTGCTCGAGCACGACCGCGTCGAGGTGGAGGCGGGCGACATGGTCTGCCTGCATACCGGCTTCGCCCAGCTCGTGCTCGAGATGGGCGGAAGGCCGGACGCGGCGCGGCTCGCGAAGTCCTGCGCGGTCCTGCACGGGCGCGACCAGCGCCTGCTGCGCTGGATCACCGATACCGGGCTCGTCGCCATCTTCGCCGACAACTACGCCGTCGAGGAGCTGCCGGGCCCCGACCAGCGCGGCGAGGCCGCCTTCGCGCCGCTGCACGAGCACTGCCTGTTCAAGCTCGGCGTGCCGCTCGGCGAGCTCTGGCACCTGACGCCGCTCGCGCAATGGCTGCGCGAGGCGCGCCGCACGCGCTTCCTGCTCACGGCGCCGCCGCTGCGCCTGCCCGGCGCCGTGGGTTCCCCCGCGACGCCAGTCGCGACGGTCTGAGCGGCGATGGGCGGGTTCCTGGCGGCATGGCGGCGAGGCAGCCGCCCGGACCTCGCGCCCTACCTGTTCGTGGCGCCGATCTGCCTCCTGCTCCTCGCCATCAGCATCTATCCGCTGCTCTACGCCGGGTGGCTCGCGACGACCGACGCGAAGCTCCTGCGCCTTGCGCGCGCGGCCTTCGTCGGGCTCGCCAACTTCGAGCGGCTGCTCGCGGACCCGGTCTTCCTCGGCGGGATATGGAAGACGCTGCGCTGGGACGTCGTGGTGGTTGGCGCGGAGCTCGCGATCGCCCTGCCGATGGCGCTGTTCCTCGACCTGCCCTTCCGCGGGCGCGGCGTCGTGCGGGCGATCGTCGTCATGCCCTACATCGTGCCGCCAGCCGTCGCGTCGCTGATGTGGGTCTACATCTTCGACGGCAGCTTCGGCGTCGCCAACGAGCTGCTGCTGCGCGCTGGCGCGATCGACTCGTACGTGTCCTGGATGAGCGACCCGACGGGCGCCTTCGCCATCGTGGCCGCGGCGATGATCTGGGCGGGCACGCCGCTGATGGCGATCATCCTGCTGGCCGTCATCCAGACCGTGCCGCGCGAGCTGCACGAGGCCGCGACGGTCGACGGCGCGGGGGCGTGGGCGCGGTTCCGCCACGTCACGCTGCCGGCGATCGTGCCGACCATCGCCTTTCTCGTGCTCATGCGGACGATCTGGATGTCGAACCACATCGACATGATCTTCATCATGACGCGCGGCGGCCCCGGCTTCGCCAACTACACCGAGGCCGTCTACGCGTTCATGCTCGTCCAGCAATTCGACATTGGCTACGCCTCGGCCGTCGCGGTGGCCCTCGCGCTGGCGCTGCTCGCCGCCTCGGCCTTCTACGTGCGCCACCTCGCGGCATCGGTGCTGGCGCGATGATGCGAGGGCTCGGCAGGCGCGGCCTCGTCCTCCTCGGCTCGACGCTCGTCGTGGCGTGGTCGCTGGCGCCGATCCTGTGGATGGCGATCGCCTCCGTCACGCCGGAGATCCGCCCCGACGACGGGAAGCCCTGGATGAGCGGGCGCCGGGTGGAGTTCCTGCCGTCCTCGCCGACGCTGCGGAACTATTCCGACCTGTTCGAGAACGTCAGGTTCGGGGCCTATTTCCTCAACAGCACCATCGTCGCGGTCGGGACGATGCTGCTCGCGCTGGTGGTCGCGAGCCTCGGCGCCTACGGCTTCGCGCGCTTCAGGTTCGCCGGCCGCAAGCCCCTGCTGGTGGCGACGCTGATGGCGTACATGATCCCGAGCGTGGTGCTGATGGTGCCGCTGCTCGTCATCCTGCGCTCCTACGGGCTGATGAACACGCGGCTGGGCCTGGTCATCGCGGAGGCGACGAACACCGCCCCGTTCGTGCTGCTGCTGATGACGAACTACTTCGCCTCGCTGCCGCGCGAGCTCGAGGAGGCGGCGCAGGTCGATGGCTGCGGCCGGCTCGGCGCGCTCGTGCGGATCGTGCTGCCGCTCGCCGTGCCGGGCCTGGTCGCGGGTGGATTGTTCGCGTTCATCGCGACCTGGAACAACTTCCTCTTCGCCTTCCTGCTGAGCACGAGCGACGCGACCAAGACGCTGCCCGTGGTGATGCGACTCTTCGCCCTTGGCGAGCCCGCCATATGGGGCGTGAGCGCCGCCGGCGCGCTGCTCACGACGCTGCCCGTGGCGCTGCTGTTCTTCCTGTTCCAGCGGATGCTGATCAGCGGCCTGGCGGCGGGGGCGGTCAAGGGATGAACCGGACGACACCAGGAAACCCCAGGGAAAGGGAGAAGACCACATGACGAAATCCATGCGCACGACGGGCCTGTCGCGCAGGCGCGGCCTCGCGTCGATCGGGGCCGCGGTCGGCCTGCTTGGCGCCACGCGGGGCTTCGCGCAGGCGCCGGCGGTCCGGCGCAAGGTCCGGATCTCCTACTGGGGCTGGGCCGACAACCCGGTCCACCAGAAGATGTCCATCGACGCGGTCGACGCGTTCAACCGGACCAACGGCTTCGTGACCGTCGAGCTCGACGCCACGTCCCTCGTGCAGGAGCTGCGCAAGAAGGTCGTCGTCGCGGTCGCCGCGGGCGGCGGGCCGGACGTCGCCGGCACGGTCCAGACCCATGTCCAGGACTGGTTCGACAGCGACATCCTGCACCCCGTCGACGAGTTCTTCTCGAAATGGGGCGAGCGCGCCGACTTCTTCCCGGCCGCCGTCGAGGCGATGCGCGCGCAGGCGGGGCAGCCCGTGCTCTACATGGCGAACTCGATCCTGCCCTATGTCCTCTACTACAGGGCCGACTGGTTCGAGGAGGCGCGGATCGCGCCGCCCAGGACCTATGACGAGATGATCGCCGCCGCGAAGGCGCTGGCGCGCGCGCCCGACCGCATCGGCTATGCGCTGCGCGGCCTAGACTACTTCGCCGTGCAGCCGATCGAGCCCGTCTGGGCGAGCGCGGGCGTGAAGATCGTCGACGCCAAGGGCAATGTCGACTTCGACTCGCCTGCCGCGGTCGCCGTCACCGAGAAATGGGTCGGCATGTACACGAAGGACAAGTCCGCCCAGCCGACGGCGGTCAACGACCGCTACCCGCAGCTCTTCGCGCTGATGGAGCAGGGCAGGGGCGCCCAGTGGATCTACGGGACGCACGCGCATCCGCAGCTCGACGCGGCGCTCGGCAGCCGGATCGCCGTCGTGCCGACGCCCAGCGCCGGGCCGAAGCCCGTCACCCTGGCCAATCCCGAGGGCGTGTTCATGCTTCAGGGCTGCAAGGAGAAGGAGGCCGCGTTCGAGTTCATGGCGCACATGTGCTCGGGCGACGCGGCGCGCGTCTTCACGGCAAGGCGCGGCCTGCTGCCCACGCGCCAGTCGCTCGCGGCCGAGCCCGCGATCCAGGGCAACCGCTTCTTCAAGGTCGCCATCGGCGAGTCGGCCAACTGGTGGATGCCGCCCTTCGCCCACAAGCACTGGGCCAACTACCAGGACAAGATCGCGCCGTACTGGCAGCAGGCGCTGCGCGAGGAGATCAGCGTGAAGCAGTTCCACGACCAGGCCGCGCGCTTCCTGCGCGGCCAGGCCTGAGGACGCTGGCGATGGACGCCACCGGGCCGGAGCCGGGAATCGCGGGGACGAGGCTGGCGGTCGACAGCCACGCGCATGTCTTCTGCGGCGACCTTCCCTTCGCCCCGGGCCGCGTCTACACGCCCGAGCCCTGCCAGGCGGGCACGGCGCGGCAGTTCCGCGCCGTGCTCGACGCGCACGGGATCACGCACGGCCTGCTCGTGGGCGCGCAGCCCTACGACACCGACAATCGCTGCCTGCTGCGCTCGATCGCGCAGTCGGGCGGCAGGTTCCGCGGCATCGCGCTGGTCCCGGCCGGCGCGACGCCGCGCGAGCTGCGCGACCTCGCCGATGGCGGGGTGGTCGGCATCCGCATCAACCTCACCACCGACGGCATGCGCGGCCTCGTGGAGCCGGGCGCCGAGCGCCTGCTCGCGCAGGTCCGCGAGATGGGCTGGTTCGTCCAGGTCCATTGCGAGCACGACGAGCTCGCCGAGGCGGCGCCGATCCTGCGGCGCGCCGGCGTGCGCGCGATGATCGACCATCTCGGCAGGCCGCATGTGGCGCGCGGCACCGGGCAGCCGGGGTTCCGCGCGCTGCTCGAGCTCGGGCGCGAGGGCACGGCCGTGTGCAAGGTCTCCGGCCCCTTCCGCAGCTCCGTCGAGGGCCATCCCTGGCGCGACGTCGATCCCTTCGTCGAGGCCGTGCTCGAGGCCTTCACGCCCGATCGCTGCGTCTGGGGATCGGACTGGCCCTTCGTGCGCATGGACGAGCGCGTCGACTACGGCCCGGCCCTGGCCTGGCTGCGCCGCGTCGTGCCCGACGAGGCGCGGCGAGAGAAGCTGCTGTGGAGCACGCCCGCGCGGCTCTTCGGCTTCGCCAGCCCGGCCTGAGCCGCCGGCGCCGATCGCACAGGAGCAGGACGACATGACGAAGACCATCGCCCCCTTCCTCGACCTCTCGCGGCTGCTCGCCCCGCGCTCCGTCGCGGTGATCGGCGCCTCCGACCGCGCCGGCAACCTCGGCGGCGACACCGTGCGCCGCCTCGTCAAGTTCGGCTTCCCGGGCCCGGTCTGGCCGGTCAACCCGAACGCCCAGACCGTCGCCGGACTGCCCTGCCATGCCAGCGTCGCCGACCTGCCCGCGGCACCCGACCTCGCCATCTTCGCGCTTCCGGCCGGCGCGCTGATCGAGGCGATCGAGGCCTGCGCGGCGCGCGGCACGCGCGCTGGCGTCGCCTATGCCGGCGGCTTCGCGGAAGCGGGCGGCGAGGGCGTCGAGCTGCAGCGCCGCCTCGTCGAGGCCTGCGCGCGCCACGGCTTCGCGCTGTGCGGCCCGAACTGCGTGGGCCTGATGAACACCGCGGTCCCGGTCACCTCCACCTTCTCGACGGTCCTGCACGAGCTCGACTCCCTGCAATCCGGCGGCATCTCCTTCCTCAGCCAGAGCGGCGGGCTGGCGACGACGGCGATGTCGCTCGCGCTGCGCGCCGGCTTCGGGTTCCGGCACCTCGTGAGCGGCGGCAACGAGGCCGTCGTCACCTTCTCCGACTACCTCCACGCGCTGGCCTGCGACGATGGCACGAAGGTCATCGCCGGCTACCTCGAGGGCGTCACCGATCCCGAGCGCCTGCTGCTCGCGCTGGAGGAGGCGAGGCGCCGCGACAAGCCCGTCGTGCTGGTGAAGTCCGGCAGCACCGGGGCCTCCGCCCGCGCGGCGATGGCGCATACCGGCTCGCTGGTCGGCGAGGACCGCGTCGTCGACGCGATCCTGCGCGAGATGGGCGTCATCCGCGTCGGCTCGGTCGAGGCGATGGTCGACGCGGCGCTGATGCTCGCCAGCCTCGGCCCGGCGCGCCGGCCCCGCGGCAACGCCATCGGCATCGTCACCTTCGGCGGCGGCAACGGGGTGCTGGCCGCGGACCAGGCGGCGAGCGCAGGGCTCGACGCACCGGCCCTGCGGCCCGAGGCGATCGCGCGCATCCGCCGGCACCTCGTGTCCGTGGCGACGGCCTCGAACCCGATGGACCTCACGCCGAGCACGGCGTTCCGGCCCGAGGGGCTCGCCGAGCTGCCCAAGGCGCTGGATGCGCTCGCCGCCGAGGACGCGCTCGACAGCGTGATCTTCATCGTCTCCGGCCTTGCCTCGAAGGCGAGGGAGATCACGGCGCTGATCGTCGACTTCTGGAAGCGCTGCCCCAAGCCGGTCTGCGTCAGCTGGCCCTCGCCGCCGCGCGGCGTCGTCGAGGCGCTTGCCGCCGAGGGCATACCCGCCTTCGAGGAGCCCGCGCGCGGCCTCGCCGCGCTTGGCCATGTCGCGCGCCGCGGCGAGGCGCTGTCGCGGCCGCCGCGCGAAGCGGAGCCCCGCGCGGGCTTCGACTGGACGCGCTTCGTGCCGTCGCCCTCCGCCGGCCTCGTGGTCTGCGAGGATCGCTGCCACGAGATCCTGCGCGCGGCAGGGCTCGCGACCGCCGAGGGACGGCTGGCCCGCGACGAGGCGGAGGCGCTGCGCATCGCGGCCGAGATCGGCATGCCCGTCGTCCTCAAGGGCATCTCGCCAGCCGTCACGCATCGCGCCGCGGCCGGGCTGCTCGCCGTCGACCTGCGCGACGCGGCGGCGGTGCGCGAGGCATTCGCGCGGCTCGCGGCGCGTGCCGGCGACATCGGCGCCGCGCTCGACGGGATCCTGGTGCAGCGCATGCGCCGCGGCGGCTTCGAGCTGCTCGTCTCCGCGTTCCGCGACCCGCTCTACGGGCCGATGGTGTCGGTCGGCGCGGGTGGCGGGCTGACGGAGCTCCTCGACGACGTGCAGATCGCGCGCGCGCCGGTGACGGCGGAATTCGCCGCGGACATGATCGGCCGGCTGCGCTCGCGGCGCCATGCGCGCGACGAGGCCGGGCCGCTTCCCGCGGCGCCCGCGGCGGAGTTCGTCGCGGCGTTCTCCGCGCTGGCGGCGGGTGCGCCGTGGGCGCGCTTCGTCTTCGAGGTGAACCCGATCAAGTGGAGCCGCGACGGCGTGGTCGCCGTCGACGGGCTGCTGATCGTCGAGGAGGCCTGACCCTTGCCTCCTGCCCGCCTGCCCTCAGGGACGCTTGAGCACCGGCGCGTCGAGGCTGCCGCCCTGCGGCGGCTCGAAGCCCGGGATGTAGCGGTAGCTGCCCTCGCCGCTCGCCAGCAACCTTCCCTCGGCGTCGAGGATCTCGGCGGCGGCGAAGAAGATGCGCGTCCCGCCGCCGCGACGGCGACCGATCGCGCGCAGCGTGCCCGCCTTCGCCGCGGCGATGAACTGCACGGAGAAGGACAGCGTCGTCGCCCGGATGACGTTGCCCGGCACCGCGCAGAACACGCCCGCGAGCCCCGCCGCGCTGTCGAGCAGCGTGGCGTGCACGCCGCCATGCAGGAGCCCCGAGCGGTTGGTGTGGTCGCCCGTGGCCTCGAGCTCGATCTCCGCGAGGTCCTGCTCCCAGCGCACGAGCCTGTAGCCCAGCAGCTTCTGGAAGCCGCCCACGGCGACGCTGAGGTCCTTGCGCCGCATGTCGCCGTCTCCAACCATGTCCCTGTCCCCCCGAGGATCGTCGCGCGAGGCCACACAATGTTGGCCGCGCCCGCCGCTTTCCACCGCTAAATTCGCAACGCCGACCCCGGGCGAAGCCGGGGCGCAACAACGAGGAGAAGACGCATGATCGGTAAACTCGGCGCGCTCGTCGCCGCCATCGCCATCGCGCTGCCGGCCCTGGCGCAGGCCCAGTCCTATCCCGCGCGGCCGATCCGCATCGTCGTCGGCTACGGCGCGGGCGGGTCGACCGACCTCGCCACGCGCATCGTCGCAAACCACATGGAGAAGACGCTGAAGCAGCCGATCACGGTCGAGAACCGCGTCGGCGGCAACGGCGCCGTGGGGACGGGCGCGGTGTTCAACTCGGCGCCGGACGGCTACACGCTGACGATGACGTCGGGCTCGATCCTCACGGTCATCCCCTGGACCACCGACCTCGGCTTCGATCCGCTGAAGATGAGCTTCATCGGCTCCGTGCTCGAGTCGATGTACGCGCAGTTCGTCAAGGCGGACAGCCCGTGGAAGACGATCGACGACCTGGTCAGGCACATCAAGGAGAACCCGAACAAGGTCGTCTACGCGAATTCGGGCGCCTTCGGGCTGCCCGACATCGGCATGGCGCAGCTGGCCAAGGCGGTCGGCGGGCTCCAGTACCGCACCATGCCGACCACCGGCGGCGCCGAGCAGGTGCTGAAGCTGCTCTCTGGCGACGCGCAAACGCAGCAGAACTCGGCGACGCCGACGCTGCAGCACATCAAGTCCGGCGCGATCCGCCCGCTGCTGGTCGTCTCGAAGGCATGGCCGGAGCTCGAGCAGATGGGCGTGCCGCTGAGCAGCAAGTCCTATGGCTTCTCGGTGCGCAACCTCTCCGCGCTCGCCGGCCCGCCGGGCCTGCCCGAGGACATCCGCCAGAAGCTCGAGGACGCGCTGCGCGCCGCCGTCGCCGACGCGGAGACCCGCGAGAAGCTCGACAAGATCGGCGAGTTCATCGAGTTCAAGACGGGCAAGGAGATCCTTGCCGCCGCGCAGGAGGTGCAGGCCGAGCAGAAGGTCATCGGCGAGCAGCTCGGCAAGGTGCTGAAGAAGTAGCGGGCGCGGGGCGGGAGCCATGGAGACGCTGGCCAGCCTGGCGGCGGGGTTCGCGGTGGCGCTGTCGCCCGCGAACCTCGCCTTCGCGCTCATCGGGTCGATGGTCGGGACGGCGGTCGGCGTTCTGCCCGGCATCGGGCCGATCGCCGGCATCGCCATCCTCCTCCCGCTCACCTTCAAGCTCGAGCCGACCGGCGCGATCATCATGCTGTCGGCGATCTACTACGGCGCGATGTATGGCGGCACGATCACGTCCGTGCTGATGAACGTGCCGGGCGAGGGCGCCTCGGCGGTGACCTGCATCGACGGGCACCAGATGGCACTGCGCGGCAGGGGTGGCGCCGCCCTCGCGATCGCGGCGATCGGCTCCTTCGTGGGCGGCACCATCGCGACCATGGTCCTGGTCTTCGCGGGGCCGCCGATGGCCTCGGTCGCGCTCAGCTTCGGGCCGCCGGAATTCTTCGCGCTGATGGTGCTCGGCCTCGTCCTGCTGGTCGCCTTCTCGGGCGAGAACCTCCTGCTCGGCGTGCTCAGCGCGCTGCTGGGCCTGGCCCTGGCGGTGCCGGGGACCGACTTCGTGGAGGGCACGCCCCGCCTGACCTTCGGCATACCCGAGCTCGCCGACGGCATCGGGTTCGTCCCCGTGATCATGGGCCTCTACGGGATCGGCGAGGTGCTCGCCGCGCTCGAGCGCAAGGACGAGGATGCCCTGCCGCGCGGCGCGATCTCGTCGGCGACGCTCACCCGCGCGGACCTGCGCGCCTCGGCGATGCCGATCATGCGCGGCACCGCGATCGGGACCTTCCTCGGCCTCATCCCGGGGATCGGGACGATCCTGCCGACCATCGCCTCCTACGCCGCGGAGAAGGGCATCGCGCGCGACCCCTCGCGCTTCGGGCGCGGCGCCATCGAGGGCGTCGCGGGACCGGAGACCGCGAACAACGCCTACGCCAACGCCGCGCTGGTCCCGCTCTTCACGCTGGGCATACCGGCGTCGCCGACCATCGCGGTCCTGCTCGGCGCATTCATGATGAATGGCCTGACGCCCGGGCCCTTCCTGTTCAAGGAGAAGCCGGACTTCGTCTGGGGCGTGATCGCCAGCCTCTATGTCGGCAACCTGATCCTCGTGGTCCTCAACCTGCCGCTGGTCGGGATCTGGGTGAAGCTGCTGAAGACGCCGCGCTCGATCCTCTTCTCGCTCGTGCTGGCCTTCACCGTGGTCGGCGCCTTCGTCACCAGCAACAGCGTCTTCGACATCGGCGTGCTGCTCGCCTTCGGCGTCGTCGGGTACCTCTTCACGAAGATGGGCATCCCGATCGCGCCGATGGCCTTCACCGTGATCCTCGGCCCGCTGACGGAGAACGCGCTGCGCCAGGCGCTGGCGATGTCGGGCGGCGAGCTGGACGTGCTGGCGCGCGGCTGGATCTCGACCGGGCTGCTCGTCCTCGCGGCCGTGGTGCTCGCCTGGTCGGTCTTCGCCGCGGTGCGGCGCGCGCGGCCGTGATGCGCGCTCAGAGCCCGAGCTGGCGCAGGAACGGGATGCCCGCGTTTGGCAGCGGCACCGAGAGCAGCGTCTCGAACGCCCAGTGCACGCCGAAGCTGGCGACGACCGCGATCGCCAGCTTGGCGACGGGGTGCGTCCGGTCGATCGCGAAGAAGAGCGCCAGCAGCAGCGCCAGCATCGCGAGGTCGAAGCCGATCGGCCGCAGCAGCGCCATGAACGCGACCAGCGCGCCAAGCGCGGCGAGGATGACGCCCCGCGACCCGCGCGGCGGAAGGAAGGGCGCGCCGTCGTCCGGCGCAGGCGCCCCGAAGGCGAGGCGCGCGCTCCACGTGGCGCCGAGCGCCGCGAGCGCCAGGCCGATGCAGAAGGGGAAGAAGCCGGGCCCGGGCCCGAAATCCCCCTCGATCCGAAGCCTCGACCCCTGCCAAGCGAGGAAGGCGCCGAAGGCGACGACGAGAAGACCAGTGACCTGCCGCGCAGCCTTCATGCCGCCCCCCATCCCATGCGTCGAGGTTATGGCCCGGCGCGCGGTGCTTCAACGCATTCCGGCAGGTGGCGCGTCGCGCCGCCGCCGGCCCGCCCGGCACGAGGCGCAGTGCCGGGCCTGCCTGCGCGCGGCGCTCGCGCCGCCGGTGGGTACAGCAGCGCCGCATCAACACAGCGAGGAGGCACAATGCTCGGTGGCTACATAAGCGATCTCGAGAAGGGCGACGTGTTCAAGCCCGTCGAATACGTCGTGACGTCCTTCATGTGCAGCGAATACGCGCATGGCAGCGAGGAGGGGAGCGAGTTCTTCCACTCCGCGCACAACCCGGCCGGGCGCCAGGTGCGGCCACCGACCATGATCCATGTCGACAAGATGCGGATCCTGGAGGCGAACTGCGACAAGGAGCGCCGCATCGCCGGGATGAAGGGCCCGGACGCGCGCGTGCACTACGAGTACCACGCCAGGCACCACAGCCCCGCCTATGTCGGCGACAGGCTCGTCGTCACCGGCCACATCGTCGACAAGTACGTCAAGCGCAACCGCCCGTACCTGCACTACTACCTCGAGGTCAGGACCGCGGATGGCCGCCTCGTGACGACCTACAACGACCACACGCTGCTTCGCTACAAGCCGATCGGAGTCGAATGATGTCCAGCAAGCCCGTCTACAAGGTCGGCGACGAGATCGCCGGTCCCGTCCGCGGCATCACGCCGACGCGCATCGAGTGGTACGACAGCGCGATGCTCTCCGCGGCGACGAACGAGCTGCGCCAGGTCGGCTCGAACATCCACACGGACCAGGAGTTCGCGAAAACCCAGGGGTTCGACCAGGTCAACGCCGACGGCATGATCATGACGAACTGGTGCTCGGAGATGATGGTGAAGGCCTTCGGCCTCCACTACCTCGAGCGCGGCGAGCTGCGTAACAAGTACATCAGGCCCGTGCACCTGGACGTCGAGCTGCGCGTCCGCGGCCGGATCAAGGAGGCTGTCGCCACGAAGGATGGCGGCGTCCTCTACGTCGTCGACGTGTGGTGCGAGGACCAGCACGGCACCAAGCTGGTGGACGGCGACGCCCGCGTCGAGGTGCGCTGAAGGGGATGCGCCGGGGCTTCGCGGCCCCGGCGCCCATCCTCTATGCTCCGGCCTCCATCACCAGCCCGGAGACCAAGCCATGATCACGCGCCTTCCCGACCACCCGACGCGCTGCGAGGGCGTCGCCTGGGACAAGCTCGCCACGACGGTGTGCCTCGCCGACGACAACTCGCAGGGCATGTACATGCAGGCGAAGGAGGCGCTGGCGAACATCGACAAGAACCTCGAGAAGCTCGGTTCGCACAAGTCGAAGATCCTGACCGCGATGGTCTACATCACCGACATCGCGCTGAAGCCCGAGCTCAACCGCGCCTGGGACGAGTGGGCCGACCGGGACAACCCGCCGATGCGCGCCTGCGTGGCGGTCACGCTCGAGGGCAAGGACCTCGTCGAGATCATCGTCACGGCGACGCGCTGACGCCCTTGCGCGCGCGGGCGCGGGGCCTCATGCCCCGCGCCCGCCGCCTCCCGCCGGCCGCGTCGCGGACATGACGACGTAGAGGCCCGAGCCGACGACGAGCGGAAGGCCCAGCAGCAGGCGCGGGCTCGGCTCGTCGCCCCAGGCCAGCCAGCCGACCAGCACGCCCCAGGCGATGCTCGTGTAGTCGAAGGGCGCGATGACGCTTGCGGGCGCGAGCCGGTACGCCGCCGTCAGCAGCAGGTGGCCGCAGCCGCCGATGACGCCGACGGCTGCAAGCATCGCCCATTGCGCGCCCTCGGGGCCGCGCCAGTCCAGCGGCGCGAGCAGCGCCGTGATCCCGGTCATCGCGAGCATGTAGTAGAGCACGATCGTCGTCGTGCGCTCCGCCGCGCCCATGCGCCGGATGAGGACGAGCGCGAGCGCCACCGACATCTGCGCGCAGACGCCGACGCCCAGCGCCCAGGCCGAGGCCGTGCCGGTCGGCGGCACGATCACGAGCACGCCGGCGAGGCCGGCGCCGATCGCGACCCAGCGCCGCCAGCCGACGGTCTCGCCCAGCATCGGCGCGGAGAGCGCGGCGACGAAGAGCGGCACGAGGAAGGTGATCGCCACCCAGTCCGCGATCGGCATCAGCGCGACGCCATGGAAGGACAGCACGATCGACGCGACGCCGCAGGCGCCGCGCAGCGCGTAGGCCCCGGGCTGGGCCGTGCGCAGCCCGCGCAGGCCTCCGTCGGCGAGCGCGACCGGCAGGCAGAGCGCCAGCGCGCAGCTCGCGCGGAAGAACGCGACCTGCATCGGCGAGAAGTCGCGGCTCAGCCACTTCACGAGCGCGATCATCCCGGTGAACAGCGCCACCGCGACGAGGGCCAGCGCCACGCCGCGGCGGATGCGCGCCGCCTCGTCCATGCGGCCGCGCGCTCCCGCGCCCGTCAGCGCAGCGCCGCGAGGACGCGCCCGACCAGGCCCTCGACCGACGCCTTGCGTATCCAGCGCGCGACCAGGACGATGTCCTGCGACGGCAGCACCGCGACGACATGCGTGCCCGCGCCCATCGCGAAGTAGGCGTCATGCGGCGCCGAGGGGAATTGCACGCCGCCGTCGTTGAGCCACCACATGAAGCCGTAGCCGCGGTTGAGCGGGCAGGGCGTGGTCATCGCGCGCACCCAGCCCGCGGGCAGGATCCGCCTCCCGTCCCACGTGCCGTCGCGCGCGACCATCAGGCCGAAGCGCGCATGGTCGAGCGTCGAGACGAAGATGCCACCGCCCCAGTGGCTGCCACCCGGCACGGAGGCGATCGCGCGGCCGCCGACATCGACGGTGGCGTTGCGATAGGCCTCCCAGCGCCAGGTCGCCGAGGCGCCGACCGGGTCCATGACCTCGCGTCGCAGCACGTCGGGAAGGGCCTCGCCGAAGAGGCGCAGCAGCGACAGGCTGAGGCGGTTGACGCGCACGTCGTTGTATTCCCAGTGCGTGCCGGGCGCGCGCATCGCGCGGCGATCGCCCTTCGGCGCCTCGCCGCCGGACAGCCCGACGCTGCGGTTGTGGTCGACGCTGTCGGGCCTGTCGAAGAGCGTGCCCGACCACTCGCTGGTCTGCTGGAGCAGCTGGCGCCAGGTGATCGGCGCGTTCTGGGCCGGGTCGAAGCCGCCGTCGCGCACGCGCGCGCCCACGCGCGCGTCGAGGTCCGGCAGCAGGCCGCGGCCCGCGGCGACGCCGGCGAGCACCGCGAGGTAGCTCTTGGCGACGGAGAACGTGACCTGCGGGCGCGCGATGTCGCCCCAGCTCGCGGCGAGCATGCCGCCGCGCAGGACCACGCCGCTCGGCGCGTCGCGATCCTCGATCGGGCCGAGCGGCAGGCTGGTCGGCGGCACCTCGCCCATCGAGGCGGCGTACCAGAGCTGCCCGTCGGGCGTCAGGAGCTCGCGCGGCCAGTCGGTCTCGCTCGCGCGGGCGAAGGCGACGGCCTCGGCGAGGCGCTGCGGGTCGAATCCCGCCTCGATCGCCTCGACGCGCTGCCAGTCGCCGCGCGGCGGGAAATAGGGCGCGGCGCTCATTTCAGCAGGCTCTTCGCGAGCATCGCGTGGATCCCCTTGTTGCCGTCGACGATCTGCGTGACGCGAAGGTCGACCGCGAGGCTGCACAGCGAATAGGCGTCGGCGGGATGCATGTTCCTGAGCTCGCCAAGCAGCGCGATCATGCCGCGCAGCGCCTGCTTCGCCGCCTGGTCGAGGTCCTCGTGCAGGCCGAGGGTGACCAGGTGCGTCGGCGTCTCCGCGCGCGGGAACCTGAGCGACAGGTCCTTGCGCAGCACGAGCTCGAACGTGCCGGACATGCACATCTCGAGCGCCATGAGGCTCACCTCGCCGTCGCCCTGCACCCCGTGCCCGTCGCCGACCGAGAACAGCGCGCCCTTGTTGAACACCGGCAGGAAGAGCGTCGAGCCGGCGGTCATCTCCTTGAGGTCGATGTTGCCGCCGTATTCGCGTGGCTCGATCGTGCTGACGACGCCGTAGTGCGGCGGCGGCGCGACGCCCATCACGCCGAAGAAGGGCGAGAGCGGCAGCTCCATGTCCCAGGGCAGCAGCGCCACGCCGCGCTTGCGGTCGACCGGGATGTGGAGGAGCCGCGTGTAGGGGAAGTCCTCCGGCAGCGCGCCGCGCAGCGGGCGGAACCCGGTATAGCCCCAGTCGGCGCGCGGCTTCACCTCGCGCACGCGGATTTCGAGCGTGTCGCCGGGCTCGGCGCCTTCGACCGCGATCGGCCCGGTGAGGATGTGGCCCGGCGCGCGCGGCGCGCAGCGCGCATGGATCTCCAGCAGCTCGGGCGGCACGACATGCGGCGGCGGCGGCATCGCCTCCCGGCCACCGGAGACCGTGTTGACCGTCACCGTGTCGCCGGAGCGCACCGTGAGCACCGGCTTCAGGCCGGGGTCGAAGACGCCCCAGTGGATCGTCTCGGGCGAGGAGTCGAGGACGTGGTGGCGGGTCATGCCTTACCCCTTGGTCCGTGCGGTGAGGGAGAGCGCGATGCCGGCGAGCGCGATCATCAGGCCGCCGGCGAGGGTGAACAGGTCGGGCCGCTCGCCGAAGACGAGGTAGCCGAGGACGACGGCCCAGACCAGCGACACGTAGCCGAAGGGCGCCACCAGCGAGGCTGGCGCGTAGGCGAGTGCGCGGATCATCACGAAATGCCCGACGCCGACCAGCAACCCGTGCACCACGAGCAGCGCGAGATGCGCGGGCTCGGGCGGCACCCAGACGAAGCCGACGAGGCAGGACGAGAGCAGGAAGCCCACCAGCGCCGTGTAGAACAGGCTCGGCAGCGAGGCGTCGACCGCGCTCGCCCGGCGGGTGAGCACCTGGTAGAGCGCGTAGCTGAAGGCGGTGGCGAGCGGGAAGAGCATCGCCGGCTCGATCGCGCCGGGCTCCGGGCGCACCACCGCGACGAGCCCGGCGAAGCCAAGGCAGATCGCGGCCCAGCGCTTCCAGCCGACGACCTCGCCCAGCATCGGCATCGCGATCGCCGCGACGATGAGCGGCGCGGTGGCGCCGATCACCTTGGTGGTCGCGAAGGGCAGGTAGCTGAGCCCGGCGAGGAACGTGACCGCGCTGAGCCACAGCGCCGCGCCGCGCGCGAGCTGCAGCAGCGGCGCCCGGGTCCCCAGCACGCGCCGCCAGCCGAGCCATGGCAGCGCGGCGGCGAAGGCGAGGAAGAGCACGGTGTAGCGGATCCAGATCAGCTCGAGGACGGGGTAGCTCTGCGCGAACCACTTCCCGACGGCGTCGAGATGGCTCGCCATCGTCGCGAAGACCAGCACGAGGCCGATCCCGAGCAGCGGCCTGTCCTGGCGGGTCCTGGGCGTGTCCACGGGAAGGGATGCTAGCGCAGCATGCGGCGCGCCGCGACGAATTGGCCCATCGCGGCGCCGCGCGCCCGGCGCGACCCTGACCTGCGACACGCGAGGAGGAAAGGCCCATGCGCCACGCCGCCGACATCGTCCGGGACCAGAAGCCGCTCGCCCTGCCATGTTCCGCCAGCGTCCGCGACGCCTGCCGCGCGATGCGCGAGCGCCGCGTCGGCGCGGTCCTGGTGGTCGATGGCGCAGGGGCGCTCGCCGGGATCTTCACGGGGCGCGACGCGGTATGCCGCGTGCTGGCCGAGGGGCGCGACCCCGCCACGACCGCCCTCGCGGACGTGATGACCCGCGATCCCGACGCCATCGGGCCGGGCTGCGGCGCGGTCGAGCTGCTGCGGCGCATGCATGACGGCGGCTACCGGCACATGCCGGTGGTCGAGGGCGGCCGCGTGGTGGGGATCGTCTCGCGCGGCGATTTCCGCGGGCTCGAGCACGCGCGGCTCGACGAGGAGACCGGCCTGTGGGAGAGGATATGACTACCTTCCTTCCCGCGGGGACGCGATGCCCGAGAACCACGCCCAGATGAAGTCGCCGAGCTACCTGCTGCCCGTCGAGGACAAGGAATTCCTGCTCCGCGACGAGATGCGCTCGATCCGCTTCGCGCTGGAATACGCGAAGGCCGAGCTGCTGCTGCGCGAATGGGGCGTGCGCACGACGATCGTGGTCTTCGGCAGCGCGCGCGTGCCCTCGCCCGAGCAGGCCGAGGCGCTCCTGCGCGCCGCCCGCGGCACGCCGCGCGAGGAAGAGGCCGCGCGCCGCGCCGCGCAGGTGCGCTGGTACCAGGAGGCCCGGGCCTTCGGGCGCATCGTCTCCGAGCGCGGCGGCGCGCGCGTGCGCGACCACGGCCCGCGCGACAACGTGGTCGCGACCGGCGGCGGGCCGGGGATCATGGAGGCCGCGAACCGCGGCGCGCACGAGGCGGGCGCGCCGAGCATCGGCTTCAACATCACCCTGCCGCACGAGCAGGAGCCCAACCCCTACTCGACGCCGGACCTGACCTTCCGCTTCCACTACTTCGCGATGCGCAAGATGCACCTCGCGATGCGCGCCAACGCGCTCGTGGTGTTCCCCGGCGGCTTCGGGACGATGGACGAGCTCTTCGAGCTGCTGACGCTGCAGCAGACGGGCAAGGCGCCGGGCATGCCGGTGGTCCTGTTCGACCGCGGCTTCTGGAGCCGCGCGATCGATTTCGGGATGCTGGTCGAGCAGGGCATGGTGGCGAGCGCCGACCTGTCGCTCTTCGAGATGGTCGACACCGCCGAGGAGGCCTGGGAGTCGCTGCGCCGCCGCGGCCTCAGGATCGGCACCGGGACCTGAGCGCCGCCGCCCTCAGCCCTTGACGCCGCCGGCGCCCCAGCCGGCGATGAGGTGGCGCTGCACCATCGCGAAGAACACGAGCGCCGGGATCGTGATGACCACGCCCGCGGCCATGATCATGCCCCAGTCCGTGACGCTCGACTCGTAGAGGTCCTGGATGCCGAGCGGCAGGGTCTTGAGGTCGTCCTTGCCGATCAGCACGCGCGCGAAGAGGTAGTCGTTCCACGCCACGATGAAGGTGAAGATCGAGACCGCGATCACGCCGGGCAGCGCCATCGGCACCACGACGCGGACCACGGCCTGCGGCCGCGAGGCGCCGTCGATCATCGCCGCCTGCTCGAGCTCGATGGGGATCGACTGGAAGAAGGAGCGCAGCAGCCACATCGAGAAGGGCAGGCTGAAGCTCGTGTAGCTGAGCATCAGGCCCAGGTGCGAGTTCGCGAGGCCGAGCTTGCGCATCATGATGTAGAACGGGATCACGATCATGATCGGCGCGAACATGTAGGTGAACAGCATCACCGTCGCGATCGACTCGCGGCCGCGGAAGCGGAAGCGCGTGATGCCATAGGCGGCGAGCACCGCGACCGCGATCGTCAGCAGCGTCGATCCGCCGGCGACGAGGACCGAGTTGACGAAGTAGGCCTCGAACTTCGTCTGGTCGAAGAGCCGCCGATAGGCGTCCAGGTGCGCCGCGCCGGTCCAGAAGCTGGGCGTGGCCGTGATGATCTCGCGGTCGGGCTTGACCGAGGTCAGCGCCATCCAGAACAGCGGGAAGCCGCAGACGAAGGCGAGCAGGGCGGCGCCGAGGTAGACGGCGGCGCGCTCGAGGAAGATGCGCAGGATCGGGTTCATGCGTGCTCGTCGCGCCGGAACAGGCGGAAATAGACGACCGCGAAGGCCGAGAGCATCGTGAACATGATGACGGAGAGCGCGGCGCCGAAGCCGACCTGCAGCTCGCCGAAGCTCTTCACGAAGGTGTAGATCGGCAGCGTGCGCACGAAGTAGCCGAGCCCGCCCGCCCCGGCGAAGAGCCAGATCAGGTCGAACTTCGTGAACATGAACATGAAGCGCAGGAGCACGATCACGAACAGCACCCCGCGGATCTGCGGCAGCGTGACGTGCCAGAACTGGCGCAGGACGCCGGCGCCGTCGACCTTCGCCGCCGCGTAGAGCTCGAGGTCGATCGTCTGCAGCCGGGCGAGCACGCCGATCACGACGAAGGGGAAGAAGGTCCAGGTGCTGGCCAGGATCATGGTCAGCATGACGTGGTCGGGGTCGAAGAAGACGGGCGCGCGGGCCATCAGGCCGCTGCCCTCGATCAGGAACTTCGCGACGCCGTAGCTGTCGTTGAAGATCCACCGCATGAGGATCACGACGACGATGGTCGGCATCATGTAGGGGAAGAGCGCCAGCGCGCGCACGAAGCCGCGCCCGACGAAGCTCTGGTTGAGCAGCAGCGCCGCGCCGACGCCGACGACGATCTGCAGCGACAGCGAGCCGAAGGCGTAGACCATGCCGAGCCGGATCGAGCGCCAGAAATCCTCGTCCTCCCAGATCCAGACGAAGTTCTCGAAGCCGATGAAGGTCTCGATCGGCATGTAGGCGTGCTTGGAGTGCAGGCTCAGCCAGAACGAGTAGCCGACCGGGTAGAGGATGAGCCCGAGCACGAGCAGCACCGCCGGCGCCACGAGGACATAGCCCCAGAGATGCTCGGGCACGCGCCGCTCGCGCGGCTCCGGCCTTGGCAGGTTCAGGGGCCCGAGGGGCGAGCTGCGATGCGTTGTGGACATGGCGCGCTGGTGGACGATGGGCCGGGGCGTCCCCCCGCGGGCCTCGCGGCCCGCGGGGAAAGCCGTCAGGAGCGGCCGCTCACCACTTCCTGTAGCCGAGCTGCGTGATCAGCTGCTCGGCGCGCTGCTGCGCGCGGCGCGCCGCCTCGACCGGCGTGCGCTGGCCGCGCGTCACCTCGGTCACCATGTCGACCAGGATCGTCGAGTTGGCGAGCTCGGCGATGAACGGGAAGTCGAGGTCCTTCCACTCGGTGATCATCACCGGCTTGGGCTCGTACTTCTCGATCACCTCGTGCTGGGCGTCGACCCAGAACTTCCACTTCTGGAAGGCGGGCGTCGCGAGGTAGCGCGGGTCCGTGCGCAGCGACTGCGTGACCGGGAAGAAGTGCACGGGCACGCTCTGGATGTACTTGAGGTAGTTGTCCGCGCGGTGGAAGAACTTCAGGAACGCGGCGCCCTCCTCGGGGTGCTTGGAGTTCTTGAAGATCATCCAGGCCTCGGAGTCGAACTGCGTCAGGAAGGGCTTGCCCCCCGCGCTCGGCCCGACCGGCTTGGTCTTGAAGACGCCGATGTCGCCCTTGGCCACGGCGTCGGGCGCGTACTGCTCGAAGTAGTCGGTGCCACGGCCCCAGCCGACGATCATCGCGGCCTTGCCGGTCGCCAAGTCGCCGAAGGTGTCGAGGTAGCCGCGCGACAGCCAGTCCGGCGCAAGGCAGCAATCCGCGAGTTCCTTCCAGAACTCGAGGGTCTCGATCACGGGCTTCTCGGTGAAGGTCGGGCGGCCCTTCTCGTCGAACAGCCTGCCGCCGTTCGAGCCGACCCACATGTAGATGTCCTCGTTGATGAAGAAGCCCGGGCCCGCGAGGCTGAGGCCGTAGCGGCCCTTGGACTTGTCGGTCAGCTTCTTGAGCTGGTCGATCCACTCGCGCCAGGTCGCCGGCGCCTTCTCGGGATCGAGGCCGGCCTCGCGCATCATGTCCTTGCGGTAGATGGTGAGGTCGACGCCCACGGCGTGCGCGAGGCCGTAGTAGGTCTTCTCCTTCTCGTTGTAGTTGAGCTTGCGGACGACCGGGAAGATGTCCTGCTCGCCGATCGAGGCGATGACGTCGTTCATCGGCCGCAGCAGGCCCTTCGCCGAGAGCGAGCGCTCGTTGTAGGCCTGGCCATGCGCGACCTCGGGGAATGCGCCCGAGGCCAGCGCGGCCTGCATCTTCTTGTCGAGGTCGCCCCAGGCCAGCGCTTCCTGCACGACCTTGACGCCCGGGTTCTCCTTCTCGAAGTCCGCGATGATTCCGTCGATCACCGCCTTCGTGCGCGGGTTTGGCTCGGTGTGCCAGACATTGACCACCTTCTGCGCCATCGCCGGCGCGGCGGCGAA
>JBEGVV010000153.1:0-2792 GCA_041178225.1 Pseudomonadota bacterium | reverse complement strand
ACGTCGCTCTCGGCGCTGGTCCTCGCGTCGAATGTCGAGGTCCTGGCCTACGACAACGGCGCGGCGACGGACGCGGCCTTCGCCGGAACCGGCAACGACCTCGCGAACATCGTGACGGGCGGCACGGCGGGCGACACGCTGTCCGGCGCCGGGGGCAACGACACGCTGCTTGGTGGCGCTGGCGACGACACCCTGGCCGGCGATGCCGGCGACGACAGGCTCGATGGCGGCGCGGGTGCCGACTGGGCGTCCTATGCCGGTGCCGCGGCGGCCGTGCGCGTCGATCTTGCTGCCGGCACGGCGAGCGGCGGCGCGGGCACCGATGTCCTGGTCGACATCGCCAATGTCCTGGGCTCCTCGTTCGCCGACCAGCTTGCCGGCGACGCGCAGGCCAACACGCTTTCGGGCGGCGCGGGCGACGATACGCTCCTTGGCGCCGGCGGCGACGACATCCTCCTCGGCGGGGATGGCGAGGACATCGCCCGACTTGGTGGCGCGATCACCTTCCTGCGCGGCGATGGCGGTGCCCTTCGGGCCAGCTCCGCGAGCGATGGCAGCGACGCGCTCTCGGGGGTCGAGTTCGTGCAGCAGATGGCTGGCGACGCGGCCGTGGCGCGGTACCTCGTCATCGAGGCGAGGCAGGGCCTCGACGCGGCGATCGCCGCGGCCTCGAGCGGCGACGTGCTGGTCGAGGCTGGCGCGCTGGCGGTCTCGCTGGCGCAGGCCGACGCGGTCATCGCCAGGGGCGCGACCTTCCTGGCGGCCGACGCTGTCTCCCTGGCCGTCGTCCAGTCGGAACTGGCCGCCCTTCCCGCGCGGGCCGCATCGCTGCGCGCCATCGGCATCGACGTGCTGGTCGCGCAGGGCGGGCAGGGCTTCACCATCCTCGAGGCGGAGGCGCAGGCGCTGCGCGATGCCGGGCTCACGCTCGGCGACGGCATCAACGTCGCGCCCCTGGCCGCGGACGACGTCGGCGTGGCGCTGCGGATCGGCGCGTCGTGGATCGCCACCGGCAGCGTGATCGCCTCCAGCGACTTCGACAGCAAGGACGGCACGCTTACCGTGACGCAGCTGCGCGCCGGAGCGGAGGGCGCGACCGGGCAGGCGGCCGGCATCGTCGGCGGCGTGACCAGCGGTGCCTATGGCGACCTCGTGCTGGGTGCCGACGGGGCCTACACCTATACCGTCCGTGCCGATGCCGGGCCCGTCTCCGGACCGGATGTCTTCACCTACACCGTGTCCGACGGGATCGGCGGGACCGACCAGGCGACGTTGTCGATCACGGTCCCGACGACGGTCTCCACGCTGCCCGACGACGGCGAGCTCGCCGGCACGGCCGCCAACGACCTCTTCGTCGGCGTGGCGGGCGACCAGACCTTCACGGGCGGCAACGGCAACGACGTGTTCCTCCATCCCGAGCCCGCGGACATGTTCGTCGGCGGCGCGGGCGACGACGTCGCGGTGCTCCGCGCGTCGCTCACCGGCTTCCCGCCGGGCGCGGCGTCGCCCTTCCAGCGCATCGCCTTCCTCGACTCCCTGTTCCTCGACCTGGTCGATCCGGCGCAGCCTGTCTTCGGGGTCTCCTATGGCGATGGCCAATCGGCCATCATCCAGGCCGAGACCCTCGCCTTCGCCAGCGACGCGGGCGCGATCCTCTTCGCCTATCGCCTCGCCGGGAATGCGTCCGCGGGCTTCTCGCTCCAGCTCTCGGCGGATGCCGATCGCGTGATCGGCGGCGGCGCGACCGCGGACAGCTTCCTTGGCGGGCTCGGCAGCGACACGCTGGTCGGCGGCGGCGGCGAGGACCGGATCCATGGCGAAGCCGGCGACGACGTGCTGGTGGCCGGCAATGGCGCGGCCGCGGCCGCGTTCGCGCAGCTGTTTGGCGACGCCGGCTCCGACACGCTTGTGGCGCTTGCCGGGCTCGTGCACGCGACCGGGGGCTCGGGCGCGGATCGCTTCGTCGTCGGTGGCGATGGCGACGTCACGCTGCGCATCGCCGACTTCGAGGCGGGGGTCGATCTCCTCGACCTGTCGCGATCGATCGCGGATGGCGCATCCGGCCCCACCCTCGTCCAGACCACCGAGGGCGCGCAGCTCACGCTCGCCGGCGGCCCGCATGCCGTGTCGGTGCTGTTCGAGGGGCTTGATGTCGCCGACATCGATCCCGGCAGCTTCGTGCAGGACAGCGCGTCGACGCTGTCCTTTCTCGACGACCTGCAACGCCTGACGGCGGTGGGGTAGCGGCATGGTACGCGCGACCCCCCTCCGCCAGCGACAGGCTGCCGCCTCAACGGACCCGGGCCGGGCCGATGCCGCGGCCGCCCGCTTCCCGGAGCCGGCGGAGGTCCTGGTGGCCGATGCCGGCGTCGATGGGCTCGACGCCCTTCTCGCGGGGCTTCGGCCAGGCGTCGCGCTGCGGCTGGTCGGCGCGGGTGATGACGGCCTCGGCGAGATGGCCGCGGCGCTGGCGTCGCCCGGCCTCGACACGCTCCACGTCCTTGGCCATGGCGAGCCCGGCGCGGTCGCGCTCGGCGGCGCGCGGCTCGACCCCGATTCCCTTGGTGCCCTCGCGGGCGCCGTCCGGCCGCGGGCCGGATCCATCCTCGATATCTGCCTGTGGTCCTGTCGTACGGGCGCAGGAAAAGAAGGAGCCGAATTCATGTCCAAGCTCGCCGATGCCACCGGTGCGACCGTCTTCGCCTCCTCGGGCCTCGTGGGCCATGAAGGAAAGGGCGGAAGCTGGAACCTGGACCGCCAGGCGAGCCCGCGCCGGGGCAATCCGTTCTCGG
>JBEGVV010000152.1:0-13135 GCA_041178225.1 Pseudomonadota bacterium | reverse complement strand
CCGCGGATGCCGGCCTGCGCTTCGGCCTTGGCGTCGCGCTGCAGGCCGCGCAGGCCATGGCCGACGCGGCGGAGGCCTATCGCGCCGCGCTCGCCATCGACCCGCGCCACGTCCCGGCGCTCGCGAACCTCGCGCTCGCGCTCGGCGCGCTGGGGCGCCACGACGCGGCACTGGCCGCCGCGGACGAGGCACTGGCGCTCGCCCCCGGCTTGGCCGAGGCGCATGGCGCGCGCGCCTCGGCGTTGCGCGCGACCGGGCGCGCGGAGGAGGCGCTCGCGGCCGTCGATGCCGCGCTCGCGCTCGCGCCCGGCAATGCCCCCTTCCATGCCAATCGCGCCAACGCGCTGCGGGACCTCGGCCGGCTTGCCGAGGCGCGCGACGCCTGCGACCGCGCGGTCGCCCTCGAGCCCGGCCTTGCCGACGCGCGGCGCAACCGCGCGATGCTCATGCTGCTGGCCGGCGATTGGGAGGCGGGCTGGCGGGAATGGGAATGGCGCAAGCGCTCCTCCGAGCCCTCGGGCGACCGCTTCCCTGGACGACCGGCCTGGACGGGCGCTGGGGACCTGGCGGGGCGGCGCGTGTTCCTGCACTGGGAGCAGGGCTTCGGCGACACGATCCAGTTCTGCCGCTACGCGCCGCTGCTGGCCGCGCGCGGCGCGCGGGTGACGCTGGCGGTGCAGGAGCCGCTGCTGCGCCTCGCGCGGTCCCTCGGGCCGGAGGTCGAGGTGGCCGGCGGCGCGCGCGAGCCGGCGGGCGGCTTCGACCTCCATTGCGCCCTGATGAGCCTGCCGCTCGCCTTCGGCACGACCCCCGGGAGCGTCCCGCCCCCGGCGCCGCTGCGCGCGCCGCCGGAACTGGAAGCGGCCTGGGCGGCGCGGCTGGGCCCGCGCGACGGCCGCCCGCGCATCGGCCTCGCCTGGAGCGGGCGGCCCTCGCACGCCAACGACCGCAACCGCTCGATGCCCTTCGCGGTCCTCGCGCCGCTGCTCGATGCCGGCATGCGCTGGATCAGCGTCCAGCAGGAGATCCGCCCCGCCGACGAGGCGGCGCTGCGCGCGGATGGGCGGGTCGAGCATTTCGGCGCGGAAATCGGCGACTTCGCGGATACCGCGGCGCTGCTCGGGCAACTCGACCTCGTCCTGTCGGTCGACACCGCGGTCGCGCATCTCGCGGGGACGCTCGGCCTGCCGCTCTGGCTGCTGCTGCCGCGCGACCCGGACTGGCGCTGGCTTGCCGGCCGCGAGGACAGCCCCTGGTACCCATCGGCGCGGCTTTTCCGCCAGGCCGTCCCCGGCGACTGGGCGGGCGTGGCCGGCCGGGTGTCCGCGGCCCTCGCGGAGTGGCGGCGCCGGGCAGCCCCGCCCGCCCAAAGACCATGCGGGTTGTCAGGTTAGGGCGTGGCGCTATGTACCGTCCGCCGGGGCGGCGCGGGCCGCCCGTGAACCGATCGGGGAACGCCATGCTGACGACCAAAGGACCCATCGCCTCCCGCCGCCGCGTCCTCGCGGGCGGCGCAGCCCTCGCCGGCGCGCTGGGCGCGCCCGCCATCGCCGGCGCGCAGGCGCGCCCGGTCAGGATCGGGCTGCTCCATCCCGTCACCGGCTTCGTCGCCTATAGCGGCGCGCAGGGCCGGCTCGGCGGCCAGATGGCCATCGACGAGATCAACGCCGCGGGCGGCATCCGCTCGATGGGCGGCGCCAGGCTCGAGGCGGTGCTCGGCGACACGCAGGCCAAGGTCGAGGTCGGCGTCGCCGAGGTCGAGAAGATGAACGAGGCGGGCGTCGCCGCGATCGTCGGCTGCTTCCAGAGCGCGGTCGTGCTCGCGACGACGCAGGCGGCCGCGAAGTACGGCATTCCCTACGCGGTCGATGTCGGCGCGTCCGACCTCATCACCACGCGCGGGCTGAAGAACGTCTTCCGCCTCAAGCCCGGCTTCGGCAAGTGCGTCGACGAGGCGATCAAGGCGCTGGACGGCATCAATGGCGGCGCGGGCAAGGTCGCCAGGAGCGCGGTCATCGTCCACGAGAGCTCGGAGTTCGGCACCGGCACCGCGAAGCTGCTCGCCGACCGGCTCCCTGGAATCAACATCGAGGTCAAGGAAGTCATCAAGCACGACAACCCGACGCGCAACTTCGACAACGTCGCGCTGCGCATCCGCTCGCTGCGGCCGGACGTGCTGATGATGTCGAACTACCAGAACGAATACGTCCTGCTCGCGCGCACGCTGCACCAGCAGCGGGTCGACCTCGCCGGCATGTTCTCGGTGCTCGGCGGCGGCTTCAACTACAAGTTCGCCAAGGACCTGCCGGACGTCGCCGAGTACATGATGGACTACAATCACTGGTTCGCGCCGACCAACCCGAAGGCGCAGGAGATGAAGCGCAAGGTCGAGGCGACCGGCACGCTCTTCACCTTCGAGGTCTACCTCGCCTACAACGCGGTGAGGCTGATCGCCGACGCGCTCGAGCGCGCGGGTTCGGCCGACAAGGAGAAGCTCACCGCTGCCCTCGCGTCCTCGACCTGGGCCGACCACTTCATGCCCTACGGGCCGACGCGCTTCGTCGACGGCCAGAACCAGGGCGGCGAGGCGGCGGCGCTGCAGGTCCTCAAGGGCGACATCGAGGTCGTGTACCCGGCGCAGTTCGCCTCCGCGAAGGCCGTCTTCCCGAAGCCGAAGTTCGGCTGACGGGCGCGCGCGCCGGTCCGTCCCCCCGGGGCCGGCGCGCGCATCCACCCCAAGGCGCCCGCTTCCGCGCGACCAATGCCCAGCTTCGACATCCTCCTCGCCGGGATCGTCAACGGCCTCGCCGCGGGCGCCGTCTACGTGCTCGTGGCGGTCGGGCTGACGCTGATCTACGGCGTGCTGCACATCGTGAACTTCGCGCATGGCAGCCTGCTGATGCTCGCCATGTACGCGACCTACTTCCTGTTCGCGAAGGCGGGCGTCGATCCCTATGCCGCGCTGCCCATCGTCGGTGGTGGCGCCTTCGTGCTGGGCTACGCGCTCTATCGCGGCGTGGTCGGCCGCTTCGCGCACGGCAAGGACGAGAACATCCTGCTGATCACGCTCGGGCTGTCGATCGTCATCGACAACCTCGCGCTGTTCCTGTTCACCGGCGACACCCAGACGATCGACGTCGCGCATGCCCAGCGCATGGTCGAGTTTGGCCCGTTGTTCCTGCCGCGCGCGAAGGTCATCGCCTTCGTCGCGGCGCTCGCGATCTGCGCGGCGCTCGGCCTGTGGATGGCGCGCAGCGACACCGGCAAGGCGATCCGCGCGGTCGCGAAGGAAAGGCAGGGCGCGCGGCTGGTCGGCATCGACGTCGACCATGTCTTCGCGGTGTCCTATGGCATCGGCATCGCCTGCCTCGGCGCAGCGGCCTGCCTGCTCATGCCGAGCTTCTACGTCTCGCCCAGCTCGGGCCACGCCTTCGTCCTCATCGCCTTCACCACCGTGGTGCTCGGCGGCATGGGCAGCTTCCCCGGCGCGCTCGCCGGCGGCTTCGCCATCGGCGTGATCGAGTCGCTCGGCGGGCTGCTGCTGGGCGAGCAGCTCGGCCAGATCGGCATCTCGCTCGCCTTCATCCTGGTGCTGCTGCTGCGACCGACCGGCCTGTTCGGGGCGCGGCGGTGAGCGCGCGCGCGCGCCTCCTGCTCGCGCTGGGCGCCGTCGCCGCGCTCGCGCTGCCGCTCGTCCTGCCGTCGAACTACGCGGTCAATGTCGCGGTGATGATCCTGTTCACGGCCTTCCTCGGGCAGGCATGGAACATCGCCGGCGGCTTCGCGGGCCAGACCTCCTTCGGCCATGTCGTGTTCTTCGGCACCGGTGCCTATGCCTCGACGATCCTGCACGCCACCTGGGGCTGGAACCCGTGGCTCGCCTGGCCGGTGGCGGCGCTCGCGGGCGGCGCGGTCGGGCTCGGGATCGGCGCGCTCGCCTTCCGCGCCGGGCTGCGCGGCTCCTACTTCGCGCTCGTCACCCTCGCCTTCGCCGAGGTGTTCCGCATCCTCGCCAATTCCGCGGAGTTCACCCGCGGCGGCCTCGGCATCCTGATCAAGGCCGACGCGCGCGCCGCGAACTTCCAGTTCAGCGGTCCCGCCTCGTTCTACTACATCGCCCTCGCGCTGGTGGCGGCCTCGCTCGCGATCGCGTGGTGGCTGCGCCGCTCGCGCTTCGGCGCGCAGCTCGCCGCGATCCGCGAGAACGAGGACGCCGCGCGCGCGCTCGGCATCGACGTGCTGCGCGCGAAGACCCTGTGCATGGGGATCTCCGGCGCGATGGCCGGCGCGGGCGGCACGTTCTACGCGCAGAAATACCTCTACATCGACCCGACCATCGCCTTCGGGGTCGAGAAGTCCGTGGAGATGCTGCTCGTCAGCATGATCGGCGGCGCGGGCACGGTGTTCGGGCCGCTGGTCGGCGCGATCGCGCTCGGCTTCGTGGGCGAGGCGACGCGCGCGCTCACCAGCGCGCAGGGCCTCGGCCTCGTCGTCTACGGCATCATCCTCGTGGCCATCGTCGCGCGTCTGCCAGACGGGCTGATCGGCCTCTTTGCCCGGCGCACGGCCCGACGGGGAGGCCGCGATGCTTGAGGTGCGCGGCCTGACGCGGGCCTTCGGCGGGCTGAAGGCGGTCGATGGCGTCGACCTCGACGTGCCGGAAGGCGCGATCGTGGCGCTGATCGGGCCCAACGGCGCGGGCAAGACGACCTGCTTCGCGGCCATCGCCGGCTTCGTCAGGCCCGACGCGGGCTCGGTGCGCTTCGCGGGCGAGGACGTCACCGGTCGCGCGCCGCATGTCGTCGCGCGCGCGGGCATGGTGCGCACGTTCCAGATCACGCAGCCCTTCGCGCGGCTGAGCGTGCGCGAGAACGTCATGGTCGGCGCCTGGCTGCGCCACGCGCGCCGCGCCGAGGCCGAGGCGGCGGCCGAGCGCGTCGCGCGCGCCGTCGGCATGGGCGCGATGCTCGACATGCGCGCGGGCGACCTCACGGTCGCGGGTCGCAAGCGTCTCGAGCTCGCCCGCGCGCTCGCCACCTCTCCGCGGCTGCTGCTGCTCGACGAGGTGATGGCGGGGCTCAACCCGACCGAGGTGGCGGAGATCGTGGGCGTGGTGCGGTCGATCCGCGACGGCGGCGTCACCATCCTGCTGATCGAGCACGTGATGCAGGCGGTGGTCAGCCTCGCCGAGCATGTCCATGTCCTCAACCAGGGCCGCATCATCGCGCGCGGCACGCCCGCGGCGATCGCGGCCGACCCGGCGGTGGTGGAGGCCTATCTCGGGCATGGCGCGGCGGCGCGGCTGGCGGGTGGAGGCGGCGGTGGCTGACGCCGGCACGCCGATCCTCGAGGTGCGCGGCCTGCGCGCGGGCTATGGCGCGGTCGAGGTGCTGCGCGGCGTCGACCTCGAGCTGCGCGCGGGCGAGGTCGTGGCGCTGCTCGGCAGCAACGGCGCGGGCAAGTCGACGCTCAACAACAACCTCTCAGGCATCTACCGGCCCTTCGCGGGTTCGATCCGCTTCCTCGGCGAGGAGATCGCCGGCGCGGCGCCCACGCGCATCGTCGAGGCCGGCCTCGTCCACGTGCCCGAGGGGCGGCGCGTCTTCCCCGACCTCTCGGTGCGCGAGAACCTCGAGCTCGGCAGCTATCGCCGCGGCCGCGCCGCGCGGTCGCGCAACCTCGAGCGCGTCGTGTCGATCTTCCCGCGCCTGGGCGAGCGCGCGCGCCAGGCCGCGGGCACGCTCTCGGGCGGCGAGCAGCAGATGCTCGCGATCGGGCGCGGGCTGATGGGCGAGCCGCGGCTGCTGATCCTCGACGAACCGTCGCTCGGGCTCTCGCCTCTGCTGGTGGAGGAGATGTTCGCGCTGGTCGGGCGGCTCAACGCGGACGGGCTGTCGGTCCTGCTCGTCGAGCAGAACGTCGTGCAGTCGCTTGCCATCGCGCATCGCGCCTACGTGCTCGAGCATGGCGCGATCGCGCTCTCCGGCCCGGCGGCCGAGCTCGCGCGCGACCCGGCGCTGCGGCGCAGCTATCTCGGCCTGTGAGTCGCCGCGCGCCTCAGGGGATGGCGTGCTCGCGCGCCGCCTCCTGGAGGAAGTCCCAGGCATAGGCGGCGAAGGAGCGCCGGACCTCGATCCGGAAGCTCGCGGGGCGATGGCGCCAGAGCACGATCTCGGCCTTGCCGAGCAGCGTGCGCGTGCACATGCCCTCGGGGAAGGCGGCGTCGTCGAGGTCGAGCGGGCAGCCCGTGGCGAGCAGCGCCCCAGCGCGCGGCCCGCTCGCCGTCAGCGCGGCATGGCGGTCGGAGACGCGCACCAGCGAATGCGGCGCGCCGTCGAGCGCGCGGCGCAGCGCATCCTCCGCCGCGTCCTCCTCGGCGCGCGGCGCGAGCAGGAGCCATTCGTCCGGGCCGAGCCAGAGCGCCGCGCGCTCGCCCGCGGTCGAGGCGCGGCAGGCCTCCAGCGACGGCACGGCGCCGAAGGCGTCGCCGGCGCGCGCTGCGACGTCTGCGGCGCCCCGCAGCACGAAGCGCGCCGCAGGGGCGCAGGGCGCGAGCAGCAGGCGCCCATGCAGGTCGAGCCGCGCGCGGCCGTCGAGCGGATCAGCCATCGAGGCGGCTCCCCTTCGGGTCGTGGAAGACGGGATCGACGACCTCGACCGCGATGGCGCCGCCGGGCATCGGCACGTGCAGCACCTCGCCCTTGCGTGCGCGGCCGCCGGCGACGAGGGCGAGCGCGATCGGCCGGCCAGCGGCCACGCTGGGATAGGAGGAGGTCACGTGGCCAAGCGCCGCCGTGCCGGGCGGCGGGTCGGGCATCGCGACCACCTGCGCGCCCTCCTCGAGCAGCGTGCGCCCGTCGCGCGTGAGCAGGCCAACGAGTTGCCTGCGGCCAGGCGCGACGATGTCCGGCCGCGACAGCGAACGCTTGCCGACGAAGTCGCGCTTGGCCTTGCCGATCGCCCAGCCGAGGCCGAGGTCGTCGGGCACCACGGTGCCGTCGGTCTCCTGGCCGACGATGATGTAGCCCTTCTCGGCGCGCAGCACGTGCATCGCCTCGGTGCCGTAGGCGACCGCGTCGTGGCGGCGCGCCTGCTCCCAGATCGCCTCCCAGGTCGCGCGGCCCTGGCTTGCCGGCACGTTGACCTCGAAGCCGAGCTCGCCCGTGAAGCTGACGCGGAAGAGCCGCGCGCGCGCGCCGGCCACGCGGCCCTCGCGCACGGCCATGTGCGGGAAGGCCTCGCGCGAGACGTCGATGCCCTCGACCAGCGGCGCCAGGATGTCGCGCGCGCGCGGCCCCTGGACCGCGATCGTCGCCCATTGCTCGGTCGTCGAGGTGAGCCAGGCCTCGAGCCCGGGCCACTCGGTCTGGAGGTAGTCCTCCATCATGGCGAGCACGCGCGCCGCGCCGCCCGTCGTGGTGGTGACGTGGAACACGTCCTGCGCGATGCGGCCGATGACGCCATCGTCGATCACGAAGCCGGCCTCGTTGAGCAGGATCCCGTAGCGGCAGCGCCCGGGCTCGAGCCTGCTGAACGCATTGACGTAGATGCGCTCGAGGAACTCCGCCGCGTCGCGCCCGACGACCTCGATCTTGCCCAGCGTCGAGGCGTCGAAGATGCCTGCGCTGGCGCGCACCGCGCGGCACTCGCGCGCGACGGCCGCGTGCATGTCCTCGCCGGGGCGCGGGAAATGATGCGCGCGCTTCCACTGGCCGACGTCCTCGAACACCGCGCCCGCGGCCTCGGCCCAGCCATGGATCGGCGTGGTGCGCACGGGATCGAAGAGCTGGCCGCGCGACATGCCCGCCAGCGTCCCGAAGGTCACGGGCGTGTAGGGCTGGCGGAACGTCGTGAGCCCGACCTCCGGAACCGTGCGCCCGCTCGCGGCCGCGACGATGGCGAGCGCGTTGACGTTCGACGTCTTGCCCTGGTCGGTCGCCATGCCGTTGGTGGTGTAGCGCTTGACGTGCTCGATCGAGCGGAAGCCCTCGCGCAGCGCGAGGCCGAGGTCCTTCGCCGTGACGTCGTTCTGGAAGTCGACGAAGGCGCGCGCGCGCGCCGGCGAGCGGTCATGCGGCACGGCGCCCGCGAAGCCGCCGCCTCGCGCGGGGTCGCCCTCCACGCGATGGCGCGGGCCCAGCGCCGCCCGCAGCCCGAAGGCGCCCGCGCAGGCGCCCGCCGAGCGGCAGGCCTGCGGCGTGCCATCGGGCAGGAAGGCCTGCATGTCCTCGCGCCAGGCGAGCCTGCCGCGCGACTGCGAATGCAGGTGGACGCTCGGCGTCCAGCCTCCCGACATCAGCAGCGTGTCGCAGGAGACGACGTCGACGCCGCGGATCCCGCCATCGGCGTCGAGATTGCCGACATGCGCCTCGTGGATCCGCAGCCTGCCGCGCGTGCCGACGACGGTGGCGCCGGTGCGCACCTCGATGCCCGCCTCGCGCGCGAGGCGGGGAAGCTCGCCCTCCGCCGCGCGCCGCAGGTCGGCGATCATCGCGATCTCCATCCCCGCCGCGGCGAGCTCGAGCGCCGCGCCGTAGGCGTCGTCATGCGCGGCGAAGACCAGCGCGCGGCAGCCGGGCTTCACGCCGTAGCGCGCGAGGTAGGTGCGCGCCGCGTCGGCGAGCATGATCCCCGGACGGTCGTTCTCCGGGAAGACGAGCGGGCGCTCGATGGCGCCGGTCGCGAGCACGACCTCGCGCGCGCGGACCTGCCAGAGGCGCTCGCGCGGCAGGTTCGGGTCCGGCGCGGCGAGGTGGTCGGCGACGCGCTCGGCCAGCGCGACCAGGTTCTGCGCGAAGTACCCGAAGGCCGTGGTGCGCGGCAGGATCGTCACGCGCGGGTTGGCGGCGAGTTCGCCAAGCGCCCAGGCGAGCCATTCCTGCGCCGGCCTGCCGTCGATCGTCGCGCGCGTCTCGGAGAGCAGGCTGCCACCCGGCTCGGCCTGCTCGTCGCAGAGGATGACGCGCCCGCCGCGCGCGGCGGCCTCGAGCGCGGCGGCGATGCCTGCCGGGCCGGCGCCGACGACCAGGGTCTCGCAATGCGCGTAGCGCTGCGCGTAGCGGTCGGGATCGCTGCCCGAGGGCGCGCGACCGAGGCCCGCCGCCGCGCGGATGCGCGGCTCGTAGAGCCTTGCCCACCAGGAGGCCGGCCACATGAAGGTCTTGTAGTAGAAGCCCGCGGGGATCAGCGGCGCGGCGAGGTCGGCGAGCGCGGCGACGTCGAGCCGCAGCGAGGGAAAGCGGTTCTGGCTCTCCGCGGACAGTCCGTCGTGGAGTTCGACCTGGGTCGCGCGCAGGTTGGGCGCGTAGCGCCCCGGCCCGCGGTCGACGCCGACCAGCGCGTTGGGCTCCTCGGCGCCCGCGGCGAGGATGCCGCGCGGGCGGTGGTACTTGAACGAGCGCCCGACCAGGTGGACGCCGTTGGCGAGCAGCGCCGAGGCAAGCGTGTCGCCCGCGCGGCCGGTCATGCGCCGCCCGTCGAAGCGGAAGGAGAGCTGCCGCGACCTGTCGATGCGGCCGCCCGAGGCGGTGCGGAAGGCCTCGCTCATGGCCGGTCCGTCCCCGGGATCGTGGCGAGGTCGGGCTTCTTCTCGCCGCTGCGATAGGTCAGCACGATGCGGTCGCTGACGGTATGGCGCACGGCGTTGAAGAAGCGCCCGCAGCCATGCTCGTGCCGCCAGCGCTCGAAATGCCAGCCCTTCGGGTTGGCTCGCATGTAGAGGAACCCGGCCCAGCCCTCGTCGTCCATCGACGCTGGATCGGCGGGGCGCGCGACATGCGCCTCGCCGCCGTGGCGGAACTCGATCTCCGGCCTCTCGCCGCAATGCGGGCACCTGATCAGCAGCATGGCGTCCTCAATGCGCGACGGCCGCCGCGGCGGCCTCGTCGATCAGCCGTCCGGTGCGGAACCGGTCGAGCGAGAAGGGCGCGGCGATCGGATGCGGCTCGCCGCGCGCGATCGTGGCGGCGAAGACATGGCCCGAGCCCGGCGTCGCCTTGAACCCGCCCGTGCCCCAGCCGCAATTGACGAACAGCCCGGGCACCGGCGTCGTGCCGATGATCGGCGAGCGGTCGGGCGTCACGTCGACGATGCCGCCCCAGTTGCGCAGCATCCGCACGCGCCGGAAGTCCGGGAAGAGCTCGCAGATCGCGTCGAGCGTGTGCGTCGTGACGTGCAGCGCGCCCGTCTGGCTGTAGGAGGTGTAGACGTCGGTGCCCGCGCCGATCACGAGCTCGCCCTTGTCGGACTGCGAGATGTAGGCGTGGATCGTGTTCGACATCACGACGCAGGGCATGGCGGGCTTGATCGGCTCGGAGACCAGCGCCTGCAGCGGGTAGCTCTCCAGCGGCATGCGCACGCCCGCCATCGCCATCACGACGCTGGTGTGGCCGGCCGCGACGACGCCCAGCCGGCGCGTGGCGATGAAGCCGCGCGTGGTCTCCACGCCCGCGACCGCGCCCGCGGCGTCCCGCCTGATGCCCGTCACCTCGCAGTTCTGGATGATGTCGACGCCCAGCCGGTCGGCCGCGCGCGCATAGCCCCAGGCCACGGCGTCGTGGCGCGCCGTGCCGCCGCGCCGCTGCAGCGCCGCGCCGAGGATCGGGTAGCGCATGCCCGGCGCGATGTTGAGCGGCGGGCAGAATTCCTTCGCCTGGCCCGGCGTCAGCCACTCGTTGTCGATGCCCGCCAGCCGGTTGGCGTGGACATGGCGCTTGAACACCTGCACGTCGTGGATCGTGTGCGCGAGCATCATCACGCCGCGCGGCGAGTACATGACGTTGTAGTTCAGCTCCTGCGAGAGCGTCTCCCAGAGCTTCACCGCGTGCTCGTAGATCGCCTCGCTCTCCTCCCACAGGTAGTTCGAGCGGATGATCGTGGTGTTGCGGCCGGTGTTGCCACCGCCCAGCCAGCCTTTCTCGAGCACGGCGATGTTCCGCATGCCGTGCTCGGCGGCGAGGTAGTAGGCGGTGGCAAGGCCATGGCCGCCCGCGCCCAGCACGATCGCGTCGTAGGCCTGCCTGGGCTCCGGCATCCGCCACTGCGCGGGCCAGCCGCCATGGCCGCCGAGCGCCTGGCGCGCGAGCGAGAGGAAGGAGAACTTCATGCCGCGCAGATTGGCCGCCCCGGCGCCTGCCGGCAACGCGAAATCGGGCCGCGCCGAGATGGGTTCAGGCGTCCTCGCGGGGCACGAAGGACACGCGCGCGCTTGCCTCCCCGCCCGGCGCCAGCACGATCATGCCGGTGTCGCCGCGGCCGGCGGTGGCGAGGTTGAAGGCGTCGGTGGCGTTGCTCACGGGCTCGGCGCAGAAATACGGCTCGCCCGTCGGCGTGTAGACGACGAGGAAGCCGAGCGGTCCCTCGGCGCGCATCGACAGGCGCGCCCCGCGCTCCGGCCAGTCGATCTCCGCGCGCCCGTCCCAGCCCGCGAAGCAGTTGTCGAGCGCGACCTCGTCGACCGCGAGGCCAGGGCGCGGATCGCGCGGCGGCGCGACCGGCGCGAGCATGGTCGGCAGCACCTCCGCGTCGGTCTCCCACATCGAGGCGACGCCGGCGCGGAGCACGGTCCGCGGCGTCCGGGGGAAATAGGGGTGGATGCCCATGCCCGCGGGCATTCGGATGGCGCCCGTGTTGGCGATGGCGATGCGGACCTCGAGGCGGTCGGGATGGAGCGTGAATTCCTGCCTCGCGCGATAGGCGAAGGGCCAGTCCGCGCTCGCCGGCCGGTCGAGCACGAGCGTCGCGCGCGCCTCGTCCACCCCGGTCGCCTGCCAGGGCGACAGCCAGCCATGGCCGTGCTCGGCGTTGTCGTAGCGATGCTCCATGCGCACCGCGCGTCCCTCGAAGGCGAAGGACTTGCCACGGATGCGGTTGGAGAAGGGGAAGAGCGGGAAGCATGCCGCCTCCAGCACGTCGCCCGCCGCGCGCGCGGCCTCCGGCATCGGGCGCATCCAGTCGACGCGGCCGCGCGGCGTCTGGGCGAAGAAGGCGGCGATGCTGCCGCCGATGGCGGGCACGAGCTCGAGGCGCTGCCCGCCGGCCTTCAGGCGGATGGTGGTCGTCATGCATCGCTCCTGCGCCTCGCTTGACCCTCGCGCGGGCGCGGCGCGAGGCTAGCGCATCGCGCGATGCAAGGGGGACATGACGTGGCGCAGGACGCATTCGCAATCTATCCGAGCCTTCGCGACCGGCCCGTCTTCGTGACCGGCGGCGGCTCGGGCATCGGCGAGAGCATCGTCGAGCATTTCTGCGCGCAGGGTGCGCGCGTGACCTTCGTCGACCTGGCGAAGGAGGCCTCCGAGGCGCTGGTCGCGCGCATCGCGGCGAGCGGCGCGCCGGCACCGCGCTTCGTCCATGCCGACCTGCGCGACATCCCCGCGCTGCAGGCGGCGATCGAGGGCGCGCGCGCCGCGCATGGCCCGCTGCGCGTGCTCGTCAACAACGCCGCCAACGACGACCGCCACAAGGCGGAGGCGGTGAGCGTGCCCTACTGGGACGACCGCATGGCGGTGAACCTGCGCCACCAGTTCTTCGCCGCGCAGGCCGCGATCGCGCAGATGAAGGAGGCGGGCGGCGGCTCGATCGTGAACTTCGGTTCGGTCAGCTGGATGAACGGCGAGGGCGGCTACCCGGCCTACACCGCCGCGAAGGCCGCGGTGCACGGCCTGACGCGCGGCCTCGCGCGCGACTTCGGCCCGGACCACATCCGCGTGAACACCGTCGTGCCGGGCTGGGTGATGACGGAGCGCCAGGTGCGGCTCTGGCTCGACGCGGATGGCGAGCGCCAGATCCGCGAGAACCAGTGCATCAAGGACAAGCTGTACCCGCCCGACATCGCGCGCATGGTCCTCTGGCTCGCCGCCGACGACAGCCGCATGTGCACCGCGCAGAACTTCGTCGTCGACGCCGGCTGGTCGTAGGGGCGCGAAAGGCGCGAATGCCCCCTCCGCCGCGCGCCTTTCGGCGCGCGCCACCTCTCCCATCCGCGCTGCCGCGCGAACGGGGGAGGAGCCCGATGTTCCCGCCCCCCGTCCGCGCGCAGCGCGGAGGACCCGGACCCACTCCCCTCCTGTCCGCGCGCAGCGCGGATGGCCCGCCCCGACTCCCCTCCCGTCCGCGCGCAGCGCGGATGGGAGGG
>JBEGVV010000151.1:0-8774 GCA_041178225.1 Pseudomonadota bacterium | reverse complement strand
TGCGCTTCGCCGATCGCGTCAACGCGCGCAGCCAGGGCCGCGTGAAGATGGAGGTCTTCCCGCAGGGCCAGCTCGGCGGCAACAAGGAGATGCACGAGCTGATGAAGCAGGGCGCCAACGTGGTGATCCTGACCGATCCCAGCGGCATCGGTGACTTCGTGCCCGATTTCGGCGTGCTCAACGGGCCCTACCTCCTGAAGGAGCCCGGCGAGTTCAAGAAGATCCTCGCGAGCCAGTGGTACGCAGACCTCAACGCGAAGGGGCAGCGCGAGCAGTCCATGCGCGTGCTGACGCTCAACGGCTTCTTCGGCGCGCGCCACTCGCTCGCCAACAAGCCGCTGCGCTCGCCCGACGACTTCAAGGGCGTCGCCTTCCGCGTGCCGCCGACGCTGATGTGGCTGGAAACCTTCAAGGCGCTGGGCACGCGCCCGGTCACGATCCCCTGGCCGGAGATCTACAGCGCCATGCAGCAGGGCGTCGCCGACGCCGTCGAGGCGCCGCTCGCCTCGCTCTGGGGCATGAAGCTGCACGAGACCCGGAAGGTCATCTCGCTGACCGGGCACTTCCTGTCCTGGGTTGGCTGGGTCGTGAACGAGCGCGTGTGGCAGCGCATCCCCGCCGACATGCGCACGATCATCCAGGAGGAATCCCTGGCGGCCGGCGACTTCATGACGGAGCGCACGCAGGCGGTGCAGGCCGACCTCGTGAAGAAGTTCCAGGAGGCCGGATTGACGATCGTCGGCGACCTGAACATGGACGCGCTCCAGAAGGCGACCGAGAGCGTCTACTCGGCGATCCCCAACTGGACGCCGGGGCTCCACGCCACGGTGAAGAAGATCCTCGCCTCCTGAGGCGCGGCGGGGCCGCCGGCCGCCCGCGCCTCAGCGCGCGAGCAGCCGGCGGGCCTCGGCGAGGTCGCGCGACACGCCGTTGCGCAGGTTGGCGAGGTCGTCGGCGGCGATCACGAGCCGCGCGCCCTTCGCCACCCATCTCGGCTGCTGCTCCGGCGGCAGGTAGAACCCCATGCACACGGCAAGCTTCGTCGCGCGCGCCGCGTCGAAGACCTTGTCCATCGCCGCCAGCATGGTCGGGTGCTCGAGCTGGCCAAGCAGCCCCGCCGTCGCCGACATGTCCATCGGGCCGAGGCAGAGCGCGTCGACGCCCGGCACCGAGGCGATCTCGAGCGCGCGCCCGGCGGCCTCGACATGCTCGATCTGCGGGATGACGAAGGTCGCCGCGTCGGTATTGGCGATGTAGCCCGACATGTCGCGGAAATAGTCGCTGGCGCGGCGCGGCCCGAAGCCGCGGCGCCCGGCCGGCGCGTACTTGCACGAGGCGACGAGCCGCGCGCATTGCTCGGCGTCCATCGTCATGGGCCCGATCACGCCATCGGCGCCGATGTCGAGCACGCGCTTGATGCCCGAGGGATCGTGGCCCGGCACGCGCACGATGGTCACCGGGTCCCAGGCCTTCATCGCCGCGAGGCAGTGGTGCAGGTTCTCGAGGGTGATCGAGGTGTGCTCGGTGTCGACCAGGATGATGTCGAATCCGGAGCCCGCCAGCACCTCGGCGACGCCCACGTCGTTGAAGGTCAGCCAGGCGCTGTAGACGACCTCGCCCCGGCGGAGCTTCTCCTTCACCTCGAGCGCGCGCTTCGATGCCATGTCCGTCCCTCCATCCTCACGCCGCGAGCGGCGGCACGCCCTGCGCGGCCGCGGCGGCGGCGACCTGGCGCAGCGTCTCGGCATCCAGCGGCACGCCATGCGCGAGCCGCTCCGCCCGGTGCCGCGCCTCGAGCTCGCCCGGGACCAGGATCTCGTCGCCCGCGCGCAGCGGCGCCGCGCTCTTCATCCACAGCGCGAGGTCGCGCGCGTCGTCGCGCAGCGCCTCGCCGCCCGCCAGGCGGTCCGGGGCAAGGAAGACGGCGAGCATGTTGTTGCCCTTGCCGTCGACGCGCGGATCGCTGCAGCCGCCGCCGGTCAGCGCGCCTGCAAGCAGGTCGACCATCATGCACAGGCCGGCGCCCTTGTGCCCGGCGATGGGCAGCAGCGCGCCGGCGGGCGGGCCGTAATAGGCGCGCGGGTCGCGGCTCGGCCTGCCCTCGGAATCGACGATCGCGCCCTCGGGCAGCTCCGCGCCGCGGTTGAGCGCCACGCGCACCTTGCCCTCGGGGACCACCGAGGTCGTGATGTCGAGGACGAGCGGCGGCCCGTCGCGGCGCGGCACGCCGATGGCCAGCGGGTTCGGGGCGAGTCGGCGCTCGCGGCCGCCGGCCGGCGCGACCTGGATGCCGCCGCGCCCGGGCGAATTGACGAAGAACAGCGAGACGAGGCCGCGCGCCGCGGCCATCTCCGCCCAGCCGCCGATGCGGCCGAGATGGCCGGCATGGCGCAGGGCGATGATCGCGGCGCCGTGGCGAGCGGCGCGCGCGGCGCCCTCCTCGACCATGGTCTCGCCGACGACCTGGCCATAGCCGAACTCGCCGTCGATCGTCGCGACCGCGCCGGCGTCGGAGGCGACGAAGCCCGCGCGGCCGGGGACGACGCGGCCCGCGGCCTGCCATTCGAGGTAGAGCGGCACGCGCACCACGCCGTGCGATTCGTGCCCCGCGAGGTTCGAGTCCACGAGGTGGGCGGCGATGGTCCGCGCATGGCCGGCCGGGTTCCCGGCGGCGGCGAAGATGGCGGCGACATGGTCGCGGAGCGCGTCGGCCCCGATGCGTGCGTCTGGCAAGGCAGGCCTCAACCGAGGAAGAGCCGCGGCAGGAAGAGCGTGAGCTGCGGGAAGACCGAGATCAGCACCAGCACGACGCCAAGCGGCAGGTAGTAGGGGACGCAGGCGCGGAAGACGCGCGCCAGCGGCAGCCCCGATATGCGCGCGAGCACGAAGCACAGCGCGCCGATCGGCGGCGTCATCATGCCGATCATCAGGTTCAGGACCATGACCACGCCGAACTGCACGGGGTCGATCGCGAAGGCCTTGAGCACGGGCATCACCAGCGGCGTGAAGATCAGCAGGATGGGCAGGGGGTCCATGAACATGCCGCAGATCAGCAGCGCGACGTTGAGCACGAGCATGCACTGCCAGGGCTCGCTCGCGAAGGACAGCATGAACGAAACGAAGCTGGTCGCGAAGTTCTCGCGCACGAGTACCCAGCCGAAGAGCATGGCGCCGGCGGTCATGACCATGACCACCGCGGTGGTCTCGAAGGTGTTTCGCAACTCCGCCAGGAACTGGCGTGGCGTCATCGTGCGGTAGACGACGAAGCCGACCAGCAGGGCGTAGAGGCAGGCGATGACGGCGGCTTCCGTAGGCGTGAAGACACCGAGCAGGATGCCGCCCAGGATGATGCCGGGCGCCGCCAGGACGGGGATCGCGCGCAGGAAGGCGCGGAACATCTGGCCGAGGCTCGCGCGCACGGCGCGGGGATATCCCTTCCGCTTGGCAACGACATAGACATGGGTGTGCAGCGCGATCGCCATGAGTACGCCCGGCACGATCCCCGCGATGAAGAGCGCACCGACAGACGCGTTGGCGGTGATCGCGTAGAGGATCATCGGCAGGCTGGGCGGGATGATCGGTCCCATCGTCGACGAAGCTGCGGTGATGCCGACGGCGAATTCGTCGTCATAGCCCTGGTCGCGCATCGCCTTGAGCTCGATCGTGCCGACCCCGGCCGCGTCGGCCATCGCCGTGCCGCTCATGCCCGAGAAGATGAAGCTCCCGAGGATGTTCACGTGGCCGAGGCCCCCGGTGACATGGCCGCAGAGGCTGTGCGCGAAGGTGTAGAGCCGGTCGGTGATCCCCGAGCTGTTCATCAGGTTGCCGGCGAGGACGAAGAAGGGCACCGCGAGCAGCGGGAACTTGTCGAGCGAGTCGAAGAGCTGCTGCACGACGATCAGCGGCGGCAGGCCGTTGATCCAAATGTAGAGGATCGCGGAGAGCGCCGTCGCGGCGAAGACCGGCACGCCGAGGAGCAGCAGCGCGAGGAAGGCGAGGAACAGGACGGTCATGGCCTCACTCCCTGCGCGCGCCGGGAAGCCGCGCGAGCACGACGCGCAGCGCCGCGAGGGCGAAGCCGAAGGCGATCACGCCATAGGGGACCGCCATGGGAAGGCGCATCGCGGTGCTGGGCTGGCGCCCGAGCACGGGGATGATCTCGATGGCGAGCCAGGCCACGTAGGCGACGTAGAAGAGCACGACGGCATCGACGGCCCAGGCGAGTGCCCTGCGGGTCCGCTCGCCCAGGACGAGGTCGATGGCGTCGATGCGGATGTGGCAGGCCTTGCGGCAGCCGGTCGCGCAGCCGAGGAAGGCGATGGCGACGAGGAGGTAGCGTGCCGCCTCCTCGGACCAGATGAGGCTGTCGTTCATGACGTAGCGCAGGAAGACCTGCACCGACATCACCACGAAGGCCGCGAGCAGCGCCACGACGCCCAGCACGTCCTCGACCGGGAAGTCGACGACCCGCCGCAGGAAGGAGCGCTCGTCCCTGTCCGACATCGAGGTCGCGCCCGGCCCGCGCGCGGCGGGCCGGGCGCCCGCCTTCACTTTATGGCGCGGATGGAGTCGAGCAGGGCCTGCGTGAACTCGCCCGCCTTGATGCGCTCGTCGAACACCGACGCGGTCGCCTTCTGGTAGGCGGCGAGGTCGACGTCGACGAAGCGGATCATGTTCTTGTCGGTCATCTCCTTGCGCAGCGCGTCCTCGGCGCGGACGGTCTCCTTGCCCGCGGCGTCGGCGTAGACCTTGCCGCCGGACTCGACGCAGGCCCAGTGCTGCGGGGACAGGCGGCGCTTGAGGTGCTGGCCGGTGACCAGCATCGCGACCTCCATCTGGTGGAAGGTCATGGTGATGACCTTGCTCACCTCGTGCATCTTCAGGCTGAAGCCGACGCCCAGCGGAAGGTTGGCGCCGTCGATCACGCCCTGGCGCAGGCCGAGATAGACCTCGCCCAGCGCCATCGGCGTCGGGTTCGCGCCGACGGCCTTGTAGAACACCATCCAGGACGGCGCGTCGGGCACGCGGATCTTCCGGCCCTTGAGGCTGTCGGGCGTGGCGAAGCCGTCCTGGGCGTAGATGTGGAAGGCGCCCGCGTAGTAGGCGCCGAGCAGGGTCTGGCCGCTGGCCTTCTCCCAGTCGTCCATCAGGCCGCGCAGGACGGGGCTGCCGGCATAGGCGATCGCGTGGTCGCGGTCGCGGAAGGCGTAGGGCAGCGAGGAGATCCCGAGCTGCGGCAGGTTGCGCGACAGGAAGGCGGCGCCGGAATTGGCGAAGTCGACGGCGCCGAGCTTCGTCTGGTCGATCAGCGCGCCCTCGTTGCCGAGCTGGCCGCCGGGGAAGATGTCGATCTTCACCGCGCCGGAGCTGCACCTGCCGACATGGTCGGCCATCGCCAGGGCGCCGACATGGATGGCGTGGTCGGTGCCGACGATGTGCCCGAACTTGAGCGTCGTCTGGGCCTGCGCGCCGGCGGCGAGCGACGCGGCGAGCGCCAGGCCGGCGAGGGCCGAGGCGGACTTCCTGATCATGCGTTCCCCCTTGTCTGTCCTGTATACAGGACGGTTTTCTCCCAGTAGGATTAGACGAGCCGTGTCGGGAGGATGTCAAGCGCGATGCCGATGGCAGCGAACAGGGGCCCGTCGAGGCGGGCTGCAGCGAAGCGTGGACCGGCGAGGCCGGGCAAGGACGTCGCCGCCGGGGCGCCGCGCGCGCCGCTCGTGCCGGCGGTCGCCAAGGCCGTTTCCATCGTCCGCCTGCTCAACGGGCGCGGCGCGGCCGGCGCGTCGCTCGCGGAGGTATCGCAGGCGCTCTCGATCACCCGCAGCCATTGCTACAACATCCTGCGCGCGCTGGCCGAGCCGGGCTGGGTCGTCTACGACCAGGCCGCGCGCGTCTTCAGGCTCGGGCCGGCGCTCGCCGCGGATTCCACCGCCGCGCTGGTCTCCCACCCGCATCTCGCGATCGTGCGCGCCGCGGCCGACCGGCTGGCCGAGGCGGTCGCCCTGCCCTGCACCGTCTGCGAGGCGCTCGCCGATGGCTCCTTCCTCGTGGTGCACACCGCGCACCGCGTCGACGACGGCGTCTACCTCGCGCCCGTGGGCTACCGCTTCCCCGCCGCGGCCGCGGCCCAGTTCAAGGCGCGCACGGCCTGGCTCGCCCCCGCCCAGCAGGCCGAGGCGCTCGAGGCCTGGCGCCCCGTGCGGCAGACCCGCACGACGATAATGGACCGCGGCGAGATGGCCCGCGACATCGCCGCGGCGCGCGCGCGCGGCTACGCGCTGAGCCGGGGCGAGTTCGTGGACGGCTTCGTCACGCTCGCCCTGCCGATCTTCGACCGCGCGGGCGACGTCGTCCTGGTGGTGAGCTGCGCCGCGCGCGCCGAGGTGCCGCCTGCGCGCGAGGCCAGGGTCGCGCGGGCGCTGGCCGCCTGCGCGCGCGAGATCCACGTGGCGATCGACGGCCGGCCGCCGGTCGACTTCCCGGGGCCGTGAGGCGCGCCGGGAGCGGCGTTGACAAGCCCGGGCGGCGCGCCTCTAATCGTCCTGAGACCAGAACGTTGTCCTTCCAATAGGACAAATCGGGGGGACGCGCGATGCAGCTCGGCATGTTCATGATGCCCTACCACGACCCGCGCCGCGACCTGCACCAGGCCCTGCACGAGGACGTCGAGGTCGCGGTCCATGCCGACCGCGCCGGCATCGAGGAGCTCTGGGTGGGCGAGCACTACTCCGCGCCCAGCGAGCCGATCACCTCGCCGTTCATCTTCCTCGCCAACCTGATCGCGCGCACCGAGCGCATCCGGCTGTGCACGGGCGTCATCAACCTGCCGCAGCAGCACCCCGCGATCGTCGCGGCGCATGCCTCGCTGCTCGACCACCTGAGCCGCGGGCGATTCACGCTGGGCATCAGCTCGGGCGGGCTGCCCAGCGACTTCGAGCTGTTCAATCGCAAGGACGGCGCCGAGCGCAATTCCATGATGCTGGAATCCGCCGACATGATCCTGCGGATCTGGCAGCAGGACGGGCCCTACGAGATCAAGGGCAGGCACTGGGACATCTCGCTCAAGGACTTCGTCGTGCCCGAGCTTGGCATCGGCACGGTGCTGCGGCCCTTCCAGCGCCCGCACCCGCCGATGGCGGTCTCCGCGGCGAGCCCGTCCTCCGGCAGCGTCCGGCTCGCCGGCAGCAGGGGCTGGGGCTTCGTGTCGGCGCATTTCTGCACGCGGCCGATCATCGCCAGCCACTGGAAGACCTACCTGGAGGGCTGCGAGGCCGCCGGCCGCGCGCCCGATCCCGCGCACTGGCGCGTCGCGCGCGTGATCCACGTGGCGCGCGACGCCGGCGAGGCGCGCGCCTATTTCGAGGACCCCGCCGGGCCCTACCACGATTTCTGGCGCTACCTGATCGGCGTGCTGTCGCGCGCGGGCATGCTCGCGATGCTCAAGACCGACAAGGCGATGCCGGACGCGGCGGTGACGCCCGAATACGCGCTCAGGACCTTCGCGATCTGCGGCGACCCGGCGGGCGTCGCGCGCCAGGTCCGGGAACTGCGCGAGGAGGTCGGCGACTTCCGCGGCCTCGTCTCCCTGGCGATCGAGTTCGGCGACCGCGCGAAGATCCTCGATTCGATCTCGCTGCTCTCGCACGAGGTCCGGCCGCTGCTCGCCGCCTGAGGGCGCGGGCGGCTCCCCGCCCGCCCTTGCGGGTCCATGCGGGGACGGTGCTAACCTTTCCCCGGGGAAGCCGGCCGCCAACGGACCGGCACAGGGGAGGAAAGCCATGCAGATACGTCGCCGCCGCCTTGCCACCGCCGCGCTCGCGCTGGGCGGTGCCAGCGCCTTCATCGGTGGACGCGCCAGTGCCCAGGCCAGGGTGCTGCGCTTCGGCCACCTGCACTCCGTCGACTCGCCGGTGCACAAGGGCATCGCGAGGGCGGCCGAGGAGATCGAGAAGGCGACCTCCGGCCGCTACAAGGTCAACATCTTCCCCTCGAGCCAGCTCGGCGCCGCGCGCGAGATGGTCTCGCAGGTCATCGACGGCACGCTCGACTTCATCTCCGAGGGGCCGGGCAGCCTGTCGAACCTCGACCGCGCGCTGTCCTTCTTCGAGGCGCCCTTCGTGGCGCGCGACTGGGGCCACCTCCTCAAGATGCTGGACTCGCCGTTCGGGCGGCAGCGCGTGGGCGTGCTCGCCGACCAGCGCAACATGGTGCATCTCGGCACGTTCTACTACGGCGTGCGGCACTTCACGACGAAGACCCGGGCGCTGAACACGGCAGCCGACGCCAAGGGCCTCAAGATCCGCGTGCCGGAGGCGCCGCTCTTCCTCGCGATGATCCGCGCGCTCGAGGCGACGCCCACGCCGATGTCGCTGGGCGAGGTCTACCTGAGCCTGCAGACCGGCGTCGCCGAGGGGCAGGAGAACCCGCTGCCGACGATCAACAACAACAAGTTCTTCGAGGTGCAGAAGTTCCTGAACCTCACGGGCCACGTCATCGTGCCGATCATGATCATGATGAACCGCAAGGCCTGGGACCCGATGGGCGACGCCGACAAGGCGGCGTTCAGGGCCGCCTTCGCCGCCGGCGCCAAGGTCAACGACGACCTCACCCGCGCCGACGAGGCGCGGCTCGTCGACTTCTTCAAGGAAAAGGGGATGACGGTCGTCAATTCCGACCGCGCCTCGTTCCAGAAGCGCATGACCGCGGTCTACGAGCTTGGCGAGAAGGACTTCAACTGGGGCAAGGGCACGTTCGACGCGATGCAGGCCCTG
>JBEGVV010000150.1:0-36467 GCA_041178225.1 Pseudomonadota bacterium | reverse complement strand
ATCGGCAAGATCATCGCCGAGGCCATGGACAAGGTCGGCAAGGACGGCGTGATCACGGTCGAGGAGGGCAAGAGCCTCGACACGCATGTGTCGCTCCTCGAGGGCATGCAGTTCGACAAGGGCTACCTCAGCCCGCACTTCGTCACCAACCAGGCGACCATGGAGTGCGTGCTCGAGGACTGCTATGTCCTCATCCACGAGAAGAAGATCTCGAGCGCGAAGGAGTTCCTCCCGATCCTCGGCAAGATCGCCGAGAGCGGCAAGAGCCTGCTCATCGTCGCCGAGGACATCGACGGCGAGGCGCTCGCGACCCTCGTCGTGAACAAGCTCCAGGGCCGCCTCCAGGTCCTGGCCGTCAAGGCCCCGGGCTTCGGCGACCGCCGCAAGGAGATGCTCAAGGACCTCGCCGTCCTCACCGGCGGCAAGGCGATGACCGAGGATCTCGGCGAGAAGCTCGAGAACGTCACCCTCGACATGCTCGGCACCGCGAAAAAGATCACGGTCGAAAAGGAAAATACCACGATCGTCGACGGCGCCGGCAAGAAGAAGGACATCGAGGGGCGCTGCACCCAGATCCGCCAGCAGGTCGAGGAGACGACCTCGGACTACGACAAGGAGAAGCTGCAGGAGCGGCTGGCGAAGCTCGCCGGCGGCGTGGCGGTGATCCGCGTCGGCGGTGCGACCGAGGTCGAGGTGAAGGAGCGCAAGGATCGCGTCGATGACGCCATGCACGCCACCAAGGCGGCGGTCGAGGAGGGCATCCTCCCCGGCGGCGGCACGGCGCTGCTCGGCGCGGTCAAGGCGCTCAAGGGTCTCAAGACCTCGAACGACGACCAGACCCGCGGCATCGCGATCGTCCGCCAGGCCCTCGAGGCCCCGGCGCGCCAGATCTCCGAGAACGCGGGCGTCGACGGCTCCGTGATCGTCGGCAAGATCCTCGAGCAGGACGACGTCAACTTCGGGTACGACGCCCAGGCGGGCAAGTACACGGACATGGTCAAGGCCGGCATCATCGACCCGACCAAGGTCGTGCGCCTCGCCCTGCAGGACGCGGCCTCGGTCGCGGCCCTGCTGATCACCACCGAGGCGATGATCGCCGAGCGTCCCGAGAAGAAGCCGGCGATGCCGGCGGGCGGCCCGGGCGGCGGCATGGGCGGCGACATGGACTTCTGATCCCTCGGATCAGGTTCCAGTCGGATGGACGGGGCGGGACCTTCGGGTCCCGCCCTTTCCTTTTTGGGGTTCGGAGGCTAGGGAAAAGAGCAGCGCGCGCGTGTCGGCGCGCGGGGAGGCCGCGATGTTCACGAAGGAGAAGCTCGAGGCGCTTCGCGCGCGCTATGCGGGCGCCAGCGCGGGCGACGTTCAGGATCCCGAGTTCCGCAAGGTCTCGGAGATGCTCTTCGCGGGCACCGAGCGCCGCAAGCTGCCCTATGCCGGCGTGAAGACCTTCCTCGACGCGCCCTGGCGCGACGGCGTCGCCGAGGGCGCGCCCATCGACGACCTCGACGCGGTGCTGGTCGGCATCCCCATGGACCTCGGCGTCACCAACCGCAGCGGCGCGCGCTTCGGGCCGCGCGCGGTGCGCGGCATCGAGCGCATCGGGCCGTACAACCATGCGCTGCGCATCGCGCCGCTGGCCGCGCTCGCCGTCGCCGACATCGGCGACGTGCCCTTCTCGAGCCGCTACAGCCTCGAGCAGTCGGCGAAGGACATCGAATCGTTCTACGACCGCATCGCGGCCTCGGGGGCGCTGCCCTTCGGCGTCGGCGGCGACCATTCCGTCAGCTACCCGATCCTGCGCGCGCTGGGCCGCGAGCGGCCCGTCGGCATGGTGCATGTCGACGCGCATTGCGACACCGGCGGGCCCTTCGAGGGATCGAAGTTCCACCATGGCGGGCCGTTCAGGCAGGCCGTGCTCGACGGCGTCCTCGATCCGGAGCGCACGATCCAGATCGGCATCCGCGGCTCGGCCGAGTTCCTGTGGGAATTCTCCTACGCTTCCGGAATGACCGTGATCCATGCCGAGGAGGTCACCGAACTCGGCGTGCGCGCGATCGTCGAGAAGGCGCGCGCCGTCATCGGAGACGGGCCGACATACCTGTCCTTCGACGTCGACGGCCTCGATCCCGCCTTCGCGCCGGGGACCGGGACGCCGGAGGCAGGCGGCCTGTCCGCGCGCGAGGTCCTCGCGATCCTGCGCGGCCTCGCCGGCGCCAGCATCGTGGGCGGCGACGTCGTCGAGGTCGCGCCGCAATACGATTCCGGCACCAACACCGCGCAGGTCGCGGCCCAGGCGCTGTTCGAGATGGTGAGCCTCGCGGCGCTGGATCCCTCGCGCCCGCGCCGGCGCGGCTGAAGCTCCTTCCTCCGCCGCCGCCGGCGTTGCGACGCGTCGGCGCGGCTTGAGGCCCCGCAATTGCCATGGGGCGCGTGGACAGGATCCTCGCGCCCATGAATGCGACCCACAGCCTCGCTCCGGCGCAGGCCGCCCCCGACAGCATGCCGCGCCTGCTCGAATCCCTCGGAAGGCCATCCTTCCCGGGCGAACTCGCGCGGTTCCTGCGCGACGAGACCGGCGCGGCCGCGGCGTCCATCCGGGAGATCCGGGAGGACGCGGGCGAGGACCGCGTGGTGGCGGCGACCTCGCCCGATGCGGCGCCACCGTCGACGGCGCTGCCCGTGCCTGGGCTCTGCGGCCGCGGGGAGGCCTGGGTCGACGACGTGCCGCTGCCCGTCGCCGGCGACCGGGCGGTCATGCGCAGCGCGAGCGCGCTGGTCGAGCGCAACGGCCCGCGCGCCATCGTCGCCACGCTGATGCGCGCGGCGGACGCGCGCGACGCCGTCGCCGAGGATCGCATGCGCCTCGTGCGCCGGCTGCCGGTGCTGCGCGCGCTCTGGCGCTCGCACCAGCGCGGGCTCGGCGTCGAATGCGAGCGCAACGCGGTCTTCGAGGCGCTCGGCCAGCGCGGCTACGGAACGCTGCTCCTCGACAGGTTCGGCGTGGCGATCTCGCTCAACCGACGCGCGGCCGAGCTGATGCGCGAGGGCGGCGCGCTGCGCCTCGGCGCCGGGCGCGTGCGCGCAGGCGACACGACGCAGGCGGCCGGGCTCGAGGAGGCGATGCTCGGCGCCATCGCGGCCCTGGAGCGGGGCCGCAGGCCGCCGCCGCGCGCGCTCGTGCTGCGTGGCGCCGACGGCGATGGGCGCCTGCGGCTGCATCTCTGCGCGATTGGCCTGCCCGCGGCGGGCGAGGGGCCGCGCGTGCCGGCGCTCGCGCTGCTGCTCGACGATCCTGCCCGCGACATCGCGCCCGAGATCCGCGACAACGCGCGCCAGCACGGGCTCACGGCGGTGGAGACGGAACTGGCCTGCCGCCTGGCCGATGGCCGTACCGTCGACGAGGCGGCGAGCGACCAGCGGATCAGCGTCCACACGGCGCGCAAGTACCTCCAGCAGATCTTCGCCAAGACCAGCACCAGCCGGCAGGCCGAGCTGGTCCGCGTGCTGATCAGCGGCGCGGCGCCGCGCGGGCCGGTGGCGACGCGCCGCGCCGAGCGGATGGAGGCCTGAGATGGGCGCGGACGAATCCGGCGGGCCGGCCCGTGGCGCCGCCTCGCGTGCCGCCGCGCCGCCCGCCTCGTCGGGCGGCCGCGTCGACCTCGTCGCGCTGCTCGCCTTCGCGCTGGCCTCGAGCCGCCAGGTACAGCCGACCCACGAGCATCGTGCGCGCGCCCAGGCGATGCTCGCGGAGCACGCGATGCGGCATTTCTCGGCCCAGGTGGAGGTGCTGCGCCGAGACGCGGTGCTTGACCACCTGGCGCGGCATGGCCGGGACCGGACGGGTGCGCTGCGCCTCGCGGCGATCGGCTGCCTTGCCACGCTGGTCGCGATCGGGCTCGCGCGCGGCGCCGAGGCCATGGCCGGGCGGCTCGGCTGGGATCCCGCGGCGGCGCTCGCCTTCATCGGGTCCGCGCTCGCCAGGCTGTGGCCCGGCGGATGAGCGTCCCGCGCCCGCGCGATCCCCTCGCCACCACCCTGCGCGCGTGCCTGCGCGCCTTCGCCTTCGTCGCGGCCTTCGGCGCCGCGATCAACCTGCTCTTCCTCACCATCCCGCTCTACATGATGCAGATCTTCGACCGCGTCGTGGCGAGCCGCAGCTTCGACACGCTGCTCTACCTCACATTGATGGCCTTCGCCGGCATCAGCCTGCTGGCCTTCCTCGACTACCAGCGCACGCGCGTCGTCGCGCGCGTCGTCGCGCATCTCGACCGCGCGCTGGGCGCCGAGGCCTTCGAGCGCGCGGTCGCCGGCGCGCTGCGCGGCCGCAGCTACACGACCGAGGCGCTGCGCGACCTCGGCGCGATACGCTCCTTCCTCGGCGGGACGGGCGTGCACGCGATCCTCGACGCGCCCTGGACGCCGATCTACCTCGCCGTCGTCTTCCTCATCCATCCCGGCCTCGGCGCGATCGCGACGGGTGGCGCGCTGCTCCTGGTCGTGCTCGCGGTGGCGAACGAGTTCGCCACGCGCGCGCCGCTGCGCGAGGCAGGCATGGCGCAGATGCGCGCGATGCGCCGCGCCGAGGCCTCGGGCCGCAACGCCGAGGCGGTCGTCGCCATGGGCATGATGCCCGGGCTGCTCGGCATCTGGTCCGAGGAGAACGCCGAGATGGCGCGCCAGCAGGACAGCGCCGCGCGGCGGGCCAACGCGCTGCTCGCGCTCTCGAGGTTCCTGCGCATGCTGCTGCAGCTCGCCTTCCTCGCCGCGGGCGGCTGGCTGGTGGTCCAGCAGGAGCTGACCGCAGGCGCGATGGTCGCCGGCTCGCTCCTCTACGGCCGCGCGCTCGCGCCCCTCGAGCAGGCGCTCGGCGCATGGCGCGGCTTCCTCGTGGCGCGCGCGGCGAACGAGCGGCTCGGGCGCTTCTTCGCGGATGGCGGGGCGACGCACGCGCCGATGCGCCTGCCCGATCCCGTCGGCCACCTGGAGGTCGACCGCCTCAGCTACGCGCCGCCGGGCACCGACAGCCTGCTCCTCAAGGGCGTGTCCTTCGACCTCGAGCCGGGCGAGGCGCTCGGCCTGCTCGGGCCGTCGGGCGCCGGCAAGTCGACCCTTGCGCGCCTCCTCGTCGGGCTGCTCCGGCCGAGCGCGGGCCAGGTGCGGCTCGACGGCGCGGATGTATGGCTCTGGGACCGCGTCGCGCTTGGCCCACGCATCGGCTTCGTGCCGCAGGACGTCGAGCTCTTCTCCGGCACGATCGCGCGCAACATCGCGCGCATGGGCGAGGTCGACGCCGAGGCGGTCGTGAGCGCGGCGAAGCTCGCCGACATGCACGAGGCGATCCTGCGCATGCCGCGCGGCTACGACACGGAGATCGGCGAGGGTGGCGCGCTGCTCTCGGCGGGACAGCGCCAGCGCATCGCGCTCGCCCGCGCCGTCTACGGCGACCCGCGCGTGCTCGTCCTCGACGAGCCGAACTCCAACCTCGACCGCGAGGGCGAGCAGGCGCTCGCCGCGGCGGTCGAGAAGCTGAAGGCGCGCGGCTGCACGATCGTCCTGGTCACGCATCGACAGGGGCTTCTGGCCTGCGTCGACCGCGTCGTGGTGCTGCGCGACGGGGCGGTCCTGCTGTCCGGCGCGCGCGACGTCGTGCTCGAGCGGCTGCGCAACCCGCAGGCGCCCGCCTCGCTGCCTGGCGCGCGCGCGCCGCGCGCCGCGCTCGCGGGCTGAGCCATGAAGCGCCGCGACGCCGGGGCGGACGTGCCGTCCATCGCGCTCAACGCCCTGCTCGGCAGCGTCGCGATCGCGCTCTTCCTGCTGGGCTTCGGCGCATGGGCCGCGCTGGCGCCGCTCGCCTCCGCCGCCGTGGCGCAGGGCCAGCTCAAGTTCGAGGGCAACCGCCGCGTCGTGCAGAACCTCGAGGGCGGCGTCATCCGCGAGATCCTGGTGCAGGACGGCAGCCTCGTCGAGGCGGGCCAGGTGCTCATGCGACTGCACGACGAGCAGACCGGGGCCTCGGCGGAGCTGCTCTCCGCGCTGCTCGACTCCCAGCGCGCCCTGCGCGCGCGGCTCCTGGCGGAGGCGCTGGGCGCCGAGGCCATCGACTTCCCGCCCGAGCTGCGCGCGCGGCGCGGGCAGCCGCGCGTCGCCGAGATGCTCGACGGCCAGGAGGCGATCTTCCGCCAGCGCAGGCGGACGCTCGAGGCGCAGTCCGGGATCCTGCGCCGGCGCATCGGCCAGCTCGGCGAGGAGATCGGATCCTACGAGGCGATCGCGCGCTCGCAGGAGGACCAGCTGGTCCTGATCCGCGAGGAGGCCAGCGTCGTCGAGGCGCTGCTGCGCCAGGGCTTCGAGAGGAAGCCGCGGCTGCTCGCGCTGCAGCGGCAGGCGGCGGCGCTGCAGGGCAGCCGCGACCAGCAGCGCAGCCTGGTCGCGCGCGCCGAGCAGGGCATCGGCGAGACCGAGATGCAGCTGCGCCAGCTGGTGGAGGCCTTCCAGCGCGACGTCATCACCGAGCTGCGCGACGTCGAGGCGCGGATCGTCGACGCGGGCGAGCGCCAGCGCGCGGCGAGCGACATCCAGGCCCGGCGCGAGATCGCCGCGCCCGCGGGCGGGATGGTGATGAACCTGCGCTTCACCACCGTCGGCGGCGTGGTGCGCCCTGGCGAGCCGATCCTCGAGATCGCGCCGGCGGAGGACCGCCTCGTGGTCGAGATCTCCATCCAGCCGCAGGACATCGACGTCGTCGGCCTCGGCCAGCGCGCCGAGGTCCGCCTCACGGCCTTTCGCCAGCGCGTCGTCCCGCAACTCCACGGCCATGTCGTCTATGTCGCGGGCGACGCGGTCGCGGGCGAGCGCAACGCCCCGCCCGCGTACCGGGTCCATGTCGCGATCGACGCCGAGCAGCTCGAAAAGCTGCGCCGCGCGACCGGCGTCGCGCCGACGCCGGGCATGCCTGCCGAGGTCCTGATCTTCGCCGGCGAGCGCACCTTCCTCGACTACATGGTGCGGCCGCTGCTCGACAGCTTCCGCCGCGCCTTCCGCGAGCAGTGACCATGGGCGCGCGCAAGGGCAGGGTGCTCCTGGCCTGGGAGCTTGGCGACGGGCTGGGCCATGTCGGCAGGCTCATGCCGCTCGCCGCGCGGCTCGAGCGCGACGGCTACGTCCCCGTGCTCGCGGTGCGCGACCCCGCGCAGGCGCTGCGCGTCGCTGGCGCGCGGCGCCTGCCCATCCTGCAGGCGCCCTACGCGACGGCGCGCGGCGCGCGCGCGGAGGGCTTCCACGCCCGCAGCTTCGCCGACATCCTCTCCGTGATCGGCTACGAGGACGAGGAGCGCCTGCGCGCGATGCTGCGGGCGTGGCGCGACCTCGCGCGCCTTGTCCGCCCGGCGCTGGCGATCGGCGACTTCAGCCCGACGCTCGCCCTGGCGTTGCGCGGCTCCGGCGTGCCGGTGATGCTCGTGGGAAGCGGCTTCGCGCTGCCGCCCGCGCAGGACGGCTTCTTCCCGGAGGTGAACGCGGAGGGGCGCGCGATCGCCGATCGCGCGCGCCTCGCCGCGTCGATGCGCAGGGCCAGCGGCGCGGCAGGGGACGCGACGGCCGCCGCGCTGGTCGCGGGCGACTGGCAGGGCGCCTGCACGTGGCCGCTCCTCGATCCCTATCGCGCGTCGCGCGCTCGGCCGGCGATCGGCCCGCTCGGCCCCTCGCAGGCGGCGGGGCCGGACCCGCGCGCGCGCGGATGGTTCGCCTATCTCTCGGCCGAGGCCCCGATGGCACCGGCGGCGATCGCGGCGCTGGAGGCGATGCCCGTGCGCGGCGGGGTCTTCCTGCGCGACGGCAGCCCGTCGCAGCGCGCGCGCCTCGCCGCGGCGGGCCACGAGGTCCATGCGACGCCGCCCGACCTGGCGACGCGGCTGCGCCGCGCGCGCCTCGCCATCCACCATGGCGGCATCGGCACGGCGGAGACGGCGCTCGCCATCGGCGTGCCGCAGCTCGTGCTGCCCCGCCACCTCGAGCAGCGCCTGACCGGCGAAGCCCTGTCGGCCGCCGGCATCGGCGGCGTGGTGCGGCGCGTGGCGGTGGGCCAGGACCTGGTGCCGCGCGCACTCGCCATGATGGCGGACGAGGGCCTCGCGTCACGCGCGCTCGCGGTCGCGCGCGCGGTGCCTCGCGCCGACGATCCTTGCGCGCAGGCGATGGCGGCTGCGCGACGGCTCGTGGCCGGACGACGGGAGGCTTCCGCATGAAGATGCACCATGCCGATGATCCGGCGGAGGCAGGCGGCGAGGCGACCCCGGCCAGCGGGGCTCCGCGTCGCCGCTCGCGCCAGCGGCGCTTCCTCGCGTGGGCTGGTGCCGGCGCGCTCGCGCTCATCGCCGGAGGCGTGCTGCATCTCGCGCGCGCGGGCGCGCCGCATCCCGATGGCGCGGATCCCGGGGCGGCGCGCGACGACCACGCCCTCGTCCCCTCGTCGCTCGCACGCACGGATGTCCCGGCCCAGGTCCAGGGCAGGGGAGCCGTGGCGCCCTCCGCGCGCCTTCATGGATCCGACGACGAGCCCCCGGCGCCGCGTGGCTGGGATGGCGGCGACGACGAGGCTCCCGGCGTTCCGCGTGCGATGGCCTACGAGGATCCCGAAATAAGCGGCCCGTTGCGCGAGCGGGGCGTTGCCGGGGCCCATCCGCCGGGCGCGGGCGTGGCGCCGCTCGCAACGGGGACAGGTGGCGCGGAGGCCCGGGGCCAGGGTGCCACGCCATCGCGCCCGGTCGATGGGGGCGATGACGGTGATGGCGGCGGCGACGACGAAGACGATGACGACGACGGCGGCGACGACGGCGGCGACGATGGCGACGATGGCGATCCGTCGGATCCCGGCGCCTGGGACCTGCTGCTGCGCGGCGATGCGTTCGGCGAGGCGCTGATCGGCGACGAGGGCAATGATCGTGCCTTCGGGCTCGCAGGGGACGATCGCATCGAGGGCTTCGGTGGGGACGACCTGCTCTTCGGTGGCGCTGGCGCCGACGCGATCGATGGCGGCGAGGGCAGCGACAGGATCCTCGCCGAGGAGGGCGACGACGTGGTCGCCGGCGGCGGCGGGAACGACAGCATCGATGGCGGTGCCGGGGCCGACTCGATCTCGGCCGGCGAAGGCGCGGACAGCATCGAAGGCGGGTCCGGCGACGATTCGATCTCGGGCGAGGAGGGCGACGATGTCCTCGCTGCCGGCGAAGGCGCGGATCGCGTCTCCGGTGGCGAGGGCGATGATCGCATCGACGGGGGCGCGGGCGACGACACCCTCGCGGGCGACGAGGGCATGGACGCCATCCTTGGCGGCGACGGGGCGGACAGCATCGATGGGGGTGCCGGCGACGACATGGTCGAGGCCGGGCCCGGGGACGACATCCTCGATGGCGGCGACGGGCAGGACATGCTCGTCGGCGGCGATGGCGCCGATTCCATCGAGGGCGGCGCGGGAGCCGACCATGTCGGTGGAGGCACGGGAGAAGACTCCCTGTCCGGCGGCGCCGGCGCGGACCTTGTCCTGGGCGGTGCCGACGACGACCTCGCGCGCGGCGGCTGGGGCGAGGACACGATCTTCGGAGGCAGCGGCGACGACGCGCTCCACGGGGACTGGGATCGCGACACGCTCGATGGCGGCGATGGCGACGACCTCCTCGATGGCGGCACCGAGGAAGACCTGCTCCTTGGCGGCGCGGGGGACGACCGGATCCTTGGTCGCGACGGCGACGACAGGATGCTTGGCGGCGATGGCGGCGACGTCATGCTGGCCAGCGACGGCGCGGACAGCGTGCTCGGCGAGGCCGGCAACGACAGCATCGATGGCGGTCGCGGCGACGACGTGCTGGAGGGTGGCGACGGCGACGACACGATAGGCGGCGGTCCCGCGGATCCCGTCGAGGAGGCAGGGGAAGCCGCTGCCGACCCAATGGTTGATGCTGTCCCGGACCCTGTCGCGGCCGATGGCGCGCCGGACGACGTGGCCGCGGATCCCGCGCCTCCGGCAATCGCCTCCGCGCCGACGAGCCCCGGGGATCCAGCCTGGTCCTCGCATGGCACGACCGACGACGACCGCATCTCGGGCGGCGCGGGCGACGATGCCATCGACGGTGGCTCGGGCGACGACCTGGTCCTCGGCGGCGCGGGTCGCGACCGCATCGTCGGTGGCTCCGGCCGCGACACGATCGCAGGCGAGGCGGGTGCCGACTGGATCGAGGGCGGGCTCGGCGACGACATGCTCGATGGAGGCGCCGACCGCGACCGGCTCTTCGGCAATGGTGGCGCCGACGAGCTCCTCGGGGGCGCGGGCGACGACGAGCTTCGCGGCGGCGAGGGGCGCGACATGCTCGACGGCGGCGATGGGAGCGACATCCTCTCCGGCGGCGCGGGTCGCGACCTCTTCGTCGTCGACGCATTGACGCCCGGCCTCGACGTCGTGCTCGACTTCGACCCGGGCGAGCGCGACCTGCTGGTCATCGAGGGATACGGGTCCTTCGCCGAGGCCGACGCCGCCGCGCGCATCCGCGTCATCGCGACGCCCTCGGGCCTGGCGGTCGGCATCGAGCTCGGCGACGAGGCGGCGTTGGAACTGCGCGGCTTCCCCGGCGACGCCGACGCGGCGCGCGTGGCGGAGATCGCCGCCGAGGTCTCGACGCTCGGCGCGCTGCAGGACTTCGCGCTCGCGCATTGGGGCCGCGAGATCGTGCAGGTCGAGGCATGGGCCGCGGCGATGGGAGCGCATTCGTAGCGATCTGGAGGGGGCGGGGCGCGGTCGCCGCCTGTCTATTCCTCGCCAACGCCGCGGCGCGTCATGCGTCGGCCGGCGGAACCGAGAGCCAGGGGATTTCCCGATGGCGCTTCTCATCGGCCTGCCCGAACCAGGCCAGTTCCCAGATGGAGTTCAGACCATGGCCGAATACGGCAACGACTCCGACAACCTGATCAACCTCGACCAGCAGTACGGCACCGGGCCGCACACGTTCCACGCGCTGGCCGGCAACGACCGCGTCTATGGCGGCACCGAGGAGGACCGCATCTACGGCGGCGACGACGACGACACGCTCATGGGCCGCGGCGGCGCCGACCAGCTCTATGGCGGCGACGGCAACGACGTCCTCGAGGGCGGCGACGACGACGACGTGCTCGACGGCGGCGACGGCGACGACGTGCTGCGCGGCGAGGACGGCGACGACAGGCTGTCCGGCGGGGCCGGCGACGACGCCATGGAAGGCGGCGAGGGCGACGACGAGATGTCGGGCGACGACGGCGCCGACACGATGTCCGGGGGCAACGGCAACGACTCGATGTCGGGCGGCACCGGCGACGACGCGATGTACGGCGGCGCGGGCAACGACCGCATGGAGGGCGACGACGGCGAGGACCACGTCGACGGCGGCGACGGCAACGACCAGCTCTATGGCGGTGCCGGGAACGACCAGGTGCAAGGCGGCAACGGCGCCGACACGCTCTGGGGCGGCGACGACGAGGACGCGCTCCATGGCGGCGACGGCAACGATCGCCTCTATGGCGGCAACGGGGCCGATTCGCTCGACGGCGGCAACGGCAACGACCGCATGTTCGGCAATGCCGGGGCCGACGCGATGAGCGGCGGCGAGGGCAACGACGAGCTGCGCGGCGGCGACGGAGCGGATGTCATCAACGGCGATGGCGGCAACGACGGCATCTACGGCGATGCGGACGAGGACACGCTCTACGGCGGCAACGGCAACGACACGCTCGACGGCGGCACCGAGGACGACGAGCTGCATGGCGAGGACGGCAACGACCGGCTGCTCGGTCGGGACGGGAACGACTCCCTCCTTGGCGGGGCGGGCAACGACTCGCTCTTCGGCAACACGGGCGACGACGTGCTGCTTGGCGAGGACGGCAACGACCGCCTCGACGGCGGCAACGGCAACGACTCGCTCGATGGCGGCGACGGCAACGACAACGCCATCGGCGGCAACGGCGACGACGCGATCATGACCGGCGACGGCGACGACACGGCCGACGGCGGCAATGGCAACGACGCGATCGAGACGGATGGCGGCAACGACCTCGCCAATGGCGGCAACGGCAACGACACGATCGACACCGGCGACGGGAACGATCGCGCCAATGGCGGCAACGGCAGCGACTCGATCTCCGCCGGGGCCGGCGAGGACACGGTCAGCGGCGGCGCGGGCGACGACAGCATCTCCGGCGGCGACGACCGCGACGTCCTGGGCGGCGATGCCGGCAACGACACCATGGGCGGCGACGGCGGCAACGACACGATGTCCGGTGGCGACGGCGACGACGCGATGTCGGGCGGCGACGACGCGGACGCCATGTCGGGCGGCAACGGGGCCGACCGCATGGAGGGCGACGACGGCGACGACTCCGTCGATGGGGGCGCCGGCAACGACGCGCTCTATGGCGGCGCCGGGGACGATTCGCTTTCCGGCGGCACCAACGGTCGCGACTGGCTGGATGGCGGCGAGGGAGACGACGAGCTCTCCGGCGGCAACCAGAGCGACACCTTCGCCTTCGACTTCTCGAATGGCGGCGACGACACGGTCACCGACTTCAGCATCGACGACGATCGCGACCTGCTGATGCTCACCGGCGTCGGCGACCTCGGGGACATCGCCGTCCACGAGGAGGAGATCGGCGGCGTTTGGAGCACGGTGCTCGAGGCGAACGGCAACAGCCTGACCCTGGTCGGCTTCTCGTTCTCGAACGGCGAGTTCGGGGAGCAGTTCGACTCGGCCGGGGAGATCAACGAGTACAGCGGCACCTACAGCTACGACGCGGTGCAGCTGGCCTGACGAGAGGCGACTGCGACGGCCGGGGCGCGGCGAGAGCCGCGCCCCGGTTGCGTCGTTCATCCGGGGGCTGGAGGACGGGCATGGCCGGGGAGATCGAGGGCTTCGAGCGCGCGACCTGGGCGCGCGACCATGGCCGGGCGCTTGGCGAACTGCGCCGGGTGCTGCGTCGCCTCGCGGGCGGCGGCGATGGCGGCGATGCCGCGCCGGGCCGCGTCGAGGCGCGGGCCGCGCGTCGCCAGCGCATGGCGCAGCGCGCCGCGTCGGCGATGGCCGCGCTCTTCGCCGATCCGGGCTTCGTCCTGCCGGAGGACGATTTCACGGCGCTCGTGCCGCATGCGCGCCTGGCCGGCAACCTCTTCGCGCTGTCGGCGTTCGGCTCCTCCGATCCGGTGCTCGAGGCGATCGCGGCGGCGCATGGCGCGGGCGACGGCATCCCCGAGGGCGCGGCGCGCCTCAAGTACCTCTTCCTGTGGTCGCTCGACAGCGCGCGCGAGCATGCGCCGCGCCAGCTCTTCGCGCTCGAGCACCGGCTGCGGCTGCCCCTTCTCGTCAAGCTGCTCGACACCAAGCCCGTCTCCACGCCCCGGGCGCATCGACGCCGGGAGGAGCTTCTCGAGGCGCAGGGGAGGCTCGGCCTTGGCGGGCTGCCGCGCGGCGACCTGGAGGCGCTGGTCGGCGTGGCCAATGCGTGCATGCTCTGCAGCTATGCCGAGGGCCCGCGCAAGCACGAGGTGAAGCGCCACCTCAACGCATCGCTGCGCGACTGGCTGCTCGCCGCCGGGTTCAGGGACGCCGGGCTGCCGAGCCCCCGCGCGCGCCAGCCGCGGCCGACCCTCGTCGTGGCCTCGGAGGCGATGCGCGCGCGCCATGTCCAGTTCAGGTATTTCGGGCAGTGGCTGCGGCAGCTGCGGCGCGACTTCCGCCTCGTGCTCGTCACCGAGAAGCGGGAGATCGACGACGACAACCGCGCGCTGTTCGACGCCGTCGCCGGCTTCGAGCGGCGGGCGGATGGCGGCCACCTGCGCGAGGCCGCGCGCCTCATCTCCGACGCGCGGCCGGACATGCTCTTCTACCCGAGCATCGGCATGCGCCATTGGGGCGTCGCGCTCTCCAACCTGCGGCTGGCCCCGATCCAGCTGACCGCGCTCGGCCATTCCGCGAGCAGCCACTGCCCGCAGGTCGACTACTACGTCGTCGAGCAGGGGCATGCCGGCGACGGCAGCGCGTTCACCGAGACGGTCGCCCTGCTGCCGGATCGCGCGCTGCGCTTCGAGCGCCAGCCGGGGTTGCAGCCACCCGCGCCGCGCATCCGCTCCTCCGCGCCCGTGCCGCGCATCGCGGTGCCGAGCAACGCGCTGAAGCTCAACGCGTCCTTCCTCGCGACCCTCGGGCGGATCGAGAAGGAGAGCGCGCGCCGGCTCGAGTTCCACTTCTTCCCCAACGTCGCGGGCTTCGAGGGCGACGCCGTGCGCGCGGCGGTGAAGGCGGTCCTGCCCCGCGCGACGGTCTGGCCGGTGCTCGAGCACGCCGCCTATCTCGAGCGGCTCAACGCCTGCGACATGACGCTGAGCCCGTTCCCGTTCGGTGGCCTGCACAGCACGATCGATTCCCTTTCGCAGGGGCTTCCAGTCGTCGCCATGTCCGGCGACCAGCCGCACGCGCGCACCGACGCGACGATGCTGCGCATCGCGGGCATGCCGGACTGGCTCTGCACGCAGGACGCAGGGTCCTATGTCGCGGCCGCGCTGCGCATCGCGGGGGACGACGACCTGCGCGTCGCGCTGTCGCGCCAGGCGCTGGGCTGCGACGTGCCGGGGCGGCTCTTCGGGGACGCCACGACGCCGCTGGGGTCGGACGTGTCGCGGATGTTCACCTGGATCCATGCCAACCACGAGGTGATCCAGGCCTCCGGGTTGCGCGTGGTGCGGGTCCCCGGCCAGGGGGACGCGGGGCAGGCGCTCAGTTCGCCATCGACCCCTGCGTCATGCCTCGTATCAGGAAGGGCTGGATGAGCACGAAGAGCAGGAGCATCGGCACCACCGAGATCGTGGCGGCCGCCATGAGGCTCGCCCAGTCGACGAGGTACTCGCCGGTGAAGGATTGCAGCCCCACCGTCACGAGCCAGTCCTCGGGCTTGCTCGTGAGGGTACGGGCAAAGACGAGGTCGGACCAGGTCACGATCGCGACATAGGCCGCGCCCGCCGACAGGCCCGGCGCGGCCAGCGGCAGGATGACGCGCAGGAAGGCGCCGAGCTCGGTGCAGCCATCGATGCGCGCCGCCTCGTCGAGCTCGCGCGGGATCGCGTCGAAGAAGCCCTTGAGCAGCCATGTCGCGAAGGGCACGGCGGCGGCGCTGTTCGCGAGCACGAGGCCGAGCTTGGTGCCGAAGAGGCCGGCGCGCGTGAACATCACGAAGAACGGGATCGCGACAAGCGCGGCGGGCATCATCTTGCTCGCGAGCAGCGCGAACCCCATGGCGCGCTGCGCGGCGGTGCGGAAGCGCGACAGGCTGTAGCCCGCGAGCGCGGCGGCCGTCATCGTCAGCACCAGCGTCCCGAGCGTCACCGCCATCGAGTTGCCGATCCAGCGCAGCAGCGGCTTGCGCAGCAGCACCCCCTGGTAGGCGGATGCATCGAGCAGGCCGGGCGGCGGGAGCAGGGGCGGGTCGCGCGACAGGATCGCGGAGGTCGGCAGCAGCGACGTCATCGCGATCCAGTAGAGCGGGAAGAGCGCGACCGAGGCGCAGGCGATCGCGGCGGCAAGGGCGACCCAGCGCCAGGGGTCAGCGCGATGCATGGCCATCCCTTCGCATCGAGAGCCAGGAGAGCAGGGCGCAGGCGACGAGCAGCAGCATGCCGATCGCCGCCGCCTGTCCGAAGCGGAAGAACTGGAAGGCTTCCTCGTAGACAAGAAGCGCGAGCGTCTGCGTCGCGCGCGACGGCCCGCCGCCGGTGGTGGCGAAGACGAGGTCGAAGTCCTTCACCACCCAGAGTGCCTGCAGCACGATCGCGAGCATGGCGGCTCCGCGTATGCCGGGCCAGGTGACGTGGCGGAAGCGCTGCGTGGCGCTGGCGCCATCGACCTGCGCGGCCTCGTGCAGGGCCGCGGGGATCGACTGCAGCGCGGCGAGCAGCGTGAGCACGAAGAACGGGAAGCATTTCCAGATCGCGGGCAGCAGGACCGCCCATGGCGCGGTCGACGCGTCCGTGAACCAGGCGATGTCGGTGCCGGTCCATCCGGCTCGGCGCAGCAGCGCGTTCACCACGCCGTAGGACGCGTCGAACATCCACAGGAAGGCGAGGGCCGCGACCACGCCTGGCACGGCCCATGGCAGCAGCATGAGGCTGCGCAGCGCGTTGCGGCCCGGGAAGTCGCGGTCGAGCAGCAGCGCGAGCCCGAGGCCGATCACGAAGGCGGGGCCGACGCTGCCGACCGCGTAGAGCGCGGTGCGCAGCGCGGCGTCCCAGAAGACCTCGTCGCCGAGCGCGCGCGCGTAGTTGGCGAAGCCCAGCGGCAGCTGGTCGAGCCGCGCGATGTTCATCGACCGGCCGAGGCGCAGGCTGGTCGCCGCGACGGTCCAGAGCGGGTATACGACCAGCCCCGCCACGAGCAGGAAGGCCGGGGCGAGCAGCGCGTAGGCGACGACGCTTTCGCGCCGGATCCTCGGCATGCGCGCCACCGCCCCGTCGTCGCCGCTCAGTCGAGCGGGACCGCGCGCTCGAGCTCGCGCTGCAGCGCCGCGAGGACCCGGTCGGTTGGCTCCTGCGTCGACTGCAGGCGCAGCATCGCGCGCCCGAAGATGCTCGCGAACTCGTTGTAGCCCTGCTGCAGCGCCGGATGGGTCGGGAACACGGAGGTCGCGGTGGCCGCGGAGTCCATCACCAGCTGCAGGTGCGGCAGCCTCTGCGCCGCATCGGCGGGCAGGGAGCCCTTGCGCGCGGCGGGCGCGCCGGAGAGCACCGTGTACTCGCCCTGGAAGCGCGGCGAGGCTGCGAGGCGCATGAGCTTCCACGCGAGGTCCTGCTTCTCCTTCGGCGTGGACGAGGCGATGTGCAGGCTGTTGGACGTGCCGCCGGTCACGGTCGGGAAGGGGACGCGGGCGACCTTGAGGGACTCGCGCGTGGCCTCGGGCGCCCTGGCGACGAAGGCCCAGATCCACGGCCCGTCGCGCAGGAACGTCGCCTTGCCGTCGAGGAAGAGCTGGCGCGCCGTGGTCGAGTTGGTCCCCGGGGGCGCGGAGCGCATCGAGCGGCGATACTCGTCGATCGCCGCGACGACCTTCGGGTCGGTGAACGCGTACTTGCCGCCGCGCACCCAGTCGAGGCCCTGGCCCATCACCCAGGTGCCGGCCTCGACGACGAGGTTGGGATGCTCGATCGAGGTCGCGACGAGGCCGAATACCCCCTGGTCGCGCCGCGTCGTCTTCTCGATCGCCTCGAGCCATTGCGCCGGCGTCGCCGGCACGGAAAGGCCCGCGTCCTTCAGGAGCTTCTCGTTGTAGTAGAGCAGGCTGCCATAGCCCATCAGCAGCACGCCGCGGGTGCGGCCGTCCCATGCCATGTCGGCCTGCAGCGGCGACCACGTCGCGGGGATGTCGGTCTCGCGCAGCCGGTCGTCGATCGGCGCGAGCCAGCCCTGCGAGGCGAAGGCCGCGAAGTTGCGGGTGGGCAGGTGGACGACGTCCGGCGGGTTGCCCGCCGCGAAGCGCACCGTCAGCTGCTGCACGTATTGCGCGAAGGGGATCGAGTAGAAGTTCACCTTCGTGCCGGGGTTCTCGCGCTCGAACTCGGCGATCAGCGCCTTCCACCATGTGGAGACGCCGGGCTCCTCCGCCTGCCAGCTCGGGAAGTCGAGCGTGACCTGCGCGCGCGCGCCGGCGGCGCCCCCGATCGCGATGGCGATGGCCAGTCCTGCCGCGGCCGCGCGGCGCGTGATTGCCTTCATGCTGTCCTCCCCCATTGTCGGCGGCGCGTCACCGCACGACGTGATCGAAGACCGCGTCGGCCGGCTCCACGCCGATGCCGGCGCCGGTCGGCACCGTGTAGAAGCCCTGCGCGCAGGCCATGTCGCCGCGCGCGAGGGCCAGGTTCCGGTCGAAGATCGAGTGCTGGTACTCGTGGTAGGGCAGGCGCTGCAGCGTCGATGCCGCCTGCAGGCTGGCCGCCATGAAGATCCCGCACCCGATCGTCGCGTGCGGGATCGTGTCCACGTGGAAGGCGTGCGCCATCGCGCCGATGCGATGGAACTCGGTCACGCCGGTATGGCCCATCTCGGGCTGGATGATCGACATGGCGCGGGCCTCGAAGCGCGGCCGGTACTCGAAGACCGTGCGCAGTTCCTCGCCCAGCGCCAGCGGCGTGCCGATCGCGGCGGCGACGCGGGCCTGCCCCTCGAGGTCCTCCGGCGCGCAGGGCGCCTCCGCGAAATAGAGGTCGTGGGCCTCGAGCCGGCGGATGAGGCGGATGGCCTCGGCCGCCCCGTACTTCCAGTGCAGGTCGACCATCAGGTCGACGCCAGGTCCCACCGCCTCGCGCAGCGCCGCCATCTCCCGCTCGACGCCATCGTCCGACATCGCGGCGGCGAACTTGATGCCGCGGAAGCCCTTGCGGGTCCACTCGACAGCGAGGTCGCAGCGCTCCTTGAGCGTCGCCTTCGGCAGTCCGGAGACATAGGCCGGGATGCGCTCGTGCCGCCGCCCGCCAAGCAGCGCGCTCAGCGGCAATCCGGCGCGCTTGCCGTAGAGGTCCCAGAGCGCGATGTCGACGCCGGCGAGCGCGTCGACGTAGTAGCCGCCCCAGAAGCCGCGCACGCGCATCAGGTCGTAGAGGTCCTCGTGGATCGTCGCCGCGTCCGCCGGGTCACGGCCGAGGACCACCGGGCCGAGCACGTCGTCGATGATCGAGGTGACGGCGCCGGGCGCCACGATGCCGTAGGTCTCGCCCCAGCCGACGGCGCCGCTCTCGCCCGTCGCCTTCACCAGCACCGACATGTCGCGCGACGGGTAGATCGTGCGGTTGCCCTTGCGCACGATGTAGCCCTTCGCGTTGACTTCCTCGCCCGGGCGCAGCGGGCCGAGATAGGGCACGTCGCGCGGCACCGAGACGACGAAGGCCTCGATGGAGCGTATCGCGTCGAGCGGGACGCGGCTCACGGCGACGTGTCCGGGTGGTCGCGCCCGAACATCGCGCGCGCGTCGTCGAGCAGCGCGCGGAGCTCGGCGTGGTCATGCGCGTCGAGGACCGGGCCCGCGGCGCGCGCGCCGACATGGGCGAGCAGGCCGCGCCGCCGCAGGACTTCCTTCGTGGCGCGCACGCGAAACACCATCTGGAACACGAGCAGGGGCAGGGAGGCGTTGTAGAGGCGCCGCGCCTCGGCCACGTCGCCGCGCCGCCATGCCGCCATCAGCCGGACATGGACGTCCGCGATCTCCAGCGCCGGCATCGTGCCAGCCGCGCCGCGCGCCAGCTCGTCGACGACGTAGCGCGCGCCCGCGCCGCCGAAGACGGCATCGACCGCGTCGGCCGCCGCCTCGCGGATGCGCGTGACGTGCTGGCCGCAGGGCATGGTCTCTTCCTTGACGTAGCGGATCGCCGGCACGGCCCGCGCGATCTCCGCGACCGCGGCCGGGCCGAGCCCGGCGCCGTTGGGCGGCGGCGCGTTCTGCAGCATCAGCGCCACCCCTTCGCCGCCTTCCGCGACGGCGGCATAGAAGGCGACGTGGCGCGCGACGTCGGCGCCGTTCGGCTGTGGCGCCATCACCATCGCGGCGACCGCGCCGGCGGCGCGACCCTCGCGCACGCGCGCGGCGGCGCGCGCGGGATCGGGATCGCTGGCGCCGACGATGAAGGGCACGCGCCCGCCGACATGCCGCCCGAGCCGCGCGACGAGGGCCGCGCGCTCCTCTGGCTTCAGCGTCTCGACCTCGCTCGCCATGCCGGGGAAGACGATGCCGTCGACGCCGCAGGCGATCGCCCAGTCGGCAAGGCGCAGCAGCGCGTCGGCATCCGGCTCCCCGCCGGGCGTGAACGGCGTCGGCAGGACAGGAAAGACGCCTTCGAGCCTTGGCATGGAACCCCTTTCACCCGCGCCGGTCGCCCGGCCCCTCGCGGGAGGGGTCTCATTCTCCACGCGAGGCAGCCGGGATCAAGCGGCGGACAGGAAGCCGCGCAGCGCGCTCTCCAGGTTGCCGGCGAGCGCCGGGGACAGGTAGCCGCCCTCCTGCACGAGGACGGTGGGCAGGCCGAGCCGGGCGAGCGTGGCGCCGATGCGCGCGAAGCCGCCGGTGGTGAGCGCCATGCCGCGCAGCGGGTCGTCCTCGTGCGCGTCGAGGCCGAGGGCGACCACGAGCGCGCCGGGCGCGAAGCCGCGCAACCGCCGCAGCGCGAGCTCGAGCGCGCGCATGTAGGCGTCGTCGCCCGTGCCCATCGGCAGCGGGACGTTGAGGTTGCGGCCGGCGCCCTCTCCCTCTCCCGTCTCCTCCGCGTAGCCGTTGAAGAACGGGTAGTAGGAGGCGGGGTCGGCGTGCAGCGAGACCGTCAGCACGTCGCCGCGCCGCCAGAAGATGTCCTGCGTGCCATTGCCATGGTGCACGTCGACGTCGAGGATCGCGACGCGCGGGTGGCGCGCGCGCAGCACCTGCGCGGCGATCGCGGCGTTGTTGAGGTAGCAGAACCCCGCGGCGCGTCCTGCATGGGCGTGGTGCCCGGGCGGGCGGCAGAGCGCGTAGGCCGCGCGCTCGCCCTCTCCCACGATGCGCGCCGCGTGCGCGGCGACGTTCGCGGCGGCGCAGGCGGCGCGCCAGGTATGCTCGCCCACGGGGCAGGCGGTGTCCGCCATGTGCATCCCGGCGCGGCCGACGATCGAGGCCGGGTAGCCGCCGGGCGTTGTCGCGGGGTGGACGTTCGCGACGACCTCGGGCCCGGCATCGGGCAGGGCGCGCCAGAGCGCCCACGCGTTCTCCAGGAAGTCGAGGTAGCGCGCGTCGTGGATCGCGGCGCGCGGTGCCGCGCCATGGTCCTCCGGCTCGAGCAGCTCGAGCCCCGCGGCCCGCGCGCCCTCGGCGAGGCGGTCGGCGCGCGCGGGCTGCTCGGCGCTGCGATCGGCCGGCCTGCCGCGCACGAGGAAGAAGCGCGGGTCGTGCCCGCGATGCCCGGGGTCGTGGAATGCCTTCATCGCGCGACGGGCGGGAAGGCGGCGGCCTTCAGGGCGTCGCCAGCCTGGCCTGCGTGGCGCGCTCGAGCGCCGCGGCGGCGAGCCGGTCGATGCCGAGCGCGGAGCGCAGGCGCTGCAGGACGCGCATCTCCTCCGGCGGCACGCGGCCATCGATCGCCGCGATCTCGGCCGCGCAGAGGTAGCAGGTCTCGCGCAGGTGCCTGGGCAGCGCCGAGGCCACCATGGCGACGAGGCGCCCGACCCCGTCGGCGGTATGGAGGATGACGGCGCATTCCTGCGCGATGGCCGGGAGCGCGGAATCGTCGAACCCCGCGAAGACCGGCAGCTGCCGGGACTTGCGCCCGATCAGCTTGAGTTCCTTGCCCGAGATGTCGCGGTCGGAACCGGCGACGAGGATCATGGCGTAGACCAGCGCCTGGTGGGGCGAGATCTTCTGGCGGCGGGGCTTGGGGGACGGCATGGCGGTCGAATCTATGCGAGGCGCGCAGGCGGTCAAGCAGAGCGCGCGCTCGACAGCGCGATGCGCGGCCTCTAGCGTCCGTCCTGCCCGATGCAAGCCGTGGTCGACGTCGTCCTGCCGGTCTTCGGACTGGTCTTCGCCGGCCTGCTCGCGGGACGCGCGGGGCTGCTCGGCCAGGATTCGACCGAGGCCCTCAACCGGTTCGTCTACTGGTTCGCGCTGCCGGCGCTGTTCTTCCTCGGCACGTCGCGCGCGCCCGTGGCCGAGGTCTTCGCGCCCGCCTACATGGCGAGCTTCCTCGGCGGGGTCGTCGTCGCCGCGGTGGTCGCGGGCCTCGTGTCGCGATACGCCTTCCGCGGGCGCGCCCCGGAAGTGACCATGGCCGCCTTCCTGGGCGGCTTCTCGAATTCCGGCTACATGGGCATCCCGTTCTTCCTCACGGCCTTCGGTCCGGCGGGGCAGATGCCGGTGATCGTCGTCAGCGTCCTCAACGGGACCGTGGTCGTGAGCGCCGCGGCGATCGCGCTCGAGCTCGCCACGGGCCGCGGGCGCGGGGTCGGCGGCTCGCTGCTGGAGGCTGGCCGCGCCGTGCTGTCGAACCCGCTGATCGCGGCGATGGGCGGCGGCGTGCTGTGGAGCGCCGCGGGGCTCGGGATGCCGCGCGCGGCCACGGTCTTCCTCGACATGCTCGGCGCCTGCGCCGGGCCTTGCGCCCTCTTCGCGGTCGGCCTGTTCCTCGCCGGGCAGGACAGCAAGGCGCTGCTCGACCGCGCCCGCATTGGCGAGGTCTGCGCCGTGTCGGTCGTGAAGCTCGTGGTGCAGCCCGTGGCGACCTGGTTCGCCGGGGCCTGGCTGGGCCTCGAGCCCTTCCTGCTGGCGAGCGCGGTGCTGGGCGCCGCCTTCCCGGTCGGCGCGACGGCCTTCGTGCTGGCCCAGCGCCACCGCGTCTATGTCGAGCGCTGCTCGGCGACGATCCTGCTCTCGACCGTGCTGTCCATCGCGACGCTGGCGCTGGCGATGGTGGTGCTGGACCCCAGGCCATGACCGTCCCGGGACCGGCGCTGCAGGCCGCGCTGCTGATGACGCTCTCCGCGGCGATCTCCGCGGTCGTCAACGTCCTCATCCGCCTCTGCGCCGACGCCGGCATCCACCCCTTCGAGGTCGCGTTCTTCCGCAGCGTCTTCGGCTTCCTCGCCATGGCGGCGGTGGTGGTCGCGACGGAGCGCGAGATCCCGCGCACCGCCGCGCTGCCGCAGCTCGGCTTCTCGGCGCTGTTCCACCTCATGGCGATGCTCAGCTTCTTCTACGGGCTGACGCTGATCCCGCTTTCGGATTCGGCGGCGCTGACCTTCACCGCGCCGCTCTTCGGCACGCTGGCCGCCGCCTTCTTCCTCGGCGAGAAGGTGCATGCGCGGCGATGGCTCGCCATCGCGATCGGCTTCGGGGGCGTCGTCATCGTCCTGCGCCCCGGCTTCATCCCCATCGGGCTCGGCCCGGCCCTGGTGCTCTTCTCGACCGTCGCCTTCGCCGGCGTCACCGTGCTCGTCAAGCGCATGGCCGCGACCGAGCGCACGCCGACGGTGGTGTTCTACCAGAGCCTCCTGATGTCCTTCCTCACGCTGCCGCCGGCGCTCCTCGTCTGGAAGGCGCCCGACCCGCTCTCCTTCGTCCTGCTGGCGGCGATCGGCGCGCTGAGCACCCTTGGATGGATCTGCTTCACGCGCGCCTTCGCGCTCGCCGACGCCTCGGCGATCCTGCCGCTGGAGTTCACGCGCCTGCCCTTCGTGGCGGTGCTCGCCTACCTCGTCTTCGCGGAGGTGCCGGACCTCTGGGTCTGGATCGGCGCGGCGGTGATCTTCGGCTCCAGCCTGTCGATCGCGCATCGCGAGAACGCCGCCTCGCGCCGGCGCTGACCGGCGCCCCGGCGCAGGTGGCGCGAAACGCGGCATCGTGCAGCGCGGGCTGGAACGGGCGCCCGCCGCTGGGGCATTGTCGCCGTCGATCCTCGAAGGAAGGGAAGGCCCATGACACGCGAAACGATCATCGCCGCTCTCGCGGCCATCGCCGTCGCCGCCGGCGCCGTCCCGGCGGGCGCGCAGGACAAGGTGAGCTTCGGCACGGACTGGCGCGCCCAGGCCGAGCATGGCTGCTTCTACCAGGCGCAGGCCGCGGGCATATACCGCGAGCACGGCCTCGACGTGACGATCCGGCAGGGCGGCCCGAACCTCAACCACCGCCAGCTCATGATCAACGGCGCGCTCGACTTCAACATGGGATCGAACGCCTATGGCGCGCTGAACTTCGCGAAGGAGGGCATCCCCATGGTCGCCGTCGCGGCCATGTTCCAGAAGCTCCCCGCGGTCCTGATCGCGCATCCCGGCGCCGGCAACGACGGGTTCGAGGCGCTGAAGGGCAAGCCGATCCTGATCTCGACCGACGCGCGCGCCACCTGGTGGCTCTTCCTGAAGCAGCGCTTCGGCTACACGGACGCGCAGGTGCGGCCCTACACGTTCAACTCCGCGCCCTTCCTCGCCGACCGCAACGCCGTGCAGCAGGGCTATCTCTCCTCCGAGCCCTTCTCGATCGAGCGCGAGGGCAGGTTCAAGCCCGTGGTGATGCTCGTCGCCGACGCCGGCTTCGCGTCCTACTCGACGCTGGTCGAGACCTCCGAGCGCATGGTGCGCGAGAAGCCCGACGTCGTGCAGCGCTTCGTCGACGCCTCGATCAAGGGCTGCTACGGCTACCACTACGGCAACCCGTCCGCGGCCAACGCGCTCATCAAGCGCGACAACCCGGAGATGAACGACGAGCTGCTCGCCTACGGCCTCGCCAGGATGAACGAGCACGGCATCGTCGACTCCGGCGACACCAAGGCGCTGGGCATCGGCGCGATGACCGAGGCGCGCTGGAAGGAATTCTTCGACTCCACCGTCGCCGCCGGCGTCTATCCCGCGACGCTCGACTGGCGGAAGGCCTTCACGACGCGCTTCGTCAACAAGCGGACGGGGATGTGAGCGGCGCGCCGCTCGTCGCCCTGCGCGGCGTCGGCAAGCGCTTCGCCTCTGGCGTGCGCGCGCTCGACGGCCTGGACCTCGAGGTCGGCGCGCGCGAGTTCCTGAGCCTGCTCGGCCCTTCGGGATGCGGCAAGTCGACAGCGCTGCGGCTTGTCGCGGGCCTCGCCGAGCCGAGCGAGGGTCGCATCGACTGGGCCGAGGGCGCCGCCTCGCGCGCGCCCGGGGAGGTCGGGTTCGTCTTCCAGGAGCCCACGCTCATGCCCTGGGCCACCGCGCTCGCCAACGCGATGCTGCCGATGCGCCTCGCCGGCTTCGAGCGCGCCGTGCCGCGCGAGCTGTCCGGCGGCATGCGCATGCGCGTGTCGATCGCCCGCGCGCTCGCCACCCGGCCGCGCATCCTGCTGATGGACGAGCCCTTCGCCGCGCTCGACGAGATCACGCGCTGGAAGCTCAACGACGACCTGCTCGCGCTCTGGGCCGCGCAGCGCTTCACCGTCGTGTTCGTGACGCACTCGGTCTTCGAGTCGGTCTACCTCTCGCAGCGCGTCGTCGCGATGACCGCGCGCCCGGGCCGCGCCGCGGGCGAGGTCCGGCTCGACGAGCCGGCGCCGCGCGAGCCGGGCTTCCGCACTTCCGCGCGCTATGCCGCGCAATGCCGCGAGGTGTCCGGCCTGCTCGCCGCGGCGACCGCGCAGGCCGCGCCATGACGCCGCGCCGCCGCGCCGCGCGCGTCCTCGCGCCGATCCTGCTCGGCGCGCTCGCGCTCGCCGGCTGGGAAGCCGCCGTCGCGGCATGGGCGATCCCGCCCTACATCCTGCCGGGCCCGGCCCTCGTCGCGCGGACGATGGTCGCGGAGTGGACCGGCCTGCGCGACGCGGCGTGGGTGACGCTCGGCATCACCGCCATGGCGCTGGCCGCCGCGGTCGTGCTCGGCGTCGCGCTCGCGGTCGTCTTCGCGCAGTCGCGCTGGATCGAGGACGCGCTCTTTCCCTACGCGGTCGTGCTGCAGGTGACGCCCGTCGTCGCGATCGCGCCGCTCGTCATCATCTGGACGAGGAACGACGTCGTCCTCGCGCTCCTGGTCTGCGCCTGGATCGTCGCCTTCTTCCCGATCCTGTCGAACACGACCATCGGCCTGAGGGCGGTCGACCGCAACCTCGAGGACCTGTTCCGCCTCGCCGGCGCGTCGCGGATGCAGACGCTGCTGCGCCTGCGGCTGCCTTCGGCGCTGCCCTATTTCTTCGCGGGGCTTCGCGTGTCGGGTGGCCTCGCGCTGATCGGCGCGGTCGTCGCGGAGTTCGTGGCGGGCACGGGCGGCTCCGCCTCGGGCCTCGCCTACGTGATCCTGGAATCCGGCTACCGGCTGCAGATCCCGAAGATGTTCGCCGCGCTTGCGCTGGTCTCCGCGATCGGGATCGCGATCTTCCTGCTGCTCGGGCTCGTCGCCCACCTCGCCCTGCGCCGCTGGCACGAGACCGCGGGCGCGGGGGAGGACGCCTAGGCGTTGCGCAGGTCGCGGCCGACCGCCGCGATGAGCACGGGAGCGCCAACCTCGCCCGCGATGCGGCCCATGGACTGGATCGCGGGGCGCAGCACCTCGGGGGGCACCCCGGCGAGGCGGAGGCATTCGCCCGCGAGGGCCTGGAGGCCGTCGACCTGGTCCGCCGCGAGGCCCTGCCGCGTCCCGGCGCCGGCTTCGATGGACTGGAGCATGAGCAGGAGGTTGCCGACGATGTCCTGCACCTGCTCGGGCCCGCAGCGCTCGGCGACGATGCGGTCGATGTCCTGGAGCCTGTCGCAGTCGGAAGCGAGCAGGTCCGCGTGCGCGGTACTTGCCCTCATGCCATCGCCATCCATCTTCCCCTCCCGCGTCGCGGCGGCCTGGTTGGTTCCGGCCACCTGATCGGGACGATGCTAGGCCCCCCGGACAGCGCCGCAAAACCGTGGCGACTGCCTCCGTATTTGTACGGATGGCCGGGGGCCTCCCTCGCCGCGCGACCCGGCCATCCGCTAGGATCGGCCCGGTTGCCGAGGCTCTGCAGGAACCCGGGGATGGCTGTCGCAACATCGAGGGACGCGCGCGCAGGGCTTCCCGACTGGGCCTGGGGCATCCTGGTCATGGTCGGGATCGTGCTGCTGAGCCGCCTCAGCGACATCGCGAGCTTCACGGGCCTGCCGATCAAGCCATGGAAGCCGGGTGCCGGATTCGCCTTCGGCATGCTCCTGGTGCGCGGCCTCCACCTCCTTCCCTGGGTGCTGCTCGGGCAGGCGAGCGCGGTCCTCGCGGCCAGCCTCGCCGCGGGGCTGCCTCCCGACTGGGGGGCCTCCATCGCGGCGGGTTTCTCGGCCAGCCTCGGCCTTGGCATCGCCGCCGACTTCCTGCGCCGCCGCACGCGCGTCGACCTCGCCCTGTCCCGGCTTGGCGACGTGCTGCGCCTGCTGGTCGTGGCGATCGCCCTCGCGCCCGCGATCTCCGCGCTGGAGGTGCTCGCCTTCGTGGCGATCGGACCGCTGCGCGAGGCGGAGGCGCAGGTGGGGTTCCTGCGCCTCTGCATCGGGAACCTGATCGGCATGGCGGTGGTGACGCCGATCGTCCTGCGGCTGCACGCGCCAGGCTTCAGCCGGCTGCGCGCGGTGGGCGGCTTCCGCGTGCTGGAGATCGCCGCGCTCTGCGGGGCCCTGCTCGTCCTCGCCTGGTACATCTTCGGCATCAAGGAGACCGACGAGTTCAAGCTCTTCGACCTGCTGTTCTTGCCGATGGTCGCCTTAGCCGTGCGCTACGGCCTGGACGGCGCGCTGGCGGGCCTCGCGCTGACGCAGGTCGCGATGATGGGCTGGCTGCGCTGGCAGGACTTCCCGGCCGCCGGCGTCGTCGAGCTGCAGACGCTCTTCTTCATCCTCTCCGCCACCTGCATCTTCGTCGGCATCGTCGTCGACGAGCGCGAGCGCGCGGGCGCGGCGCTGCGCGCGAACGAGAAGCTGCTGCGCGAGCAGGACGCCCAGCTCGCGCGCGTGATGCGCCTCAACGCGATCGGCGAGATGGCATCCACCCTGGCGCACGAGCTGAGCCAGCCGCTCACGGCGGTGCGCGCGCACCTGCGCGCCGCGCTGCGCAGGCTCGAGGCCGGCGCGACCGGCCTCGACGCGGCCCGGACCGACCTTCGCCACGGCGTGACGCAGGTCGACCTCGCGGCGGGCATCATCCGCCGCCTCAGGGAGTTCCTCGGCCGCGGCGAGCCCAACCGCGAGGCGATCGACCCGCTCGCCCTCGCGCGCGACGCGCTCGCGCTGGCCGCGCCGGACGCCGAGCGCGGCGGCGTGCGCGTCGTGCTGCACGCGCCGGCGCTCCTGCCCGCCGTGCTGGCGGACCGCATCCAGATGCAGCAGGTCCTGCTCAACCTGCTGCGCAACGCCGTCGAGGCCTCGCGCGGCGGCGCCGGCGCCCGGCTTGTCTCGGTCGGCCTGCGCGCGTACGACGGCGAGGCGATCGAGGTCTCCGTGCACGACGACGGGCCGGGCATCGCCGAGGAGATCAGGCCACGGCTCTTCGCGGCCTTCGCCACCACGCGGCCGCACGGCCTCGGCCTCGGCCTCGCCATCAGCCGCACGATCGTCGAGGCCCATGGCGGGCGCATCTGGCTCGAGCGCCCGGGCCCGGACGGCACCGAGTTCCGCTTCACCATTCCCCTCGCGAGGCCCGCATGACGCGCATGGCGCGCAGGCTCGTCCATCTCGTCGACGACGATCCCGGCGTGCGCACGGCGCTCGCGAGCATGCTCGCGACCTGGGACTTCGACGTCGCGGCGCATGAATCCGCGGAAGCCTTCCTCGACGCGCTCGCCGCGGGCGCGACCGGCTGCGTCGTGGCCGACGTGCGCATGCCCGGCATGGGCGGGCTCGAGCTGCAGCGCGAGCTCGCGCGGCGCGGCGCCACGCTGCCGGTGATCCTGATCACCGGCCATGGCGACGTGCCGATGGCGGTGGCCGCGATCAAGGCCGGCGCGCAGGACTTCATCGAGAAGCCCGTCGACGACGACGCGCTGGCCGCCGCGATCCGCCGCGCGCTCGCGATGGCGGAGGAGGCCGAGGGCGCCAAGGCGGTGCGCGAGGCCCTGCGCCAGCGCCACGCACGGCTCACGGCGCGCGAGGCGCAGGTCATGGGACTCGTCGTGGCCGGCCACTCCAACGCCTCGATCGCCGCGCAGCTCGGCCTGAGCCAGCGCACGGTCGAGCACTACCGCGCGCAGGTGATGATGAAGATGGAGGCCCCGAGCCTCGCGGTGCTGGTCAAGCTCGCCGCGGCGCTGGGCGAGTAGGCGGCGCCTCGCCCGATCCGGCGGCTTCGGATATCGTGCCACCGGACGGGAGGGACCCATGCCAGCATGCGACACGCCGATGAAGCGACCAGCGCCTGCGCCGCGCCGCGCGCATCCGGCGGCGCGCTGATGGTCGCCGCGACGCACGAGGGGTCGCTCTGGGCGCGGACCGCGCCGGCCGGCCCCGATCTTCCGTCCCTCGCGGGCGAGGCCCGCGCCGACGTCGCGATCGTCGGCGGCGGCTTCCTCGGCGTCTCCGCGGCGCTCCATCTCGCCGAGGCTGGCGCCTCCGTCGCGCTGCTCGAGGCGGGGGAGGTCGGGGGCGGCGCCTCGGGCCGCAATGGCGGCCAGGTCATCCCCGGCATCAAGAAGACGCGCGCGGAACTCGCCGCGAAGTTTGGCGCCGGCTGGGCCGACCGCATCGTCGCGCTGGGCGACGGCACCGCCTCGCGCGTCTACGACCTCGTCGCGCGCCATGGCATCGACTGCGACCTCGAGCGCAACGGCTGGATCCGCGCCGCGCATGCCGACGCCGCGATGCGCGACGTCGAGGCGATGGCCCGCGAGCTCCTCGCCCGCGGCCAGGACGTCGAGCTCCTCTCGCGCGACGAGATCGCGGCGCGCAGCGGGACGCCCGTCTACGTGGGCGGCATGCACGACCGGCGCGCGGCCGGGATCAATCCGCTCGCCTATGTCCGCGGCCTCGCGGCGGCGGCGCGGCGCGCGGGCGCGCAGGTCTTCGCGCGCAGCCCCGCCACGGGCATCGAGCGCGCGGGCGGCGGGTGGAGGGTCTCGACGCCGGGTGGCGCGATCGCCGCGGACCAGGTCGTGCTCGCGACGGGCGCCTACACCGACGCGCTCTGGCCCGGGCTGGCGCGCAGCTTCATCGGCGTGCAGAGCGCGCAGGTCGCGAGCCGGCCCCTCGGCGACAACCTCCGAAAGTCCGTCCTGCCGTCGCGCGCCGTGCTCTCCGACACGCGCAAGCTCGCCAACTACTATCGCCTCGACGCCGAGGGACGCCTGATGATGGGCGGCCGCGGGCCGCTGGGCGACGCGCCCGAGCCCTCGACCCTGGTGGCGCTGGAGCGCGCGGCGCTGGAGCGCTTCCCCATGCTCGGCGGCACGACGTGGGAGCATGCCTGGGCGGGCCGCATCGACATGACGCTCGACTCGCTGCCGCACCTGGGCGTCGTGGCGCCAGGCGTGACGGCGCTGCTCGGCTTCAACGGCCGCGGCATCGCGCTGGCGACGACGATGGGGGCGGTCGTCGCCAACCGCCTCTCGGGCGGGCGCGATCCCGCGCTCGACTACCCGGAGACGAGGCTCGCGCCGGTGCCCTTCCATTCGCTGCGCGCGCCGGCGCTGCGCGTGGCGGTCGCCTGGTATCGCCTGCGCGACGCGCTCGGCTACGCCGGCTAGGCGCCGCCGCCCGGCGGCCTGCGTCACGCCTCGCGCGGCGCCAGGAAGTCGCGCACGCCGGCTATCGCGTCGGCGAGCCCGGTGCGGATGACCGCGACGCCGGGCGGGAAGGCGGTGCACAGCCGCGTAGGCAGCCGCGAGTCGAGCATCACGAAGACGCCATGGTCGTCGGCGCGGCGCACGAGGCGGCCGAAGGCCTGCTTCAGCTTGAGCCGCGTCAGCGTGTCGTCGTGCTCCTTGCCGCCATTCGCCGCGCGGCGCGCCTTGTGGAGGATGGTCGGCCGCGGCCAGGGCACGCGGTCGAACACGATCAGGCGCAGGCTGCGCCCCGGCACGTCCACGCCGTCGCGCACCGCGTCGGTGCCGAGCAGGCAGGCATCCTCCTCGGCGCGGAAGATGTCGACCAGCGTGCCGGTGTCGAGCGCGTCGACATGCTGCGCGTAGAGCGGCAGCCCCGCGGCCTCGAGGTCGCGCGCGAGCAGCGCGTGGACGCGCCTCAGCCTGCCGATGGCGGTGAACAGGCCGAGCGCGCCGCCGCCCGCCGCGAGGAAGAGCTCGCGCATCGCCGCCGCGACGCGCGGCGTGTCGTCCCGGCCCAGGTCGTTGACGACGTAGACGCGCGTCTGCGCCGCGTAGTCGAAGGGCGAGGGGACGGTCGCGCGGGTCGATGCCGGCAGGTGCGCCGCGCCGCTGCGCGCGGCCGCGACCGCCCAGGCGCGCTCGGGATCGTCGCCGCCATCGGTGAGCGTCGCCGACGTCACGAGCACGCCCTGCGCCGGGCGCAGCACGGCGGCGGCCAGCGGCTCGGTCGGGTCGAGCCAGCGGCGATGGAAGGCGACGTCGCGGTCGCCGCCATCGACGCGTTCCACCTCGAACCAGTCGACGAACGTCTCCGGCGTCTCCTCCGACAGGCCCTGCAGCATCGCGCGCCAGGCCAGGACCTGGCCCGACAGGCGCCGCTCCAGCCCGCGTATCGCCGCCTCGATGCGCCCGCGCGAGGCGCTGTCGAGGTCCTTTGCGTCGCGCTCCAGCTTCGCGTGCAGCGCGCGCACCAGCGCCTGGATCGGCCGCGCGAGCTCGCCGAGCGCCTGCGCGAGCGCCATCGCCGCCTCCGCAAGCCCCTCGACCGGCGGCCGCACGCCGGCCTCGAGCGAGAACCCGTCCTCGACGTCCTTCGCGCGCGCGTAGACCTGCTGGCGCACGAAGGCGAGGAAGAGCTCCGCCGGGCCGACCGCGGTGGCGGGGCGCAGCCGCTTCTCCCAGCCCGGCGCGGAGAGGCATTGCGCGGCGCGCACGACCTCGTCGATCGCCTCCGCGCCCGCGGGATCGTCGGCGACCAGGTCGCCGATGCGCTTGGCGAGGCCGCGTGCGCGGCTGCGCCGGCCGCCGCCCTCCGCGCCGACGAGCCAGCGGCGCAGCTCGATCGTCTCGTCGCCCGACAGCGTGGCCGCGAAGGCCGAGTCCGCGGCCTCGAACAGGTGGTGGCCCTCGTCGAACACGTAGCGCGCGGGAAGCTGGCGCTCGTCGAGGCCGCCGGTGGCCGCCTGCACCAGCACCAGCGCGTGGTTGGCGACCACGATGTCCGCGCGCCGCGCGCGCCGGATCGTCTTCTCGATGACGCAGCGCCGGTAGTGCGGGCAGGCGGCGTGGATGCACTCGCCGCGCTGGTCGGCGAGGCCGCGCGTGCGCGCGCCGCCGACGAGCTCGGGCAGCCAGGCCGGGAAGTCGCCGCCGACCATGTCGCCGTCGCGCGTCGCGCCCGCCCAGCGCGCGACGAGGCCCAGCGCGATCGCCTCGTGCGGCCGCGCGCCGACGCCCTGCGCGGCCTCCTCCATGTTCAGCAGGCAGAGGTAGTTCTCGCGCCCCTTGCGCAGCACGACCTTGCGCCGCTTCGTCTCCGCGTCCGGGTAGAGCCGGTCGAGCTCGCGGTCGATCTGGTGCTGCAGGTTGCGCGTGTAGGTGGAGACCCAGACCGGCGCGCCGTTCTTCTCCGCCCACACCGTCGCGGGCGCGAGGTAGCCGAGCGTCTTGCCGACGCCCGTGCCGGCCTCCGCGAGGACGAGGCGCGGCTCGCCCTCGTGCTCGCGCGGCGCGAAGGCGAAGCTCGCGGCGGACGCGTAGTCGGCCTGCTGCGGGCGCGCCTCGGCGCGCGGGCCGAGCATGCGCACGAGGCGCGCGCGCGCCTCGACCGGCTCGACCGGCATGTCGCCGGCCGGCGGCTCGGGCGCTGTCTCCGCCCATTCGCCGAGGCGGCGCCAGGCGGCGAGCGCGTCGCCGTCGCCCGGCTGCGGCGCCGCGTCCGCGCCGAGCGCGTCGAGCACCAGCGGGCCCCAGCGCCAGCCACCGCGCGCCATCAGCCGCGCGATCGGCGCCGCCCAGGGATCCTCGCGCAGCGCCGGGTCGGCGAGCTCCTCGAGCAGCATGTCCATGAGCACCGGCAGCATCCGCGCCTGCGCCTCCAGCGCGTGCGGCGCCTCGACGCCGAGCGCCAGGGCGAGGCCCGCGGGCGTCGGCAGGCAGAAGCGCGCCGGGCGGACGAAGGCGTGGAGCTCGAGCAGGTCGTGCGCCGGGAAGGGATCCATCCCCAGGCGCCGCGCCGTGGCGCGCAGGTGCACGACGAGCGGCGCGGCGCGGTCGACGAGCGGCGCCGCGTCGCGCGCCTCGACCACGCGGCACGCGCCATCGCTGGCAAGGAAGGCCGCGCGCATGCCGCGCGCGACGATGGCGCTCGCGCCGGGCGTCATCGCGGCGCGCCCGCCCCCTGCAGCAGGGCGTAGACGTCGCCCGAGTTGGCCGCGTGCGGCAGGGCGCGCAGGTGCGCCGCCATCGCCGCCGCGTCGAGCGGCCGTTCGCCGAAGGTGAATTCCTGGCTCTCGCCCAGCGCGATGTCGAAGCGGTAGTCGCCGAGCGAGGCCAGCCGCCCGAGGCAGGCGAAGGCGACGTCGCGCTGGATGGTGGTGAACTCGAAGGACAGCGCGGGCAGCGGGCGCGAGAGGCCGCGCAGCACGTCGTGCTCGAAGCCCTCCACGTCGATCTTCGCGAAGCGCGGCACGCCATGCGCGGCGACCAGCGCATCGAGCGTGGTGACGGGCACCTCGACGCGCGCGTCCCAGTCCTGGCCCTCCCAGCCCGCGGCGCCGGCGGCGGCCGCCACGAAGCCGGGCGCGGCGGTCGAGACGGTCGGGTTGGCGCGGTTCACCAGCAGCTGCACGCGGCCGGGCGCCGCGCCGGCCGCGGCGGCGACCAGCGTCACCATCGGGTCGCGGCCATGGATGAGCCGCAGCGCGCGCATGCAGAGCCGCTGCGGCTCCAGCGCGACGACGCGCGCGCCGAGCCGCCGGAAGCTCGAGACCCGGTCGCCGACATGCGCCCCGACGTCGAAGGCGAGGTCGCCGGGGCGCAGGAAGCGCGCATGCAGCCGGTCCATCGCGGCATGGCGGCTCGCGTCGCCATGGTAGAGGCGCAGCGAGCGGAAGACGCCGGCGAGGGCGAGCGAGGCCATCGCGTCAGCCTTCTCGCGCGCCGAGCCGCGCGATCTCCGGCGGCGTCGAGAAATCCTCGGGGATGCCGCAGAGGCCGAGCCGGCGCATGCGCGCGCCGAGGGCAGGGTCGGCGGTGACGACGGCGAGCGGCGCGGCGAGGAGCTGGCCCGCCACGAGCGGCAGGCAGCACGCCAGCAGCAGCGGCGAGACCGACGCGAGCGCGAGGGCGATCGCGGCGCCGAACAGCGTCTCCGGCAGGAAGAGCAGCAGCGCGTCGCGCCAGCGGACGGCATGGGCGTCGCGCGCCTGGCTGCCCCAGCCCGCCGAGCGGCCGAGCGCGAGGCCAAGCATGAAGAGCGTTGTGTGGAAGGTGGATACGGCCCAGAGCATGAGGCCGAACACGGTCTCGATCGCCACGCCCGCGGCGAAGCGCGCGGCGCCGCCATAGCGCGCGACCGCGCCGCGCGTCGCCAGCACGTCGAGCCAGCCCGCGATCTTCGGCGTCAGGAACATGGCCAAGAACAGGGCGTAGAGCGCGCCAGCCGCCTCGACCGGGAAGCCTGGCGTCGCGGCGGCATCGCGCGCCACCAGCGGCAGCAGCGCGATGGCGAGCGTCCAGGCCGGGATGCCGGCGAACATCAGGATCGCCCAGAAGAGCTGGAATCGGCTGGCGGGCAGCAGGCCCGGCATGGCGAGCAGGCGCAGGTACTGCAGGTTGCCCTGGCACCAGCGCGTGTCCCGGCGCGCGAACTCGGCGAGGGTCGGCGGGTTCTCCTCCCACGACCCGGCCTCGTCCGGCATGACGCGGACCTCGAAGCCCGCGCGGCGCATCAGCGCCGCCTCCACCTGGTCGTGCGACAGGATCGGCCCGCCCAGCGGCGGCCTGCCGGGCAGGATGGGCAACTCGCAGTCGCGGGCGAAGGGCTCGATGCGCACCATCGCATTGTGGCCCCAGAACGGGCCGCAATCCGCGCTCCACCAGGCGTAGCCCGGCGTGTAGCAGCGCATCGCATGGCGCATGCCGAACTGGAAGCAGCGCGCGAAGGCGCTGTCCGAGGGCATGCCGACGACGAGGCTCTGCAGGATCCCGAGGCGCGGATGGGCCTGCATCACGCGCGCCATGCGCAGGATGGTCTCGCCATCCATCAGGCTGTCGGCGTCGAGCGGCAGCATCGCCTCGTAGCCCGCGCCCCAGCGCGCGCAGAAGTCGCGCAGGTTCCCGGCCTTGAAGCCGGCATTGTCCGATCGCCGGCGCAGGAAGAGCCGCGCCGCGTCGCCCGGCTCCTCGGCCCGCCAGGCCGCCATCTCCGCCTCCTCCTGCGCGCCGACGGCGTCGATCGAGGTGTCGCTGAGCACGAACCAGTCGAAGGCCGCGCCCGAGCCCGTCGCGTCGAGGCTGCGCTTGACCTCGCGCAGCCGCCGGAAGGCACGCGCCGGCGCCTCGTTGCGGATGGTCATCAGGATGGCGACGCGGATGGCGAGCGGCGTCGCGTCGGCGGCCGCGCGCATGTGCGGCGCGGTGGCGGCCACGGGGTCGCGCGGCACGTGGCGCATCCACAGGCCGAAGGCGCCGTTCCAGAAGCCGAGCACGGTCCACGGCGCGGCGAAGGCGAGCGCGACGAGCATCAGCGCCTCCCATGCCGTCCAGCCGCCGGTCGCGAGGATGGCGGCGGCGGCGGCGAGCAGGGCGGCGAGGGTCGCGAGGTTGAGGATCGCGGCGATCCAGCGGCGCCGGGCGAGGTCGCCCAGCGCCTGCAGCCCGGCAGGGGAGGTGGGGTGGGAAGGAGCGGCCATGCGTTCTCCATGCGGCGCCGCGCGCGGCGCGCCACGCGAGGGGTTTGCCGGAAGGGGGCGCGGTCTGGCAATGAGAGAGTGATGGAAGACCGACGCCCAGCCCCCGCCCTGGCGACGATCCGGCGGGCCCTTGGCCTGGTCTGGCAGGAGCGCGGCGTCGTGCTCGGGCTCGTCGCCGCCAATGCCGTGCTGGCCGGCGTCCAGCTCGCCGAGCCCGTGCTGTTCGGCAAGGTGATCGACGCGCTGGCGGGCGGCCAGGCTTCGGCCGGGCTGATCGGCGGCTGGGCGGCGCTCGGCCTCGCCGGGATCCTCGCCGGCGTCGTGGTCGCGGTCGCCGCCGACCGGCTCTGCCATCGCCGGCGCCTCGCGGCGATGTCGGCGGCCTTCGAGCGCGCGATCACGCTGCCGGTCGGCTACCACGCGGGGCGCGGCTCGGGCGCGGTGGTCCGCACCATCCTGTCGGGCGCCGACGCGATGTTCTGGCAGTGGCTGGCGCTGCTGCGCGAGCAGCTCTCCGCCTTCATCGGCGTCGTGCTGCTGGTGCCGACGGCGATCGCCATGGACGGGCGCATGGCCGCGGTCCTTGGCGCGCTCGCGGTCGTCTTCGTCGCGCTCAACGTCGCGGTCGTGCGGCGCACCAGCGCTGGCCAGTCCGCGATCGAGAGCTTCCACAACGACGTCTACAGCCGCATCGGCGACGTCATCGGCAACGTCACCGTCGTGCAGAGCTACACCCGCCTCGCCGCCGAGCGCGCGGCGATGCGCGAGCTGATGGGCCGGCTCCTGCGCGCGCAGTACCCGGTCCTCACCTGGTGGGGCGTGCTCACGGTGCTGACGCGCGCGGCGGGGACGATCTCCATGGTGACGGTGTTCGCGCTCGGCGCGGTGCTCGCCGCGCGCGGCGAGGTCACGGTCGGCGAGATCGTGAGCTTCATCTCCTTCGCCGCGCTGCTGATCGCCAAGCTCGACCACCTCTCCGGCTTCGT
>JBEGVV010000149.1:0-8110 GCA_041178225.1 Pseudomonadota bacterium | reverse complement strand
AACAAGAATACGCAAAACGACAACGACAAAATAGACAGCAAATAAAACTTGACCTCAAACTAACAAACATAGACCCATGAATGCGGCTGGGCGCGCGAGGCCATCGTCTTCCTGCGGGCGCTGGACGCGCCGCGCAGGATCGGCAGGACCCGCGCGCGCATCGAGATCTCGCCCGACGGCCTGCGCTGGGTGCCCTCCGGCGCGAGCTTCGCGATGCCGACCCGGCGCGACCAGGTCGCCTTCGCACCCGTCTCGCATTTCGGGAACTGGCTGCGGGTCGCGGTCGACATGCCGCGCGGCGCGTCCGCCAAGGTGCTCGTGACCATCCACCTGAAGGCCTGAGCGACGGGGCGGCGCGGCCGCGGCCGGCGCCCGCGCGCCGCCATCTCCGGCCGGTGCGATTCCGCCCTTGAAAAACCTACCCGGTTAAATAGATGCTTCGCGCCCCGCCGCCCCAGGGCGTCGGGAAAGCATTTGCGTATCAGGGAGTTGGCGCATGGATCCGATGGTGGCCGTTCGCGGCCTTTGCAAGGCCTTCGGCGCGATCCGCGCGGTCGACGACATCACCTTCGAGGTGAGGCGCGGCGAGGTCCTCGGTTTCCTGGGCCCGAACGGCGCCGGGAAGTCGACGACGATGAAGATGATCACCGGCTTCCTCACGCCGAGCGCGGGCAGCGCCTCGATCTGCGGCCACGACGTCGCCGCGGAGCCGGTGAAGGCCAAGGCGCGGATCGGCTACCTGCCGGAGGGTGCGCCGGCCTATCCGGACATGACGCCCGCGAGCTTCCTGCGCTTCATCGCGGACATCCGCGGCGTTCCCGCCGCCGACCGCGCGCGGCGCATCGACTTCGCCGTCGGCCGCACGCAGCTCGGCGGCGTCCTGCACCAGCCGATCGAGACGCTCTCGAAGGGCTTCAAGCGCCGCGTCGGGCTCGCCCAGGCGATCCTGCACGATCCCGAGGTCCTCATCCTCGACGAGCCGACCGACGGCCTCGACCCGAACCAGAAGCACGAGGTGCGCGGGCTGATCGCCGAGCTCGCGCGCGAGAAGGCGACGATCATCTCCACCCACATCCTCGAGGAGGTCGACGCGGTCTGCTCGCGCGCCCTCATCATCGCGCAGGGCCGCGTCGTCGCCGACGGCACGCCACGCGAGCTCGAGGCCCGCTCGCGCTGGCACAACGCCGTCTCGATGGTCCTGCCCCGCGCCAACGCCGCGGCGCTGCGCGAGGCCCTCGGCCGCGCCGCCGGCGTTGCCGCCATAGAGGAGGCCGCGGTGGACGCGCGCCTCGCCTGCGTCACGGCCTTCCCCCAGGGCGGCGCCAGCCTCGTCGCCGAGCTCGGCGCGATCGGCCGCGACCCGGCGCTGGGCATCGCCGAGATCCGGGTGGAGCGCGGCCGCCTCGACGAGGTCTTCCGTTCCGTCACCGCGCGCAGCAACGCCCCGAGGGCCGCAGCATGAGCCAGACCTTCACGATCTTCCGGCGCGAGTTCGCGGGGTACTTCGCGACCCCCGTCGCCTACGTCTTCCTCGTCATCTTCCTGGTCTTCGCGGCGACGCTGACCTTCCAGCTCGGCAACTTCTTCGAGCGCGGCCAGGCCGACCTCGCCTCGTTCTTCATGTGGCATCCCTGGCTCTACCTCTTCCTCATCCCCGCGATCTCGATGCGGCTGTGGTCGGAGGAGCGCAAGCAGGGGACCATCGAGCTCTTCCTCACCCTGCCGATCGGCCTGGGCCAGGCCGTGCTTGGCAAGTTCCTCGCGGCCTGGGCCTTCACCGGCGTCGCGCTGGTCCTGACCTTCCCGATCTGGGTCACCGTCAACTGGCTCGGCACGCCCGACAACGGCGTGATCCTGGCGGGCTACGCCGGAAGCCTGCTGATGGCGGGCGGCATCCTCGCGATCGGCGCCTGCATCTCGGCGACCACCAAGAACCAGGTCATCGCCTTCGTCGTCACGGCCGCGGTCGCGTTCCTCTTCACCGTCAGCGGCACCGCGGTCGTCCTCAACTTCTTCGCCGGCTGGGCCCCCGACTGGTTCACCGAGGCAATCCGCTCCTTCAGCTTCCTCACCCACTTCAACGCGATGAACCGCGGCGTGATCGACGTGAGGGACGCCTTCTTCTTCTCAAGCCTGATCGCGCTCTTCCTGTTCGCCAACGCGATCGTCGTCGACATCAAGAAGGCGGGTTGACCACATGAGCATGCCCGGTTCCTCCCTCCAGCGCGGCGGCTTCGCCGCCCTCGCCCTCGCCCTCGCGGTCGCGGCGTTCTTCGGCTCGAACATCGCGGTCGACCGCGCCGCCACGGGGCTGCGCGCCGACCTCACGCAGGAGAGGCTCTTCACCCTCTCGCCGGGGACGCGCAGCCTCCTGTCGAAGATCGAGGAGCCGGTGACGCTGCGGCTCTACGTGTCGGAGCGCCTGACGCGCGAGATCCCGTCCTACGGCACCTACGCGACGCGCGTGCGCGAGTTGCTCGAGGAATACAAGGCCGCGGCTGGCGGCAAGGTCCGGCTGATGTTCATCGACCCGCAGCCCTTCTCCGACGAGGAGGAGCGCGCGGTCGCCACCGGCATCCAGGGCGTCCCGGTGAACCAGTCCGGCGAACAGGTCTATTTCGGCATCGCTGGCTCGAGCAGCGGCGACAAGGAGGCGGTGATCCCGTTCCTGCAGCCCGAACGCGAGAGCTTCCTCGAGCACGACCTGACCAAGCTCGTGTTCGAGCTCACGGTCACGAAGAAGCGCGCGGTCGGCCTGCTGACCACGCTGCCGCTGCAGGGCCAGTTCATGGGCCCGCGCAACCCGCCCCAGCCCTGGGCCATCCACGACCAGCTCTCGCAGCAATTCGACCTGCAGCGCATCGACCGCGACGTCGCCGTCATCCCCGAGAAGATCGACGTGCTGATGGTCGTCCATCCGCGCGAGCTTCCCGCGAGGACCCTCTACGCGATCGACCAGTTCGTGCTGCGCGGCGGTCGCGCGCTCGTCTTCGTCGACCCGCATGCCGAGGGCGAGATGGGGCGCCCCGGTCCCGCGGCGCAGACCGGCCAGACGGGCTCGGACATGCCCGAGCTCCTCAAGGCCTGGGGCGTCGAGCTCGTCCAGGGCCGCATCGCGGGCGACCGCCAGGCCGCGCGGCGCGTCAGCGCGGGCGCGGGCCAGCGCGTGCAGGCCGTCGACTACCTCGCCTGGCTGTCGCTGCGCGACGCGGCGCTCGCCAAGGGCGACGTGCTGCTCGCCGACGCCCAGTCCATCAACATGCAGAGCGCCGGGATCCTGCGCCCCGTCGCCGGCTCCGGCGTCGCGCTGACGCCGCTCATCCGCACCTCCGAGCAGGCGCAGGAGATCGACGTCGAGAAGGTGAAGTTCGCGCCCGATCCCGTGGCCCTGCTCTCGGGCTTCAAGTCCGGCGGCGAGCGCCTTGTCCTCGCGGCGCGCCTGCGCGGCCCGGCGAAGACCGCATTCCCCGACGGCGCGCCGAAGGAGGAGAAGAAGGAAGGCGAGGCAGAGGCCGACAAGGCCGAGGCGCCCGCCCTGCCCGCGCATCTCGCGGCATCGCGCGACCCGATCAACGTCATCGTCGTCGCCGACACCGACATGCTCGAGGACCGGTCCTGGGCTCAGGTGCAGGACTTCTTCGGCCAGCGCCTCGTGCGCCCGGTCGCGAACAACGGCGACTTCGTCGTGAACGCCGTCGACCACCTCGGCGGCAGCGACGACCTGATCTCGCTGCGCTCGCGCGGCCAGTCGGCCCGACCCTTCACCGTCGTGCAGGAGATCCAGCGCCAGGCCGAGCTGTCGTTCCGCGCGAAGGAGCGCGAGCTGACCGAGAAGCTGAAGGCGACCGAGGCCAAGCTCAAGGAACTCCAGACCAAGGAGCAGGGCGAGGGTGCCGCGCGCTCGATCGTCACCGCGAGCCAGCAGCAGGCGATCGACCAGTTCCGCGCCGAGATGCTGGAGACGCGGCGCGAGCTGCGCGAGGTCCAGTACAACCTCAATCGCGACATCGACCTGCTCCAGGCCTGGGTGCGCGCGGTCAACATCGCCCTCATCCCCGCGCTCATAGGCCTCTTCGCGGTGGCGCTCGGCCTGGCGCGCATGGCGCGCCGGCGCCGTGCCGCCGCGGCGCGCGCGGCCGCCTGACGCAGCACCGGAGCAGCGACATGCGCAACGCCACCACCCTCACCCTGCTCGCCGGCGCCGCCGTTGCGAGCGCCATCGTCGCCTACATGCTCGCGCCGGCGGGCGATCCGGCGGAGATCCGCCTCGGGGAGCGCATCTTCCCCGAGCTCGCCGGCCGGGCCGGCGAGGTCGCGAGCATCGAGATGCAGCGCCCGGACGGGCCGGTGGCGATCCGTCGCGAGGGCGAGCGCTGGATCCTGCCGGAGGCCGCCGGCTACCAGGCGGACGGCGCGCGGATCCGCCAGCTCTTCTTCGAGGTCTCCGAGCTGCGCACGCTCGAGGCCAAGACGCGCAGCAAGGACGTCTACCCATCGCTCGAGGTCGAGGACCGCGACGCGCCGGGCTCGAAGTCGACCCGCGTCGCCTTCCGCGACGCCCAGGGCAAGGAGGTCGTCGCGCTGCTCGCGGGCAAGAACCGCTTCGGGCGCGGCGGTGGCGGCGAGGACGCGGTCTACGTGCGTCGCGCGGGCGACGCGCAGGCCTGGCTCGCGCGCGGCCGCCTCACGGTCAACCGCGACGCGCTGCAATGGATGGAGCGCGAGGTGGCGAATGTCGCGCGCGAGCGCGTGCGCGTCGCGACGATCCGGCACGCCGATGGGGCGACCACCGAGGTCTCGAAGCCCTCGCCCGCGGAGCGCGACTTCGTGCTCGCCGGCGTGCCTGAGGACCGCAAGCCGAAGTCGAACTGGGAGATCGGGAGCGTCGCGGCCGTGTTCGAGCGCCTCGACCTCGAGGACGTGCGCAAGGCGGACGGGTTCCCGGCCGGCGGCACGGTGGCGACGATCTCGACCTTCGACGGGCTCGAGGTCTCGGCGCGGCTGGTGGAGATCGACGGCGTGTTCTGGGCGGCGATCTCGGCACGCGCAGAGGCGCCCGCGCAGCTGCCCGAGGGCGGCACCGGGTTGAAGAAGGCCGACGAGGTGAATGCCGAGGCGGAGGCGATCACCCGCCGCGCCTCGCCCTGGATCTACCGGCTGCCGGTCTTCAACCTCGAGAACATGCGCCGCAAGGTCGAGGACCTGCTCGAGGCAAAGGAGGGCTGAGCCCTCCCCCGCGCCGGTCGCCGCCGCCTCAGGCGGCGCTCGCCACGCGCATGCTCAGGATCTTGTCGGGGACGCGCGGCGGCTCGCCGCGCGTGATCGCGTCGACATGCTCCATGCCCTCGACGACCTCGCCCCAGACCGTGTACTGGCCGTTCAGGAACGAGCCCTCGTCGAACATGATGAAGAACTGGCTGTCCGCGCTGTCGGGGTGCTGGCTGCGCGCCATGCCGCAGGTGCCGCGCACGAAGGGCTCGCGGCTGAACTCGGCGCGCAGGCGCTTGCCCGAGCCGCTCATGCCGCTCCCGGTCGGGTCGCCGCCCTGGGCCATGAAGCCCTCGATGACGCGGTGGAACACGATCCCGTCGTAGAAGCCCTCGGTGGCGAGTTCCTTGATGCGGGCGACGTGGTTGGGCGCGAGGTCGGGCCGCAGCCTGATGACCACGCGGCCGCCCGCGAGGTCCATCCACAGCGTGTTCTCGGGATCGAGGGACATGAGGCTCACTCCTTGACGTCGGCCGCGACGCGCAGCCGGATGATGCGGTCGGGAACGCGCGGCGGCTCGCCGCGGGCGATGCGATCGACGAAGGCCATCCCGGAGGCCACGCGCCCCCAGACCGTGTACTGGCCGTTCAGCCCCGGATTGGGCTGGAACATGATGAAGAACTGGCTGTCGCCGGAATGCGGGTTCGAGGAGCGCGCCATGCCGACCGTGCCGCGCACGAAGGGCTCGCGGCTGAACTCGGCGACGAGCGTCTTGCCAGAGCCGCCGCGGCCGGTGCCGGTCGGGTCGCCGCTCTGGGCCATGAAGCCCTCGATGACGCGGTGGAAGACGATCCCGTCGTAGAAGCCCTGGCGCGCGAGTTCCTTGATCCGCTCGACATGGCGCGGCGCGAGGTCCGGGCGAAGCTCGATGACGACGCGGCCGTCCTTCAGGTCGAGGAAGAGCGTGTTCTCCGGATCGCGCGGCGCCTGCGCGCTGGCGAGGGCCATGAAGGCAAGCATCGCCGCGGCGACGCGGCCCATCGAAAGAAGCGCCTTCAGCACGTCCTACCTCCTCCTGGTCGCAGGCGGCGGAGAATAGGAATGCCTCCCGCGAAAGGCAAACGAAGGCTGGCGTCCCCGCCGCGCGGCTCGCCTGCCGCGCGCCGGGCGTCAGGCGACGGCGGGCAGCCTCTCGCGCGCGAAGAAGGCGGCCTGCGTCCGGTTCGACACGCCGAGCTTCTTGAAGATCATCCGCAGGTGGACCTTGACGGTGGTGTCGGTGATGCCGAGGTCGCGGGCGATCTGCTTGTTGGACGCGCCGCGCGCCAGGCAGGCGAGGATCTGCTGCTCGCGCTCGGTCAGGCGCGCCGATCGCAGCGGGCTCTCCGCCGCCTCGGCCTGCGGCTCGCCGCCGGGCTGGAGGGCGAGCGAGCGGCCCGGGGCGCCATCGGCGACCGGCGCCAGGCTCGGGTCGAGCGCGCTGGCCGACACATAGGTGCCACCGTCGCGCACGATCCGCACGATCTGCGCGAGGACCGAGAGCGGCTGGCACTTCACGATGTAGCCGCGCGCGCCGCGCCTCACGGCCTCCACCTGGTAGCGCGACTGCGAGGAGCCCGATACGACGAGGAACGCGATCGCCGGGAAGTCGCGGACGAGCGCCGCCAGCCCGTCGAAGTTCGCGAAGCCCGGCATGATGAGGTCGAGCAGCACGACCTCCGTGTCGGGATTGGCCCGCAGCTGGGCGTGGACCCCGTCGTAGTCCTCCGCCTCCAGCACCTGCGTGCCGGCCCCGAGCAGGACCCCTAGCCCGTCGGAGACCGCCGTGCGGAACATCGCGTGGTCGTCGGCAATGAGCAGTTTCATGCGTGTGTCCTCCCCGAGGCAATTCTCTACTCTTGCGGGAAGAAGTCATCCCGCGCGACGGAGTAGCCTGCCTGGCGGATGTGCGTAACCGCGCCTTGGCGAGGAACCGGCCCCGGACGGAAAATTATCAAGCCCGGGCAATGGCCTGTCCGGACATAATGCCGCGCGACAGGAACTGCGGCATCGACGCCCGCCGGGCGCCGGAAGGGACAAGTTGCGCATGACCGGCCCGAACCTGTATCGGGAGGCGCCTTCCGGCCGGGATGCCGGGGGGCGCGATGGGCAGGCGAGGATGGGCAGGACGATCCTGGTGACCGGCGGTGCCGGCTATGTCGGCAGCCACTGCGTGGCCGCGCTGCTCGAGGCCGGCCACCGCGTGGTCGTCTTCGACAACCTGCGCCAGGGCCATCGCGAGGCCGTGCTCCCGCAGGCCGAGCTCGTGGTCGGCGACCTCGCCGACCGCGGCGCGATCGCCGCCGCCTTCGCCGGGCGACGCTACGACGCGATCATGCATTTCGCCGGCAACATCCAGGTCGGCGAGTCGATGCGCCGCCCCTTCCTCTATCTCGGCGACAACGTGCAGTGCGCGGTCAACCTGCTCGAGGCCGCCGCCGCCCATGGCGTCTCGCGCTTCGTCTTCTCCTCGACCTGCGCGATCTTCGGCGCCACGGACCGCGCCTCGATCGACGAGGACGCCCCGGTCGCGCCGGGCAGCCCCTATGGCGAGTCGAAGTACCTCGTCGAGCGCATCCTCGCCTGGGCCGAGCGCGTCCATGGCATCCGCCACGCGATCCTGCGCTACTTCAACGCCTGCGGCGCGCATCCCCACCTGCCGCTCTTCGAGGACCACGACCCGGAGACGCATCTCATCCCGATCGCGCTCGACTGCGCGCTGGGACGCCGCGAGGAGATGCAGGTCTTCGGCGAGGACTACGACACGCCCGATGGCACCTGCCTGCGCGACTACGTCCATGCCTGCGACCTCGCCGCGGCGCACCTGCGCGTGCTCGACCGCCTCGACCATGGAAGCCGCGCC
>JBEGVV010000148.1:0-3012 GCA_041178225.1 Pseudomonadota bacterium | reverse complement strand
CACGTGGCGATTTGGGCCGGCCGGCTTGCGGGCCACGTTAAACAATCCGCTAAAAGGCCGGAGGTGTTCCCCGAAAGACGCCCCGGCCGAAGGCCGGGGCGTCTTCGTCTGCGAGGAACACATGGGCAAGGAATCCGGGACCGCTTCGCGAAGCTGGGGCAACCGCACGCGCGCCGTGCGCGGTGGGCTCGACAGGTCGGGCCACCAGGAGACGGCCGAGGCGATGTACCTCACCTCGGGCTTCGTCTACGACAGCGCGGAGGATGCCGAGCAGGCCTTCGCCTCGAAGAAGAGCACGCGCTACGTCTACTCGCGCTTCGGCAACCCGACCGTCGCGATGTTCGAGGAGCGGCTGCGCCAGATCGAGGGGGCCGGCGCGTGCCGCGCCGTGGCGAGCGGCATGGCCGCGGTCTCCGCGAGCCTGCTCTGCCAGGTGCGCGCGGGCGACCGCGTCGTGGCCAGCCGCGCGCTCTTCGGCTCGTGCCAGTACATCGTCGGCGAGCTGCTGCCGCGCTACGGCGTGGAGGCCGTCTTCGTCGACGGCACCGACGAGGCGCAATGGCGCGCCGCGCTCTCGCGGCCCGCGAAGGCGGTCTTCCTCGAGACGCCCTCCAACCCGATGCTCGAGGTGATCGACCTGCCGATGGTGGCGGCGCTGGCGCGCAAGGCCGGCGCGCGCGTCGTGGTCGACAACGTCTTCGCCACGCCGCTGCTGCAGAAGCCGCTCGAGCTCGGCGCCGACGTCGTCGTCTACTCGGCGACCAAGCACATCGACGGCCAGGGCCGCTGCCTTGGCGGCGCCGTGCTCGGCTCGGCCGAATGGGTGGAGGCGGAGCTCGTCCCCTTCCTTCGCCATACCGGGCCGGCGCTCTCGCCCTTCAACGCCTGGACGCTCGCCAAGGGGCTCGAGACGCTCGACCTGCGCGTCGCCGCGTCCTGCGCCAGCGCGCTGGCGCTCGCGCGCCGCTTCGAGGGCCATCCCAAGCTGGAGCGGCTGCGCTACCCGTTCCTCGAGTCCCATCCCCAGCACGCGCTCGCGCGCGCGCAGATGAAGGCGGGCGGCACGATCGTCACGCTCGGCTTCCGCGGCGGCAAGGAGGCGGCGTTCCGCTTCCTGAACGCGCTGGAGATCGTCGACATCTCGAACAACCTCGGCGACTCGAAGAGCCTCACCTGCCATCCGGCGACCACGACCCACCAGCGCCTGACCGAGGCCGACAGGCTCCATCTCGGCATCGATGGCGGGACGGTCCGGCTCTCGGTCGGGCTGGAGGATCTCGCGGACCTCGAGGCCGACCTCGCCCGGGCCCTCGACGCCGCGTAAGGGGGGCCGGGGCGGCTGGACAAGGGGCGCGCGGCACATAGAATCCCCGCCCCCAACCCGCCGGCGAGAAGGGCGACGCGCATGTACAGCGAGACCACGCACGGCATCACGGTCACCGTGCGGCCCGTGTTCCTCGACGAGCAGTCCGTGCCGGCGGAGAACCGCTATGTCTGGGCCTATTTCGTGCGCATCGAGAACGGCAGCGACCGCACGGTGACGCTGCGCAGCCGCTGGTGGCACATCACCGACGCGCGCGGCCGGGTGCAGGAGGTGCGCGGCGCCGGCGTGGTCGGGGAGCAGCCGAGGCTGCCGCCGGGCGCGAGCTACGAGTACAATTCGGGCACGCCGCTCTCGACGCCCTCGGGCATCATGCGCGGCGCCTACCAGATGGAGGGCGAGGATGGTGCGCGCCTCGAGGTGCGCATCCCCGCCTTCTCGCTCGATTCCCCCCACCAGGCGGTGCGGCTGAACTGACGCCGCGCCCCAGACACAGGAGCCCTCCCGTGAAGCGCAAGAGCACGACGACGCCTGCGGCGGCGCGCCCGACGCGCGAGCAGGCCGAGGAGGCCGTGCGCACCCTGCTGCGCTGGGCCGGCGACGACCCCGCGCGCGAGGGCCTGCTCGGCACGCCCGACCGCGTCGTGCGCGCCTACGAGGAATGGTTCGCCGGCTACAACGAGGATCCCGTGTCGATCCTCGAGCGCACCTTCGAGGAGACCGAGGGCTACGACGAGATGGTCGTGCTGCGCGACATCCGCTTCGAGTCCTATTGCGAGCACCATGTCGCGCCGATCATCGGCGTGGCGCATTGCGCCTACCTGCCCGACCGCCGCGTCGTCGGCATCTCCAAGATCGCGCGGGTGATCGAGCTCTACGCCAAGCGCCTGCAGATCCAGGAGAAGATGACGGCCCAGATCGCCAACGCGATCCAGGACGTGCTGCGCCCGCGCGGCGTCGCCGTCGTCGTCGACGCCACGCACCAGTGCATGACGACCCGCGGCGTGCGCAAGCCCGGGGTGAGCATGATCACGAGCCAGATGCTGGGCGCGTTCCGCTCCGACGCGGCCACGCGCCGCGAGTTCCTCGCGATGATCGGCACGACGCCGGGCCCGCGCGGCGGCGTCTGAGCGCGAGGGACGGGAAGCCGCGATGCCCGACGCGAGGCCCGTCGCCTTCGTCAACGGCGTGATGCTGGCGATGCTGGCCGCGGTGATGCTGCTGCCCGCGCTCGCCGACCTCGCCTCGGGCGGGCCCGACGCGAAGGTCTTCGCGGGCTGCGCGGGCTTCACGGCCTTCGTCGGGATCGGGCTGATGCTCGCCGCGCGCGCCCCGCGCATGAACTTCAACCTGCGCCAGGCCTTCCTGCTGACCACGACGTCCTGGGTCGTGGTGGCTGCGTTCGGCGCGCTGCCCTTCGTCCATGGGTCCACCGCGCTCTCCTGGGCGGACGCGTATTTCGAGACGATGTCCGGCCTGACCACCACCGGCTCGACGGTGATCGCGGGCCTCGACCGCGCCGGCGCGGGCATCCTGCTCTGGCGCTCGCTGCTGCACCTGCTCGGCGGCGTCGGGATCATCGTGCTCGCGGTCGCGGTCCTGCCGATGCTGCGGGTCGGCGGCATGCAGCTCTTCCGCCTCGAATCCTCGGACAAGTCCGAGAAGGTGCTGCCGCGCGCCACCCAGATCGC
>JBEGVV010000147.1:0-21339 GCA_041178225.1 Pseudomonadota bacterium | reverse complement strand
TCCCGGCTGCTGCGCGACGATCTCGACCTGCGCCGCCAGGTCCTCTGGCTCTGACCCGCCCCGGGCGCCGGCGGATACGTCCAGTCTCTTCAGGGACTTGGTCGAGGAAGGTGGCGGAGGGGATGGGATTCGAACCCACGATACGCCTTTACAAGCGTATAACGGTTTAGCAAACCGCCGCCTTCAGCCACTCGGCCACCCCTCCGCACGAAGAGCGACGTCAGTTGCCACGGCGTTTGCTGGCAGCGGTTCTAGAGACCGGCCGCGCCGGTGTCAACGAAGCCGGTCGCCCGCCCCGGCCATGGCGCGGCGGCCGCGCGCCGCCTGCCGTTCACGCGATCTTAAGCAATGCGGCGCAAGGCTCGTCGTGCCGCAGATGCGGTCCCAACGCCGAGGAGCGTGGACATGATGAGCCGCCGTTCCATCGACATGCTGATCGACCTCGTGGAGAACCGGATGGCCTGCATGCAGGTCGTCGACCGCGAGGACCATCGCCAGTTCGCGATCCTGTCCCAGGCCAGGCGCGAACTGCAGGGCATGAAGGCCGTGCCGGCGATCGCCGCCGGGGCGCGCCGCCCGCTGCCCGTCGCGCAGGACGCCGCGGCGGCCTGACGGCCGCGCCGCGACGCCGGTCCCGCGGCCGCGTTCAGCCCGGGACCTTCATCCCCTTCTCCACCGCCGGCAGCGCCGCGAGCGCCGCCGCCCAGCGGGCCACGTTCGGGAAGTCCGCGAGCGACACGCCGTGCCATTCATGGCGCGCGACCCAGGGATAGGTCGCGAAGTCGGCGATCGACAGCGCCTCGCCGCCGACATGCGCGCTCTCGCCCAGGCGACGGTCGAGCACGCCGTAGATCCGCTTCGACTCCTTGCCGTAGCGCTCGATGCCGTAGGGGATCTTCTCCGGCGCGAAGCGCATGAAATGATGCGCCTGGCCGAACATCGGCCCGACGCCCGCCATCTGGAACATCAGCCACTGCATGCAGGTGTGCCGCCCGCGCGCGTCGGATGGCAGGAAGCGCCCGGTCTTCTCCGCGAGGTAGACGAGGATCGCGCCGGACTCCCAGAGCGCGAAGGGGCCGCCGCCCGGGCCGTCATGGTCGACGATGGCCGGGATCTTGCCGTTGGGGTTGATCGCCTGGAACGCCGGCGAGAACTGCTCGTTCTTGCCGATGTCGATCCTGTGGACCGCGTAGGGCAGCCCGCAGGCCTCGAGCATGATCGAGACCTTGCGCCCGTTGGGCGTGCCCCAGGTGTAGAGATCGATCGCCATCGCCCTGCCCTTCCCTTGCGTCGCCGCGGCGTCTCAGCCGCCGATCCTGTCCTCGCGCGGCATCGCCGCGTAGGGATGCTTGGCGCCGGGCAGCTTCATGAAGCGCTCGGCCCAGGCGCGCACGTTGGGCCAGCGCGCGATCTCCACCTCGGCCTCGTCGGCGAGCGCGACGGTCGCGAAGATCGCGATGTCCGCCACGGTCGGGCGCGGCCCGGCGACGAACTTGCTGGTGCCGAGATGGTGGTCGAGGAAGTCGAGCGCCTGCACGGCGCGCCCCGACACGAAGGCCACGACCTCGTCGGGCTGCTTGTAGCGGGGGAACTTCTTCATGCTGCGCAGCATGGCCAGGCTCGACATGCGGTCCTGGTCCCACTGGAGCCATTCCTCGACGCGGATCTCCTCCGCCGCGCTGCGGCCGAGGAACTGGTCGTAGGCGTCGGCGAGGTAGTGGAGGATCACGTTCGACTGCGCGACGTGATGCCCCTCGTGCTCCAGCACCGGCACCTGGCCGAAGCGGTTGCGCGCGAGGAACTCGGCGCTCTTCTGCGCGCCCGAGGCGAGGTCGACATGGCGGTAGTCGAAGTCGACGCCCATCATCGACAGCGCCAGCCCGACCTTGCAGGCGGGGATGGACAGCCAGAGCCCGTGCAGGACGGGACGCGCCGGGCGGCGCGGCGCGGGCTGCGCGGCGACCGCCGGCCCCTTGAGGATGCGCGCGCCGCGCGCCGCGCGCTTGGCGCTCTTCGCCGCCGCCTTGGCGATCGCCGGCGTCGCGGCGAGGACCTTGCGCTTCCTGGCCGCCGGCTTGGCGGCCGCGGGCTTGCCGGCGGCGGGCTTCCTCGCCGCGGCCTTCCTTGCCGCGGGGGCCTTCTTCGCCGCCTTCTTCGTTGCCTTGGCCATGTGTTCCAACCTTTCAGCCCGCGAGCTTCTTCCTGAGGAGTTCGTTGACGGCGGCGGGGTTCGCCTTGCCGCCCGTGGACTTCATCACCTGGCCCACGAACCAGCCGAACAGCGCCTGCTTGCCGCCGCGATATTCCGCGACCTTGGCGGCGCTGTCGGCGATCACCTTGTCGATCGCCGCCTCGATCGCGCCGGTATCCGTCACCTGGCGCAGGCCGCGCTCCTCGACGATCGCCGCGGCGTCCTTGCCCGTCTCGACCATGAAGCCGAAGACGTCCTTGGCGATGCGCCCGGAGATCGTGTCGTTCTCGATGAGGTCGAGAAGGCCAGCGAGCTGCGTGGCGGAGACCGGCGAGGACGCGATGTCGCGGCCAAGGCGGTTGAGCGCGCCGAAGAGCTCGACGATCACCCAGTTGGCGGCGAGCTTCGGGTCCTTGCGGCCCTTCGCGACGACCTCGAAGAACTCCGCGTTCTCCTTCTCCGCCACGAGGACGCCCGCGTCGTAGGGCGTCAGCTTGTAGTCGGAGACGAAGCGCGCCTTCTTCGCGTCCGGCAGCTCGGGCAGGCTGGCGCGCACCTCCTCGATCCACTTGCGGTCGAGGACGAGCGGCAGCAGGTCGGGATCGGGGAAGTAGCGGTAGTCATGCGCGTGCTCCTTCGAGCGCATCGGGCGCGTGACGCCCTTGGCGCTGTCGAAGAGCCGCGTCTCCTGGCGGATCGTGCCGCCCTCCTCGAGCAGCTCGACCTGGCGCCGCGCCTCGTACTCGATCGCCTGCATGACGAAGCGGATCGAGTTGATGTTCTTGAGCTCGCAGCGCGTGCCCAGCTCGCCGCCCGGCCGGCGCACCGACACGTTGGCGTCGCAGCGCAGGCTGCCCTCCTCCATGTTGCCGTCGCAGGTGCCGAGGTAGCGGACCAGCGCGCGCATCTTGCGCATGTAGGCGCCGGCCTCCTCGGGAGAGCGCATCTCCGGCTTGGAGACGATCTCCATCAGCGCGACGCCGGCGCGGTTGAGGTCGATATAGGTCTTCTGCGGATGCTGGTCGTGGATCGACTTGCCGGCGTCCTGCTCGAGATGCAGGCGCTCGATGCCGACGCGCTTGGTCTCGCCATTGGCGAGGTCGATGTCGAGATGGCCCTCGCCCACGATCGGCTGCTTGTACTGCGAGATCTGGTAGCCCGCGGGAAGGTCCGGATAGAAATAGTTCTTCCGGTCGAAGACCGAGACCTCGTTGATCGTGGCGTTGAGGCCAAGGCCTGTCTTCACCGCCTGCTCGACGCAGGCGCGGTTGATGACCGGCAGCATGCCGGGGAAGGCCGCGTCGACGAAGCTCACCTGCGCGTTGGGCTCGGCGCCGAAGGCGGTGGAGGCGCCGGAGAAGAGCTTCGCCCGCGAGACCACCTGGGCGTGGACCTCGAGGCCGATCACGATCTCCCAGGGGCCGGTCTTTCCTTCGATGATCATGGCTCAGGCTCCCGGGCGGGCGGAGAAGCCGGCGGCGCGCTCGAGCACGTGCGAGGCCGCGAACAGCGTCTCCTCGTCGAAGGCGCGGCCGATCAGCTGCAGGCCAAGCGGCAGGCCGTCGGCGGACAGGCCCGCGGGCAGCGAGATGCCCGGCAGGCCGGCGAGGTTCACCGTCACGGTGAAGACGTCGTTGAGGTACATGGACACGGGATCGTCCATCTTCTCGCCCATCGCGAAGGCCGCGGAGGGCGCGGTCGGCGTCAGGATGACGTCGCATTTCGCGTAGGCCTCGGTGAAGTCGCGCGCGATGAGCGCGCGGACCTTCTGGGCCTTCAGGTAGTAGGCGTCGTAGTAGCCCGCCGACAGGACATAGGTCCCGATCAGGATGCGGCGCCGCACCTCAGCGCCGAAGCCCGCGCCGCGCGTGTTCTCGTAGAGCTCCTCGATCGAGCCGCCGGCCACGCGCGTGCCGAAGCGCACGCCGTCGTAGCGCGCGAGGTTCGACGACGCCTCGGCGGGCGCCACGATGTAGTAGGTCGGCAGCGCGTATTTCGTGTGCGGCAGCGAGATCTCGACCGGCTCGGCGCCGGCCTCCCTGAGCCAGGCGATGCCCTGCTCCCAGAGGCGCGCGATCTCCGCGGGCATGCCCTCGAGGCGGTACTCGCGCGGGATGCCAAAGCGCAGGCCCTTCACGCCACGGCCCAGCGCCGCCTCGTAGTCGGGGACGGGCCGCGGCACGGAGGTGGAATCCTTCGGGTCGTGCCCGGCCATCGCGCCGAGCATGATCGCGGTGTCGCGCACGTCGCGCGCGATCGGCCCGGCCTGGTCGAGCGACGAGGCGAAGGCGACGATGCCCCAGCGCGAGCAGCGCCCGTAGGTCGGCTTGATGCCGACCACGCCGCAGAACGCGGCGGGCTGGCGGATCGATCCGCCGGTGTCGGTCGCGGTCGCGCCCATCGCGATGCGCGCGGCGACGGCGGCGGCCGAGCCGCCCGACGAGCCGCCGGGAACGAGGTCGCGCGCGTCGCCGCGGCGCTTCCAGGGGTTCCTGGCGCCGCCGAAGGCGGAGGTCATGTTCGACGAGCCCATCGCGAACTCGTCGAGGTTGGTCTTGCCGAGCATCACCGCGCCGGCGTCCCAGAGCTGGGCGCTCACGGTGGACTCGTAGGGCGGGACGAAGCCGTCGAGGATGCGGCTGGCCGCGGTCGTGCGAGTGCCCTCGGTGCAGAACAGGTCCTTGATGGCGAGCGGGATGCCCTCCAGCGCGCCGGCCTGCCCGGCGGCGATGCGCGCGTCGCTGCGCGCGGCCATCTCCAGCGCCTTCTCCGGCGTCGGCGTGATGTAGGCGTTGAGGTCCTTGGCGCGCTCCATCGCCTCCACGTGCGCGGCGGCGAGCTCGCGCGCCGAGAAGCGCTTCGCCGCGAGGCCCTCGCGGGCGGCGGCGATCGTCAGGTCGGTCAGCGCGCTCATTCGATCACCTTCGGCACCACGAAGAACGCGCCGTCGCCGAGCTGGACGCGCTCGGGCGCGCAGGAGGTGACGGCGTCGGCGCGGCCGCCATCGGACACGACGTCCTGGCGCTGCGAGAGGACATGGCCGACCACGGAGGACATCGGCTCGACGTCCTTCGTGTCGACCTCCGAGAGCTGCTCGATCCAGGACATGATGCCCTGGAGCTCGCCCGCCATCCGCTCGAGGTCGGCGTCGGGAACCTTGATGCGCGCCAGCGTGGCGACGCGGGCCACCGTGGCTTTGTCCAGCGACATGGGGTAATCCATCCGGGCGTTGGGAAGGCGGGCCCGCCCGGGCCCGCGAAAACGCGCGGAAGCTACAAACTCCCATGCCGATCTGCAACCCGAGCGACCTGCCCGGAATGCTGCCGCGGCGCGCGCGGCTGATGGGTTTCGACGTCGGCGCGAAGACGATCGGCCTCGCCGTCTCGGACCCCGGCCTCACCCTCGCCTCGCCCATCGAGACGATCAGGCGCACGCGCTGGGCCGCGGACGCCGAACGCATCCGCCAGCTCGTCGCCTACTGGGGCGTCGGCGGCTTCGTGGTCGGCATCGCCTTCAACATGGATGGCAGCGAGGGGCCGTCGGCGCAGCGCTGCCGCGCCTTCGCGCGCAGCCTGCTCGAGATCGCCGACCTGCCGCTCGTGCTGCAGGACGAGCGGCTCTCCTCGCACGCGGCGGCAGAGGCGATGCGCGAGGCCGGCGCGCGGCGCGGCCGGCGCGAGGCGAACATCGACAGCGTCGCCGCCTCCGTCATCCTCCAGGACCTGCTCGACGGGCTCGCGCGGCCACGGCTCGAGGATGGCGGGCATGGGGGCTAGTCCCTGCGGGCTACCGCGCGGGGGCGTCTTGCTGGCCCCGCGGCGCGGAGAGTAAAAGCCGAGGCATGAGCCCTCCAGCCGCAGACCTCTCCTCCGGATTCGCGCATCGCCACATCCTCGGCATCGAGGGCATGTCGCCCGCCGACATCACGGCGCTGCTCGACCTGTCGGAAGCCTATGTCGAGCAGAACCGCGCGCCGGAGAAGAAGTCGAGCCTCCTGCGCGGGCGGACGGTCATCAACCTCTTCTTCGAGAACTCGACGCGCACCCGCACCTCCTTCGAGCTCGCGGGCAAGCGCCTTGGCGGCGACGTCATCAACATGTCGGCGGAGTCCTCCTCGGTGAAGAAGGGCGAGACGCTGATCGACACGGCGATGACGCTCAACGCGATGCTGCCCGACGTCCTGGTCGTGCGCCATCCGGACTCCGGCGCCGTCAAGCTGCTCTCCGAGAAGGTCGCCTGCGCGGTGATCAACGCCGGCGACGGCACGCACGAGCACCCGACGCAGGCGCTGCTCGACGCGCTGGCGATACGTCGTCGCCGCGGCCGCCTCGCGGGGCTGCAGGTCGCGATCTGCGGCGACATCCTGCACAGCCGCGTCGCGCGCTCGAACATCCACCTCCTCGGCGCGATGGGCGCGCGCGTGCGCGTCGTCGGCCCGCCCACGCTCATCCCCTCCGCGATCGAGCGCATGGGCGTCGAGGTCTTCCACGACATGCGCGCGGGCATCGCGGGCTGCGACATCGTGATGATGCTGCGCCTGCAGACCGAGCGCATGCAGGGCAGCTTCGTGCCCTCCGTTCGCGAGTACTTCCACTTCTACGGCCTCGACCGCGACAAGCTCGCCGCGGCGAAGCCCGACGCGCTGGTCATGCATCCCGGCCCGATGAACCGCGGCGTGGAGATCGACAGCGACCTCGCCGACGACATCGACCGCTCGCTGATCCGCGAGCAGGTGGAGATGGGGGTCGCCGTGCGCATGGCCTGCCTCGACCTGCTGACGCGATCGCTGCGCTCCAACGCGGGAGGGGTGGCATGAAGCCCGACGCCCAGCACGGCCGCAGCCCCGGTCGCCGCGGCGGGCCGCCGATCGCCTATGTCGGCGCGCGGCTGGTCGATCCCGCCTCCGGCCTCGACCAGCGCGGCGGCGTGGTCGTCGCCGACGGCGTCGTCGCCGATCTCGGCACGCATCTCGCCCGCGCCGAGGCGCTCGGCAGCTCGGGCATCGAGGCCGTGGATTGCGATGGCGCGGCCCTCGCGCCTGGCCTCGTCGACATGCGCGTCCAGCTGCGCGAGCCCGGCGAGGAGCACAAGGAGAGCTTCGCCTCGGCCTCCGCGGCGGCGGCGGCGGGCGGCGTCACGGCCATGGCGACGCTGCCGAACACGCTGCCCGTGATCGACGACCCGTCGCTGGTGGAGAGCATCGCGCGCCGCGCGCGCGAGACGAGCCGCGTGAAGATCTTCGCCTATGCCGCGCTGACCCGCGGGCTGCAGGGCAAGGAGATCACCGAGTTCGGCCTGCTGCGCGAGGCTGGCGCGCTCGGCTTCACCGACGCGACGGCGGCGGTCGCGAGCGCGACGGTGATGCGCCGCGCGCTCAGCTACGCGCGCGCCGTCGGCGGCCTCGTCGTCCAGCATCCGGAGGAACCGTCGCTCGCGCGCAATGCCAGCGCCACGGAAGGCGAGATCGCGACCAGGCTCGGCCTGCCCGCGGCGCCCGCCCTCGCCGAGGCGATGATGATCGAGCGCGACCTCAGGCTGGTGGAACTGACCCGCGCACCGATGCATTTCGCGCATGTCTCGACCGCCGCGGGCGTCGAGGCCATCCGGCGCGCCAAGCAGGCGGGCCTGCCCGTCACCTGCGACACCGCGCCCTTCTACTTCGCGCTGAACGAGCTCGCGGTCGGCGACTACCGCACCTTCGCCAAGCTCTCGCCGCCACTGCGTGCCGAGGCCGACCGCCAGGCCGTCGCGGACGCCGTGGCCGACGGCACGATCGACGCCATCGCCTCCGACCACGCGCCCCACGACCAGGATTCCAAGCGCCTTCCCTACGCGCAGGCCGCGGCCGGCGCGATCGGTCTGGAGACGCTGCTGGGCGTGACGCTCGAGCTCGTCCATGGCGGCAGGCTCGGGCTCGTCGAGGCGCTGCGCCGGCTATCCGCCACGCCGGCGTCGATCCTGAAGCTGCCCCTGGGACGCCTCGCCAAGGGCGCAGCGGCCGACCTGGTCATCTTCGACCCGGAGCGCGCCTGGCGCGTGCGCGAGGCGGAGTTCCGGTCCAAGTCCAAGAACTCGCCCTTCGACGGGCGCCCGCTCCAGGGGCGCGTCCTGCGCACCCTCGTGAACGGCGAGACCATCTTCCGCCTCGGGGAGTGACGAGCCCATGCCATCGCCGATCAGCTGGGCGCATTCCTGGCCCTATCTCGCCGCCTTCCTCGCCTTCGGCTACGCGCTCGGCTCCATTCCCTTCGGCCTGCTCCTCACCCGCTTCGCCGGCCTCGGCGACATCCGCAGCATCGGTTCCGGGAACATCGGCGCCACCAATGTCCTGCGGACCGGGCGAAAGGGGCTCGCGGCCCTGACGCTCCTCCTGGACGGCGCGAAGGGGACCGCGGAGGTGGTCCTCGCCTCCCAACTCGCCGGCCCCGACGCGGCCCTGATGGCGGGGCATGGCGCGGTGCTCGGCCACCTCTTCCCCGCCTGGCTCGGCTTCCGCGGGGGCAAGGGCGTGGCCACCGGCCTCGGCGTGCTGCTCGGCCTCGACTGGCGGATCGGCCTCTGCGCCTGCCTTGTCTGGCTGGCCATGGCGGCGATCTTCCGCCGCTCCTCCCTATCCTCGCTCACGGCCTTCGCGGCCGCGCCGATCCTCGCGCTCTACCTGCCGCTGCTCTGGGCCCCTGGCGGCGAGGCCATCGGGGATCGCCAGCTGGCCGTCTTCGCCGCCATCATCGCCGCGCTGATCTGGTTCAAGCATCACGAGAACATCAAGCGCCTACTGTCTGGAACAGAACCAAGAATTGGCAAGAAGTGACCTGGAGCTGCGTTGGAGCTCCGGTCCACAAGCCGAACTTCCGCAAGGGATCCCGGCACCGGCGATAGCCGCCCGGCCGCCCTGCCGCCGGCCGCCCTACCACCGGCCGAACGACTGGCGCGGCTGAGGCTGGCCCGCACGCGGGGGATAGGCCCCGTCGCCGCGGGCGAACTCCTCGCGAGGTTCGGCAGCGCCGTGGCGGCGCTGGAGGCCCTGCCCCGGCTTTCCGCACGCGCGGGCAGGCCGATCCTCCCCGCCGACGAACGCCTTGCCCGCCGCGAGATGGAGGAGGCCGGGCGGATCGGCGCCAGCCTCGTCTTCCGCGGCGAGGCCGCCTACCCCGCATCCCTGGCCGAACTGCCGGATGCCCCGGTGGTCCTCGCCTGCCTCGGCGCGCTTCCGCCGGTCGATCGCCGGATGGTCGCGATCGTCGGCGCGCGCAATGCCTCCGCGAACGGCATGCGCTTCGCTTCCATGCTCGCCGCCGACCTCGCGGCCTCCGGCCTCGTCGTCGTGTCCGGCCTTGCCCGCGGCATCGACGCCGCCGCGCACGAGGGCGCGGGGGCGCGCGCGACGATCGCGGTGCAGGCAGGCGGCGCCGACGTCCCCTACCCGGCGGAAAACGCCCGGTTGCACGCGGCCATCGTCGCCGGCGGTGGCTGCGTCGCCTCGGAGCGGCCGCTGGGCGCGCGACCGATGGCGCATCACTTCCCGCAGCGAAACCGCATCGTCTCCGGCCTGTGCGAGGCAGTCGTGGTCGTCGAGGCGACCCAGCGCTCCGGCTCCCTGATCACCGCGCGCCTTGGCCTCGAGCAGGGTCGCGACGTCCTCGCCGTGCCGGGCTTTCCCCTCGATCCGCGGGCCGCGGGACCGAATTCCCTGCTGCGCGACGGCGCCGCGCCGGTGCTCGGCGCGGAGGACGTGCTGGCCGCGCTCGGGCGCCACGCCCCGGTCCCCGGCCCGGCGGGGGGCGTCCTCCCGCCCCCTCCGGGAGGACCGGAAACGCCGCCGGATCAAGATGATAGGGCCAGGATGGCGATGCTCTCCGCGCTTGGCGCCGCGCCCGCCCCGGTTGACGAAGTCGCGAGGCGGTGCCAATTGTCCGCGCCCGCTGCCCGGATGGCGCTGCTCGAACTCGAGCTCGCAGGGATGATCCGGCGGCATCCCGGCAATCAGGTGAGCCTGGTTACTTGACTAGGGATTAACCAGAGCCGCTCACCCTCGGCCGCCACACCAGCCGAAGGCGCCATGAAGCTTGTCATCGTCGAGTCGCCCGCGAAGGCCAAGACCATCAACAAGTACCTGGGCAGCGACTACCAGGTGCTCGCGAGCTATGGCCATGTCCGCGACCTGAAGGAGAAGGATGGCGCGGTCGAGCCGGACAACGACTTCGCCATGCACTGGGAGGTCGGCGACCGCGCCCGCCGCCCGCTCGGCGAGATCGGTCGCGCGCTGCGCGACGCCGACACGCTGATCCTCGCCACCGACCCCGACCGCGAGGGCGAGGCGATCTCCTGGCACCTCCAGGAGGTGCTGCGCGACGAAAAGGGCCTGCGCATCCCGGTCAAGCGCGTGGTGTTCAACGAGATCACGCGCGCCGCCGTCGTCGAGGCGATGCGCAACCCGCGCGACGTCGACCCCGACCTCGTCGACGCCTACATGGCGCGCCGTGCGCTCGACTACCTCGTCGGCTTCACCCTGTCCCCGGTGCTCTGGCGCAAGCTGCCGGGCAGCAAGTCGGCCGGGCGCGTGCAGTCCGTCGCGCTGCGCCTGATCTGCGAGCGCGAGTCCGAGATCGAGCGCTTCAGGCCGCAGGAATACTGGACCGTCGACGTCGCGATGACCGCGCGCTCCGGCGGCGGCTTCACCGCGCGCCTGACCGAGCTCGACGGACGCAAGCTCGACAAGTTCGACCTCGCGACGGCGGCCGACGCCGAGCGCGCCGTCGCGACGATCCTCGCCGGGGACCCGTACCGGGTGGCGAAGGTCGAGCGCAAGCGGGTGCGGCGCAACCCGCTGCCGCCCTTCACCACATCGACGCTGCAGCAGGAGGCCTCGCGCAAGCTCGGCTTCGGCGCGTCGCGCACGATGCGCCTCGCACAGCAGCTCTACGAGGGCGTCGAGCTCGACGGCGAGACGGTCGGGCTGATCACCTACATGCGAACCGACAGCGTCTCGCTGTCGCGCGAGGCGGTCGAGGCCGTGCGCCGGCAGATCGGCGCGCAGTTCGGCGCCGAGTACGTGCCCGACCAGCCGCGCGCCTGGAAGACCAAGGCCAAGAACGCGCAGGAGGCGCACGAGGCGATCCGGCCCACCGACATCTTCCGCCCGCCGGAGAAGGTGGCGCGGCACCTCGACGCCGACCAGCTGCGCCTCTACGAGCTGATCTGGCGGCGCACGGTCGCGAGCGAGATGGAGTCCGCCGCGCTCGACCAGACCGCGGTCGACATCGCCTCGTCCGACGGGCGCGCGGTGCTGCGCGCCAACGGCTCGGTCGTCGTCTTCGATGGCTTCCTCGCCGTCTACCGCGAGGACCGCGACGATCCGTCCGAGGGCGAGGACGAGGACGGCCGGCTGCTGCCGCCGCTCGACGAGGGCGACGCGCCAAGGCGCGGCGAGCCGCGCCCCGAGCAGCATTTCACCCAGCCGCCGCCGCGCTACTCCGAGGCGAGCCTGGTCAAGAAGCTCGAGGAGCTCGGCATCGGCCGCCCCTCGACCTACGCCTCGATCATCGAGGTGCTCCAGACCCGCGGCTACGTGAAGCTGGAGAAGCGCCGCTTCCTGCCGGAGGATCGCGGCCGCCTCGTCACGGCGTTCCTCGAGAAATACTTCCCGCGCTACGTCCAGTACGACTTCACCGCGAAGGTGGAGGAGGAACTCGACGACATCTCCGGCGGCCGCGCGAACTGGCGCGACGTGCTGCGCGCCTTCTGGACGTCCTTCTCCGCCGCGGTCGGCGAGACGAAGGAACTGAAGATCAGCGACGTGATCGACGCGCTCGACGCGGAGCTCGGGCCCCATTTCTTCCCCGCGCGCCCCGATGGCCGCGACCCGCGCGGCTGCCCGACCTGCAGCGAGGGCAGGCTGTCGATCAAGCTCGGCAAGTTCGGCGCCTTCGTCGGCTGCTCGCGCTATCCCGACTGCCGCTTCACCCGGCAGCTCGCGGTGAAGACCGGCGACGGCCAGGACGACGGCTTCGAGGGCACGCGCGAGATCGGCGTCGATCCCGCCTCCAACGCCGCGATCACGCTGCGCAAGGGTCCATACGGCGCCTATCTCCAGCTCGGCGAGGCGGCCGAGGGCTCGAAGCCAAGGCGCGTCTCCCTGCCCCGCGACGTCACCGCGGAGAACGTGACGCAGGACCTCGCGCTGCAGCTGCTCGCCCTGCCGCGCGAGGTCGGCCTGCATCCCGCCGATGGCAAGCCGGTGCAGGCCGGGCTCGGCCGCTTCGGCCCTTATCTCAAGCATGGCAGCGAGTTCCGCTCGCTGTCGAACACCGAGGAGCTCCTCACGGTCGGCATCAACCGCGCCGTCGACATCCTCGCGCAGCCGAAGGGCGCGCGGCGCGGCGCGGCCAACGCCAAGCCGCTGCGCGTCGTCGGCGCGCATCCCTCCGACGGCAAGCCCGTGGAGGCCGGCACCGGCCGCTACGGCCCCTTCGTGAAGCACGGGAAGATCTACGCCAACCTGCCCAAGGATCGCAGCCCCGACGAGGTGCAGCTCGACGAGGCGCTCCGCCTCATCGAGGAACGCGCCGCGAAGGTGGGTGGCGGCAAGCCGCGCAAGGGCGCGCGCGCCGGCAAGGCCAGGGAAGCCGCCACCGGCGATGGCGACGCCGCCAAGGCGCCGAAGGGCGCGAAGGCGAAGGCGGCCAAGCCGGGTGCCGCGGCGAAGCCGCGCGCCGCCCGGCGCCGCCAAGCCGATCCCGCCGGCTGACCTTGCCGCGCCCTGGCAAGCGCCTTCCGCATCGCCGCGAGGAATTCGGCCGGGATCGCGTCCTCGCGTTCCTGCGCGAGAACCCCGGCGCCGATCGCCGTGCCGTCGCGCGCGCGCTGCGCCTGAAGGGCGACGAGCGCCTCGCGCTCAAGGCGATGTTCGCCGAGATCGCCGAGGAACTCGCCAGGGAGCGCGCGGCGGCGCCGCGCGAGGGCGCGAAGGCGCCGGCGGATGCCGGCGGCCAGGACGCCGACATCCTGCTCGTGCGCGTCTCCGCCCTCGACCTCGAGACCGGCGAGGCGATCGCGTCGCCCGTGGAGTGGCTGCGGCCAGGCCCGCCCCCGCGCATCAGGCTCGGGCGCTTCGACGCCGCGAGCCTGGGCGAGGGCGCGCGCGGCATGGTCCGCGTGACCTCGCGCGAAGGGCGGCTCTGGCGCGCGCGGCTCCTGCGCGCCGCCCCCGAGCTGCCCGAGCGCGTGGTCGGCGTGGTCCGCCGCACGCCGGCCGGGCGCGTCATCGAGCCGGCGGACCGACGCCTGAGGATCGAATTCGCGCTGGTCGACGGACCCGACGGCAAGGCCGGCGACGGGGAGCTGGTGGTCGCGCGCCCCCTCGCCTCGCGCCGCTTCGAGCGCCCGCGCGCCGAGGTGATCGAGCGTCTGGGCGACGAGCACGCGCCGCGCGCCGCCAGCGCGATCGCGCTCGCCCTGCACGACATCCCGGTGGAGTTCGACCCGCGCGCCCTCGCCGAGGCGAGGGACGCCACGCCCGCGCCGATGGGCGCTCGCCTCGACCTGCGCGACCTGCCGCTGGTGACGATCGACGGCGCCGACGCGCGCGACTTCGACGACGCCGTCCATGCCGAGCCCGATCCGGCCGGCGGCGGATGGCGCATCCGCGTCGCGATCGCCGACGTGGCCTGGTACGTGCGCCCGGGCGCCCCGCTCGACCTCGACGCGCAGCGCCGCGGCAATTCCGTCTACTTCCCGGACCGCGTCGTTCCGATGCTGCCCGAGCGCCTGTCCAACGACCTCTGCTCGCTGCGCCCGCTCCAGGACCGGCCCGTCCTCGTCGCGGACATGCGCATCGACGCGGCGGGCCGCCTGCAGTCGCACGGCTTCGCGCGGGCGATGATGCGCTCCGCAGCGCGCCTCACCTACGAGGGCATCCAGGCCTGGGCCGATGGCGACGCGGCGGCGCTGCCCGCCGCGCTCCACGGCCCCGCAAGCCACCTCTTCGCGGCCTTCCGCGCCCTGTCCGCCGCGCGCGACGCGCGCGGGACGCTCGACCTCGACATGCAGGAACGCGCCGTGTCCCTCGGGCCCGATGGCGCGATCGCCTCGATCTCGCCGCGCCGCCGCCTCGACGCGCATCGCCTGATCGAGGAGTTCATGATCCTCGCCAACGTGGCGGCGGCGGAGACGCTGGAGCGACGGAACCTCGGCTGCCTCTACCGCGTGCACGACCAGCCGAGCCCCGAGCGGCTCGACGCCCTGCGCGAGAGCCTCGCCACGCTCGGCTACAGGCTGGCGAAGGGACAGGCGCCGCGGCCGGCGCTGCTGCGCGACGTCCTGCGCTGGGCCGAGGGCAAGGCCTTCGCGCCGATGGTCTCGGACCTCGTCCTGCGCAGCCAGGCGCTCGCGGTCTACAGCCCGGACAACCTCGGCCATTTCGGCCTCGCCCTGCCGAGATACGCGCATTTCACCTCGCCGATCCGCCGCTACGCCGACCTCGTCGTGCATCGCGCGCTGGTCCACGCCTTCGGCCTCGGCGAGGGCGCCGCCGCCGCGGCGCACGCGGACCTCGTCCTGTCCGGCGAACGCGTGTCGCGCGCGGAGCGCCGCGCCCAGGCCGCCGAGCGCGCGGCGATGGAGCGATATGTCGCGGCCTTCCTCGCCGCGCGCGTCGGCGCGACCTTCGAGGGCAGGATCTCCGGCCTGCACCGCGCTGGGATCTTCGTCACCCTGTCCGACAGCGGCGCCGAGGGGCTCGTGCCGATGTCCAGCCTGCCTGGCCGCTGGCGGCTGCACCCCGCCGGGCATGCCCTCGAGGGCCCGGGCAGGCTCGCCCTCGCCGACCGGGTCCTCGTGCGCCTGGCGGAGACCTCGCCCGTCACGGGCATGCTGCGCCTCGAACTCGAGGACGTGCCCGCACCCGCCCTGGGCGGCCGGGAGCCGCGGCACGCGCAGCGCAACGCCAAGCGCCCGGGCTACCGCCAGCACGCCCGGCGGCGGCGGTAATGATGCATTGCGGAAAATTCAGGATTCGTCGACGCGGGAAGCGCTAGTCTCCGCGTCCATCATGGATGGCCAGCCGGAACGAGTCGAGGAAGGCAACGAGGCGCCGAAGGGCGCCTGGTCGCGATCGCTTTGGCGTGGCTTCCGCAACCGCTGCCCGCGCTGCGACGGGCATGGCATGCGCGAGGGATTCCTGAGGCTGCGACCGGCCTGCGCGCATTGCGGCCTCGCCTTCTCCGAGTTCCGCGCCGACGACGCGCCGCCCTACTTCACGATCTTCGCCGTCGGCCACATCGTCGTGCCCGCGGTGCTCCTGGTCGAGCGCAACTGGGCGCCGCCGCTCTGGGCGCAGGCGCTGGCGTGGATCCCGATAACCCTCGTGCTCACCCTCCTCCTCCTGCCGCGCATCAAGGGCGCGGTGATCGGCGCCCACTGGGCCGCCGGCATCAGGGGATGACGCCGATGGCGCGCGCGCCCCATCGCCTCCTGATCTGCGGCGCGCTCGTCGCGCTCCTCGGGTCCTGCGTGGGCGCAGGCTCGCGCGACGAGCGCGCGGCCGAGCAGGCCGCGCAGCGTTCGCGCCGGGTCATCGCCGCCGCGCTCGACCACGTGCAGGAGCGCTACGTGCGCGGCGTCGACATGGGGGACCTCGTGTCGACCGGCCTCGCCGGCGTGGCGCGCACGGACGCCACCATCGAGTTCCGCCGCAATGGCGCGGAGCTCGCGGTCCTGCGCCGGGGCGAGACGGAGGCACGCCTGCCCGTCGACCCGGCCGCCGGTGGCAAGGGATGGGCGGCCGCGGCGTGGCGCGCGATCGACGAGGCGCGCATGCGCTCCAGCGCGATCCGCGAACTCGACGCGGACCAGACCAGCAAGGCCTTCCTCGAGGCGATGGCCAAGGGCCTCGATCCCTACTCCCGCTACACGACGCCCGAGACCGCGCGCGAGGAACGCGCGCAGCGGGAAGGCTTCGGCGGCGTGGGGATCGTCATCGACGCCGAGGGCGGCGTGGTGCGGGTCGTCACCGTCATGGACGAGACGCCGGCATCGCGCGCGGGGCTGCGCAGCGACGACCGCATCCTTTCGATCGACGGGAAGTCCACGGCGGGGCTGACGGCGCGCGAGGCGGTCCAGCGCCTGCGCGGCCCGGTCGGCGCGCCCGTCGATGTCGAGATCGGCAGGCCTTCGGGCGGGACCACGCTGCGCGTGTCGCTGGTGCGCTCCCACATCGTGCCCCAGACCGTGTCCTATCGCCGCGCGGGGGATGCCGCCCATATCCGCGTCTCGGGCTTCAACCCGAGGACGACCGAGGCCCTCGCCGACGCCGTCCGCCGCGCCGAGCGCGAGATCGGCCCGCGGATGTCCGGCGTGATCCTCGACCTGCGGAACAACTTCGGCGGCTACCTCGACCAGTCGATCTACGTCTCCGACCTGTTCCTGCCGGAGGGCACGATCGTCAGCACGCGCGGCCGCCACCGCAGCGTCAGCCAGGAAAGCTGGGCCCGGCGTGGCGACATCGGCGAGCGCTTCCCGCTGGTGGTGCTCATCAACGGCAATTCCGCCTCGGCCTCGGAGATCGTCGCGGCGGCGCTGCAGGACAATGGCCGCGCGGTCGTCGTCGGCACGACCTCCTTCGGAAAGGGCTCGGTGCAGTCGATCCTGCCGCTGCCCAACGACGGCGAGCTTGTCCTCACCTCCGCGCGCTTCCATGCGCCATCGGGCTACGCGCTCGCGGAGCTGGGCGTCCTGCCCCATCTCTGCACGAGCGGCGGCCGCGACGCGCCGACCGTCATCCTCGAGAACCTCCGCAGCGGCCGCTACGCCGACCATGCCGCGGCCGCGCGCTGGCGCAACGTGTCGCCCGAGGATGGCGAGGGTCGCCGCAGGCTCCGGGCAGCCGCCTGCCCGAGCGACACCGCGGAGCGCGACAGCGACCTGGAACTCGCCCGCAGCCTGCTGGCCGACCGCAGCCTCCACGCCCTCGCCCTCGGCAGCACCCCGGCCGTCGCCATCGCGCCCGGACGCTGACCACCGGGGGGCGGCGCCTCGCTTGACAGCGCGGCCGCCGCTTGTATGTTCGCGCGCCCGTCCGTTCCACCACAGCGCCCCGAGGCCGTCATGGCAAAGTCCAAGCAGACCCTCATCAAGATGGTGAGCACCGCCGACTCCGGATACTTCTACGTGACGACGAAGAATCCGAAGAAGACGACCGAGAAGCTGACGCTGAAGAAGTTCGACCCCGTCGCGCGCAAGCACGTCGACTTCAAGGAATCCAAGATCAAGTAACCCCTGGCCGAAAGGCCGGGAGACGCGGACAAGGCGGCGGGCCCATGGCCCGCCGCCTTTTCGCATTGGCGCGGGCCGGCGGGGCCTGGGCGTCCTAGGAGCGTCGATCCGGCTGGACCCCGGCCGCCGACGCCACGCGGTTGCGGCCCGCGCGCTTGGCCGCGTAGAGCGCCTCGTCGGCGCGCCGCAGGGCCTCCTCGGGCTTGTCCTCCGGCCCGGCGATCACGCTCACGCCGACGCTGACCGTGACCCCGAGCTCGAGGCCGGGCGGGCCCGAGGGCGGGCGCAGCGGCGAATTGGCGATGACCCGGCGCAGGCGCTCGGCGACCATCAGCGCGACCTCCTGGCCGGCATCCGGCATCGCGACCAGGAACTCCTCGCCGCCCCAGCGCGCGATGCTGTCGAAGTTGCGCACGTTCTGCTGGATGCGGTGGCCGACATGGCGGATCACGTCGTCGCCGACCGCGTGGCCATGCGTGTCGTTGATCCGCTTGAAGCGGTCGACGTCGATCATGAGGATGCCCACCCGCTTGCCCGAATGCATGGCGCTGGCGGCGAGCGCCTCGAGGTGGCGGGCGAGGTAGCGGCGATTGTGGAGGCCGGTGAGGCTGTCGGTGATCGAAGCGGCGACGCTCTGCTGGAGCGAGGCACGCAGCCTGTCCTGGTAGCGGCGCCGGCGGATCTGCGTCCTGACCCGCGCGAGCAGCTCGTTGCGGTCGGCGGGCTGGACGAGGCAGTCGGTGACGCCGATGTCGAGGGCGCGCGCCAGGCGCTGCGGCTCGGATGTCCCCATGATGGCGAGGATCGGCAGCCCCCGCGTCGTCTCCTGCCCGCGGATGCGCGCGCACAGGCGCAGCGCGTCGACGCCGGAGACGTCCATGCCGACGATGGCGAGGTCGAAGTCGCCACGCGCGAGCTCGTGCAGCGCGGCGTCGGGATCGGTCTCGACGACGACGTCGTCGCGATCGACCGAGAGGATCGAACGGATGCGATCCACCTGCGCCCGCTCGTCGTGGAACAGCAGGATCCTGGCCTCGTCGGCGGCCTCGTTCACCGCCGCCGGCACCGGGTCCTGGACGTCCAGCAGCTGGTTGGTCGCGTGGCGCAGGCGCCACTCGTCGGCCAGCATCTTCAGCCGCACGAGCGAGCGCACGCGCGCATAGAGCGCGACGTCGTTGACCGGCTTGGTGAGGAAGTCGTCGGCGCCCGCCTCGAGGCCGCGCACCCGCTCCTCCGCCTCCGACAGCGCGGTGAGCATCACCACCGGGACATGGGACGTCCGCGGGTCCGACTTGAGCCGGCGGCAGCACTCGAAGCCGTCCATGCCCGGCATCATCACGTCGAGGAGGACGATGTCCGGCGGGCGCTGGGAGGCCGTCTTGATGGCCTCGTCGCCGCTCGAGGCGGTCTGGACCTCGAAGTACTCGGCCGACAGGCGCGCCTCGAGCAGCTTCACGTTCGGCTGCATGTCGTCGACGACGAGGACGCGGGCTGTCATGGGGCTTGGTCCGGCGGGCCCGGCTGGCTCAGCCCAGGAAGCTGCCGACCGTCTCGAGGAAGCGGGCCACGGAGATCGGCTTGGCGATGTAGGCCTCGCATCCTCCCTGCCGGATCTTCTCCTCGTCCCCCTTCATGGCGAAGGCGGTCACGGCGATCACCGGGATCGCGGACAGGTCCGGATCCTCCTTGAGCCACTTCGTGACCTCGAGCCCCGAGATCTCGGGCAGCTGTATGTCCATGAGGATCAGGTCGGGCCGATGCTGCCGGGCGAGCTTCATCGCCTCCAGCCCGTCCTTCGTCTGCAGCGTCCCGTAGCCATGCGCCTCCAGCAGGTCGTTGAACAACTTCATGTTCAGGTCGTTGTCCTCGACGATCAGGACCGTCTTGGTCATGCCGGGCGCCTTTTCTGGTGCTGGTGCGGGGCCGGTCGCGGACCGGCTCCTTGCAGACTCGATGGTAGAATCATACCCATTTCCTTAAGGTTCGGTAACCCGAGGGACATCGCATGCGGATCGACCCTGGACTGCGCATCGGCGTCGACCTTGGCGGCACGAAGATCGAGGCGATCGCGATCGGGCCGGACGGCGCGCAGCTCTTCCGGCGCCGCCGCCCGACGCCGCGCGGCGCCTACGCCCCGATCCTGGAGGCGATCTCCGGGCTGGTGCGCGAGGCCGAGGCCGCGCTCGGCGCGCACGCGAGCGTCGGCGTCGGCATCCCCGGCACGATCTCGCCTGCCACGGGCCTCGTGAAGAACGCCAACTCGACCGAGCTGATCGGCCACCCGCTCCATCGCGACCTCGGCGCGCTGCTCGACCGCGAGGTGCGGGTGGCCAACGACGCCGACTGCTTCGCGCTGTCGGAGGCCGTCGACGGCGCGGGGCGCGGCGCGCGCAGCGTCTTCGCGGTCATCCTCGGCACGGGCGTCGGCGGCGGCCTCGTTCACGCGGGCATCCCGGTGACGGGCCCCAACAGCATCGCGGGCGAGTGGGGGCACAATCCCCTGCCCTGGCCCCGGGACGACGAGCGGCCGGGTCCGCGCTGCTACTGCGGCCTCGATGGCTGCATCGAGACGTTCCTCTGCGGCCCGGCCTTCGCGCGGGACCATGCGGCGCGGGCCGGCGGGAGCCTGCCGGCCCCGGAGATCGCGGCCGCAGCGGCGCGGGGCGACGCCGCCGCGCGGGATAGCCTGGAGCGCTACGCCGACAGGCTGGCGCGCGCGCTCGCCACGGTGGTCAACATCATGGACCCCGAGGTCGTGGTGCTCGGCGGCGGCATGTCGCAGGTGGAGGCGCTCTACGCGCTCGTGCCCGCGCGCTGGGGACGCTGGATCTTCAGCGACGAGGTCGCGACGCGGCTGCTGCCGCCGGTCCACGGCGATTCCTCCGGGGTGCGCGGCGCCGCCTGGCTCTGGCCGGCGACCTGACGCAGGCCGCCCTCGCCGGTCAGCAGCGCGGGCGGGGGATCTCCTCGAGCCTGTCCAGCACGCCCCTGATCGTGAATTCCGGGTACTCGAACCGGAAATCGATGGCCACGCCGTTCTCGAACAGGCGCATCGAGCTCTCGTACTCGGGCTCGGCGCCGCGCCGGTCGTCCATGCGGAAATAGGCCATGCGCACCGGCCAGGAGCGGCCGGCCAGGAGCGCGGCGTCCACGCCGGGCCCCGGTCGGGCCGGACGCGCCGCGCCCGGCGCGGAGGCGGTGCCGAGCAGGGCGTTCACCTCGTAGGCGCCGTCCACGGCCGAGCCGTCGAAGACGGGCCGCATGACGATCCGCTCGCCGGCCCGCGCGCGGGAGATCAGGTGGATCGTGTGCAGCGTCGGGAAGATCGTCCCCGGCGGCAGCTCGATCACCTCCTCCTCGGGCTGCGTGAACACGACCTTGCCGCCCTTCCCGCTCCCGGCGAGCACCGCGCGGCCGCGGATGTCCTCCACCACCTCGCCCTCGCTCGAGCTGCGCATGGTGAAGCGCATCGTGTTGCCGTCCGCGGCCTCCCAGCTGGAGAAGGAGATGTCGGTCTCGACCGTGTCGCCGTCCTGGTCCTGGACGGAGAAGCGCATGCGCTGGGACAGCGTCCACCCGTCGCAGGTCTCCTGCAGCTCGACGGTGAGCGCGCCCTCGATCCCGGCCACCGCGGCGGCGCGCGCCGCGCCGAGGCCGAGCACGTAGGCGGCGCGGTGGGAGGCCAGCACGATCTCCTGGGCCAGGGCGCCCGGGCCGGCGCCGAAGCACATCGCGAGCGCCAGTGCCGCGCCGATCATCCGCCTCGCCATCGCCGTCGTCGTCCTTCCCTTGCCGCGCCCGCGCACGACGCCACTATGGCAGCCGCGCGCGCGAGCGAACATAGTCCGCCAAGGCTTATATCCCATGCCCCTCCTGCT
>JBEGVV010000146.1:0-16363 GCA_041178225.1 Pseudomonadota bacterium | reverse complement strand
CGCCGGCCGCCCTGCTCGTCGTGGACGATGTCGAGCGCCTCGGCGAGGGATGGAGGGAATTCGCCGCCGGCGTCGTGGCCCTGCTCGACGCGCATCCGTCGCTGCGCGTGCTCATGCTCGGCGACGCGCTGCGGATGGACGGGTGGCCGCTTCCCGCGGGCCTCGCGCGCCACGCGCTGCTGCCGCTGCCGGAACCGGAGCGCCGCGATGCGCTGGCGGCGCGCGGCATGCGCCTCGGGCGCGCCGCGGCGCTCGACCCCGCCGCCGGGCATCCCGGGATCTTCGGGCTGGCGCTGCGCGTGGATGCCCCCGCGTCGGGCGTCGAGGCCATCGTCGACGCGTGGCGTGCCGCGGCCGGGCGGGACGAGCGCGACGCCGCCCTCGCGCGGCCCTGGCTCGCGGACCTCCTCGCCGCGGCGGAACTCGCGGCGATGCCCGATCCCGGCCCGGCGCTCGCGGCCTTCGCGCGCGACCCCGAGGCGGCGGCGCCCGTCCTCGCCAGCCTGCTGTCGCGCTGGAGCGGCGATCGCGCGCGCGGCGAGGCGCTTGTCGCCGGGCTTCTCGACATGCCCGGGGACGGGGGGCATCGCGGCGCGCTTTGCGCCGCCGCCTTCGCGGAGGCGTTCCCCGGCATGCGCGCGCGGCTGCGCGGCGCGCTCGTCGCGATCGTGGAGGCCGGTGCGCTGCGCCCGGCCGAGCGCGTCGCCGCGGGCCGCGCGCTGTCGCGGCTGGGCGATCCGCGGGACCTCGAGGCGCTCGTCGACGTCCCGGGTGGCAGCTTCGCGATGGGCTGCGCGACGAACCCCAACTCCTCGCCGCCGCATCGCGCCGCGGTCGAGGCGTTCCGCATCGGCGCCTATCCGGTGACCAACGCGCGCTACGGCGCCTTCGTCGCCGCGACCGGCAGGGCCTGGGCCTCGACCGACGGGCTGCGCCCGGAGCGGGCCAACATGCCGGCGGTGGACCTCACCTGGCACGACGCGCGCGCCTTCTGCGACTGGCTGGGCGAGGCCTGGCGCCGCGAGGGACGCATCGCCCCGGGCGAGGTCGTGCGCCTGCCCACCGAGCGCGAATGGGAGCGCGCCGCGCGCGGCGACCAGCCCGTGCCGGCGTCGGGCGTCGTGCATCCCTGGGGCCTCTCCTGGGACGACGATCGCGCCAATGGCGAGACGACGGGGTTGAACGACACCTGCGCGGTCGGGCTCTTCCCGCGTGGCCGCTCGCCCCATGGCTGCCACGACATGGCGGGCCAGGTCTGGGAGTGGTGCCTGACGCTGTGGGGCGAGGACATGGCGCGGCCATCCTTCGCCTATCCGTGGCGCGACGACGGGCGGGAGGCGCTCGACGCGCCCGACCGTGTCCGCCGCGTGCTGCGCGGCGGATGCTTCTCCAGCGGCCCGGCCAAGGCCAATGCCTCCTATCGCGGCAGCCTCGAGGCCAACGGCTTCTGGCGCGGCAACGGCTTCCGGGTCGTGGTCGCCCCGGCGGCCCTTGCCGCGCCGCCGCGTCCCGCCAAGTGAAGGCCATGGCGATCCCGGTCCTCCTCTCGCGGCGCGGCTTCGGCCGCGGCCTCCTCGGAACCGCGCTCGCGGCGGCGCCGCGCGCGCCGGCGCAGGCGGCCGACGTCGACCTCCTGCTCGTCCTCCTCAACGACGGCTCCGGCTCGATCGACGAGGAGGAGTACAGGCTGCAGCGCGAGGGCACGGCGAGCGCGATCGAGCACCCGCAGGTGCTGCGCTCGCTGCGCCGCGGCCCGATCGCCGTCGCCTATGGCGAGTGGGGCTCGCCCGGCGCGGCCCAGCTGATCCTGCCCTGGACCCGCATCGCGGGGGAGGAGGACGCCGGCGCCTTCGCGGACCGGCTGGTCGCGGCGCCCCGTCCGCCGCAGACCTGGAACGCGATCGGCGACGCGCTGGCCTCCGCCACCGACTGGATCCGCGCCGCGCCCTTCCGCGCGCCGCGCGCGACCATCGACCTTGCCGGCGACGGGCCGGACATGCGCAGCACCATCCCCGCGCCGGTGGCGCGCGACCGCGCCCTCGCCGCGGGCATCACGATCAACGCGCTCGCCATCCAGGCAGAGGGCTCGCAGGCCTTCATGGGCCCGCGCAACCTGCGCCAGCACTACGAGGACAACGTCATCGGCGGCCCGGGCGCCTTCGTCATGACCGCGAGCGACCGCGTCGACTTCGCCCACGCGATCTTCAACAAGCTGGTGCGCGAGCTCGCCTGACGCCTGTATCGTCGCGTTCCCGCGCATCGCCCGGAGCGGGCGCGGGCGAAGGGGGCGGATGGACGGGGTCCTTGTGGCGGCGGCGCTGGCGAGCGCGTTCCTGCACGCGGCGTGGAACGCCGCGGTCAAGGCGACGCCGCGCCCCGCGGAGGCGATGGCCGGCCAGATGATCATGGCCGCCGTCATCTCGGTGCCGATCCTCCTCTGGACCGGGCTTCCCGACGTCGCGGCGCTCAAGTGGGTGGCGCTTTCGTCGACGATAAACGCCTTCGCCGTCGCGACGATGCTGCGGGCCTACGACGCCGCGGGCTATGGCGTGGTCTATCCCGTCGGCCGCGCGGTCTCGGTGATGATCGTGCTGCCGATGGCGGCGCTGCTCCTTGGCGAGCGCATGGGCCCGGCGGCGATCGCGGGCGTCGCGATGATCGCGGCCTCGCTCGCGCTGCTCGCGGCGAGCGCGCGCGGCGAGGGCGGCGTCCCCGCGCGCGGCCTCGCCTGGATGCTGGCGTCGGGCATCTGCATCGCGCTCTACGTCCTGTGCGACGCGCAGGGCGTGCGCGCGTCGGGCTCGGCGCTCGCCTATGGCTGCCTCGCCTCGATCGCCAACGGCGCGGTGATGGCCTGGCGCCAGCGCCATCTCGGCAATCCCGTGCAGCTGGTGGCGAGCTTCCCCGCGATCACGGTGGTCGCGGGCTTCGCCTCGATGGCGTCCTACCTGCTCATCCTCTGGGCCTGGGACCAGGGCCCGATCGCGCCCGCCGCCGCGCTGCGCGACACCAGCGCGATCTTCGCCCTGCTGATCGCCGTCTTCTGGCTGAAGGAGCCCTTCGACCGGCTCCGCATCGCGGCGGTGCTGCTCTCGGCCGCGGCGGTGCCGCTGCTGCGGCTGGGGTGAGCGCGACCCTTCCGGCGCGACGCGCGGCATGGTTGGATCGCGACGCATCCCGTTCCCCGCGCAGGAGGACCTCGCGATGAAGGACCCGCTCGAGCGACTCTCGGCCCTGCTCGCCGAGCCAGGACAGCCGCTTCGCATCTACCGCGCGATGGAGGAGGAGACGCGCGCGCTCGCCGGCCACCGGCTCTTCACGCTCCTCTATGTCGACGGCGCGGAGGTGGCGCGGGTCCATTCGAGCCGCCCGGCCGAGTACCCGGTCTCCGGGCGCAAGCCGATGGGACCGACGCCATGGGGCGCGCACGTGCTCGCGGGCCGCAGGTCATTCCTCGGGCGCGACGTGGCGGCGATACGCTGGGCCTTCTTCGATGCGCCCCTGATCGAGGGCATGGGGCTGGGCTCCGTGGTCAACGTCCCCGTCGTCCACGACGGCGCGACGATCGGCACGATGAACCTGCTCGACGCCGAGTTCCACTACCGCGAGGAGCACGTCGCGCCGCTGGAGAGGCTGGCGCCGGTCCTCGTGCCGGCCTTCCTCGCGGCGCGCTTCGCCGCGCGCGCTTCCTGAGCCGGGGGATCGACCTCCAGCGACGAGGCCGCGTCCTCGGCGGCGAGGAAGTCGAGCACGCGGCGGCGGAACAGCGCGGCATGCGCGCCCGCGCGCCGCTCCGCGGCATCGGCGTCGCGGCGGCGTATCGCGCGCAGCAGCGCGTCGTGGTCGGCGACGACCGCCTCGAAGTGGTGCCTTCGCGTCGATCCGCGCGGCGGGTCGTAGACCACGGTGAAGCGCGAGAGGCGCAGCCCCTGGTCCAGCAGTTCCCCGTAGCACTGCGCGAGGAACGGGTTTCGCGCGGCCTGCGCGATCGCCGCATGGAAGGCGCGGTTCGCGACGGGGATGGCCTCGGGCCGCGTGCGCGCGACCCGCGCGAAGCGGCGGTGCTCGGCCTCGATGCGCGCGAGGTCGGCCTGCGTGCGGCGCAGCGCCGCCCAGCGGTGGATGGCGCGCTGGGCGAGGGAGAGCGCCTCGAAGAACTCCGGCAGCGAGTCCACGGGAATGTCCGACACCCGCGCGCCGCGGTTGGGCAGCAACTCGACCAGGCCCTCCCCGGCGAGGCGGATCAGCGCCTCGCGGACCGGCGTGCGCGAGATCCTCAACTCGCGGACGAGCGCCGCCTCGTCGATGCGGGCGCCGGGCCTCATGCGCAGGGCGAGGATATCCTCGCGCAGCCGCCCGTAGGCGTGGCCGCGCCCGGTCCCCTTGCGCTTGCCTGCGCCGCGCTCGCCGGCGCCGTCCGCCCCCTCGTTGACAGCCATCGTGGCCCCCTTCATCCTTGAATATATTTTGAATGCAAAACCGGTCTCAAGGGGGCGGCATGGGCTGGATGATCGGCGTCGACGTCGGCGGCACGTTCACGGACTTCTTCGCCTTCGACGAGGAGACCGACCGGGTCGTCCTGCACAAGGTCTCGTCGACGCCCTCGAACCCGGCGCGCGCCATCCTCGACGGGCTCGCCGAGCTCTCGTCGCGGCACGGCGTCGACATCTCGGCGATGACGCGACTGTCCCACGGCACGACGATCGCGACCAATGCGCTGATCCAGCGGCGCGGCGGCAGGGTCGCCCTCGTGGTGACGGAGGGTTTCCGCGACCTCGTCGAGATCGGGCGCCAGATCCGGCCGCGCGTGTTCGACCTGCAGGCCGACTACCCGGCGCCGCTGGTGCCGCGCGAGCTGCGCCTCGAGGCGCCGGAGCGCGTGACCGCGGACGGCACCGCCCTGCGCGCCCTCGAGCCCGGCGCGCTGGCGCGGCTGGTCGAGCAGGTTGGGGCGGCGAGGCCCGACGCCTGCGCGGTCTGCCTGCTCTTCTCCTTCGTCAACCCCGCGCATGAGCGCCAGCTGCGCGATGCCCTGGCGGCGGCGTTCCCCGGCCTCTACCTCTCGATCTCCTCCGAGGTCCAGCCGGAGTTCCGCGAGTACGAGCGGCTCTCGACCACGGTGCTGAACGCCTATCTCCAGCCCGTGCTCGACCGCTACCTTGGCGACCTCGCGCAGGGCGTCGCGGCCACGGCCCCGCAGGCTGCCCTCGGTATCAACCAGTCCTCGGGCGGCCTCATGTCGGTCGAGCGCGCGCGCCGCTTCCCCATCCGCACCGCGCTCTCCGGCCCGGCCGCCGGCGCGGTGGGCGCCATCCACATGGCGCGGCTATCCGGCATCCCCGACGTCATCGGCCTCGACATGGGCGGCACGAGCGCGGATGTCTGCCTCGTGCGCGGCTACGAGGCCGGGACGACGTTCGACAAGTGGATCGAGGGCTATCCCGCGCGGCTCCCCGCCGTCGACATCAACGCCGTCGGCGCGGGCGGCGGCTCGATCGGGTGGTTCGACCGCGATGGCCTCCTCAAGGTCGGCCCGCAGAGCGCCGGCGCGGTGCCGGGCCCCGCGTGCTACGGGCGCGGCGGCAAGGAGGCGACGGTCTCCGACGCCAACCTCGTGCTTGGACGCCTGTCGCCGCGCGGGCTCCTCGGCGGAGGCATGGCGCTCGACGCCGGCCTCGCCCGCGAGGCCATCCGGCCGCTTGCCGAGCGGCTCGGCTTCACCATCGAGCGCACCGCGCACGGGATGCTCGGCATCGTGGTCGCGAACATGGTGCGCGCGATCCGCGCCGTGTCGGTCGAGCGCGGCCACGACCCGCGCGGCTTCGTGCTGCTGCCCTTCGGCGGCGCCGGGCCGCTGCACGCCACCGACGTCGCGCGCAGCCTCGGCATCCGCCGCTGCCTCGTGCCCTTCGCGCCGGGCATCCTCTGCGCCCAGGGCCTGATCGTGTCCAACCTGAGGGAGACCTTCGTGCGCACGGCCGTGACGCCGGTCCAGCCGGCGCGCATGGCCGATGTCGGGGCGCGGGTCGGCGAACTGCTCGCCGAGGCCAGGGCATGGTTCGCGGCCGAGAAGGTCGCGGAGGAGGACCGCAGCTACGACGTCGTCCTCGACGCGCGCTATGTCGGCCAGAACTTCGAGTTGCCGGTCTCGCTCGGGCGGGCTGAGACCATGCCCGACGCCGCCGCGATCCGCGACGCGTTCTTCGCGGAGCACGAGCGCGCCTACGGCTTCCACAACCCCGGGGACCCGGTGGAGATCGTCAACTTCCGCCTCGTCGCCGTCGGTCGCCTCGCGCAGCCCGAGGCCCGCCCGGCGCCCGCCGGCGAGGCACGGCCGCCGGCGCCGACCGAGCGGCGGCCGGTATGGTTCGACGCGGATGCGGCGGTCGACACGCCGGTCTACGATCGCGCGCGGCTGGCGCCGGGCAACGTGGTGGCCGGCCCCGCCGTCATCGAGCAGCTCGACGCCACGATCCTGCTCTTCCCGGGCGACCGTGGCATGGTCGATCCCTACCTCAACCTCGTCGTGGAGCTGGCCCCGTGAGCAGCAAGATCGATCCGATCACGCTCGAGATCCTGTCGAACGGGCTGCGCTCGGTCGCGGACGAGACCTACATCGCGCTGATGAAGAGCGCCTACTCCACCAACATCAAGGAGAGGCACGACCACTCGACCGCGATCGTCGACCCGCGCGGCCGGCTCGTCGTGCAGGCCGAGAACTCGCTCGCCATCCATCTCGGGTCGATGATGGGCCTGATGCAGACGCTGCTGGCGAAGGTGCCGCTCGACCAGATCCGCGAGGGCGACATCTTCGCGGGGAACGATCCCTACGCGGCCGGCGGCTCCCACCTGCCGGACGTCAACCTCGCGATGCCCGTCTTCGTCGGCGGCGAGTTGCTGTGCTTCGTCTGCAACATCGCCCACCACGCCGACATCGGCGGCATGGCCCCGGGCAGCATGGCCGGCGGCATGACCGAGATCTACCAGGAGGGGCTCCGCATCCCCTGCGTGAGGCTGTTCCGCGAGGGCAACCTGGTCGAGGACGTGTTCGAGATCCTGCTCCTCAACGCGCGCCTCCCCGAGGAGCGGCGCGGCGACTACTACGCGCAGGTCGCCGCCTGCCGGCTCGGCGCGCGCCGCGTGCGCGAGATCGCCGAGGCGCGCGGGACGGCGCTCGTGCGCTCCGCCTTCGACGAGATCATCGCCCGCACCGAGGCGCGGATGCGCGCGGCGATCGCCACGATCCCGCCCGGCGAATACCGCTTCGAGGACGTGATGGACGACGACGGGCTCGGCACGACCGACATCCCGGTCAAGCTGCGCATCGTCGTGCCCGCCGACGCGTCGCGCGAACGCGTCCTCTTCGACTTCACCGGCACCGGCCCGCAGGTCAGGGGCAACATCAACTCGACCATCACCGCGACGCAGGCCGGCGTGCTCTACGCGCTCAAGGCGCTGCTCGACCCGGAGGTCCCGAACAACCAGGGGCTGTTCGACGTCGTCGAGATCGTGGCGCCCAAGGGGACCCTGATCAATGCGGCCTTCCCCGCGGCGGTCGCGGCCCGCGCGAACACCGCGCAGCGCATCGTCGACGTGGTGATCGGCGCGCTCACGCCGGCCGTGCCCGGCGCGGCGGTGGGCGCGGCCAACGGCGCCAACACGACGGCCGTCTTCTTCGGCCACGACCCGCGGCGCGGCCGCGACTACGTCTACCTCGAGACCCTTGGCGGCGGGTTCGGCGGGCGCGCGACCAAGGACGGCAAGGACGGCGTGCAGGTGCACATCACCAACACCTCGAACCTTCCCGTCGAGGCCATCGAGATGGAGTACCCGCTGCTGGTCGAGAGCTATGGCTTCGTCGGCGACTCGGGAGGGCCGGGGAAGTTCCGCGGGGGCATGGGTCTGCGGCGCGTCGTGCGCCCCGTCGGCCACAGCATGGTCTTCAGCGGCCAGGGCGAGCGCTTCGTGCACAGGCCCTGGGGCGTGTTTGGCGGCGGCGAGGGAGGCACGGGATGCTTCCGCAAGCTGACGGGGGATGGCGAACGTCCGCTGCCGACCAAGCCGCTCAACGTCGAGGTATCGCCGTCGGAGGGCGTCGTGGTCGAGACGCCGGGCGCCGGCGGCTACGGCAAGCCCGCGGAGCGCGCGAGCGAGGCCCTGCGCCAGGACCTGGTGTCTGGCAAGTTCTCGCGCGAATACCTGGCGCGGCACTACGGCTACGCGCCGGGCGAGTGAACCGGAGGGGGGTAAGACATGGGCTTCGATTTCGTGGTCGTCGGCGCCGGCATCGCCGGGGCCTCCGCCGCCTACCACCTGCGCAAGTCGGGCGCGCGCGTGCTGCTGCTGGAGCGCGGCGAGGCCGCGAGCGGCGGCACCGGGCGCAGCGCCGCGATCATGCGCCAGAGCTACTCCACGCCGCTGCTCGTGCGGCTGGCGCGCGAGAGCATGGTGATGCTCGGCCGCTCGCGCGAGGAACTCGGCCGCGACGCGGGATACGTGAAGGCAGGGTACTGCTTCATCCTCTCGCCCGAGATGCTCGAGGGCGGGCGGCGCAACGTGGCGATGCAGCAGGGGCTCGGCATCGTGAACGAGCTTCGCGAGGGCTGCGCGTTCCCCGAGCATCTCCCCGAGATCAACCCCGAGGGCATCGCCGGGATCGTCTACGAGCCGGATGGCGGACACACCGATCCCGTGCGCGCAACCGAGGCCTATGTCGAGGCCTTCCGTGCGCTTGGCGGCGAATGGCGCCCGCGCAGCCCTGCGCGGCGGCTGCTGGGCGACCGGGCGCGCATCACCGGCGTCGAGACGGAGGACGGCGACATCGCCGCGGGCGTCGTGGTGAACGCGGCCGGGCCGTGGGCGCGGCCGCTCGCGGAGGGTGCCGGGCTCGACATGCCGATGCGCTGCGTGCGCGAGCAGGACACGGTCTGGGAGGCGCCGCGTGGCCGCAACGTGCCTACGACGTCGATCTCCAATGGCGTCGACGCGATCTACATCCGGCCTCTCGGCGAGCGCCGCTACGTGATCGGGCGCGGCTTCCCGAAGCAGTATTTCGACGTCGACCCCTACAACTACAAGCAATCGGCCGACCCCCAGTTCGTCGCCGACGTGCAGTCGCGGATGGTCCATCGCTTCCCGGCCTTCTCGGGCATGCGGCTGGTCGATTCCTACGCCGCGCTCTACGACGTGACGCCGGACTGGTACCCGTTCGTCGGGCCGCGCAGCGGCACCGCGGGCTATGCGGATTTCTGCGGCGGGAGCGGCCACGGCTTCAAGATCGCGCCGTCGATCGGCAAGGAGCTCGCGGCCTGGCTGGCGACGGGGCGCGTCGCGGACGACTTCGCCCAGTTCAGCCACGACCGCGTCGCGGACGGGCGGCTCTTCGTCCAGTCCTTCGGCGGCAACCGCGGCTGACGGCGCCAGGCCGGGACGATGCCGCCGCCCCCGCTCCTCGAGGTCAGGCAGCTCCGCCGCAGCTTCGGCGGCGTGGTGGCGCTCGCGGGCGCGGACCTCGGCGTCCCGGAGGGCAGCATCACCGGCCTGATCGGCCCGAACGGCGCGGGCAAGACGACCCTGTTCAACGTCGTGACCGGGGCGCTCGCCCCCGATGGCGGGAGCGTGGCCTTCGCCGGACGGGATGTCACGGGGTGGCGTCCCGACCAGCTCGCGCGCGCCGGGCTGGCGCGGACCTTCCAGATCGCGCGCGGCCTCGCCGGCATGACGGTGCTCGAGAACCTGATGGTCTATGGCAAGGACCAGCCGGGCGAGGCCTTCGTCGCCGCCATCCTCCGGCCGGCGGCCGCGCGACGGCACGAGGACGCGCTGCGCGACAAGGCCGTCGAGATCATGCGCAGGCTCGACATCCTCGCCGTCGCCGACAACCGCGCGGCGGACCTGTCCGGCGGGCAGAAGAAGCTGCTCGAGCTCGGGCGGGTGCTCATGTCCGACCCAAGGATGGTCATGCTCGACGAGCCCGCCGCCGGGGTGAACCCGAGCCTCGCGCGGCGGATCGCAGGTCACATCCTCGACCTGCGCCGCGGCGGCATCACCTTCCTGCTGATCGAGCACAACATGGGCATGGTTGCCGAGCTCTGCGACCGCGTCGTCGTCCTCGCGGAGGGGCGCAACCTCGCCGATGGCAGCTTCGCGGACGTCAGGTCCGACCCGCGCGTGCAGTCGGCCTACCTGGGGCAGCGCCCATGAGCATGCTCTCCGCCAGCGGCATCGTCGCCGGCTACGGCGCCCACGACGAGGTGCTGAAGCAAGTCGACCTCGAGGTGGGCGAGGGCGAGCTGGTCGTGCTGATCGGCCCGAACGGGGCCGGGAAGTCGACGCTGCTCAAGGCGATCGCCGGGCTCGTGAGGCCGCGCGAGGGCAGGATCCTGCTGGCCGGACAGCCCATCCATGGCCTGCGGCCGCGCGAGGTGGCCCGCCACGGGCTGGCCTTCGTCCCGCAGGAGGCGAATGTCTTCCCCTCGCTCACGGTCGAGGAGAACCTGGAGATGGGGGGCTATCTCGAGCGCGGCGAGGCGCGCCAGCGCATGGCCGCCGTCTTCGACAGGCTGCCGATCCTCGCGGCGAGGCGCGCGCAGGCCGCCCGCTCGCTGTCCGGCGGCCAGCGCCAGACCCTGGCGGTCGGCATGGCCCTCATGCTGCGCCCGCGGCTGCTCCTGCTCGACGAGCCCTCGGCCGGGTTGTCGCCGGCGGCCTCGTCGGACCTGTTCGACCTCGTGAAAGCCCTTCATAGTGACGGCATGACGATCGCGATGGTGGAGCAGAACGCACTCGAGGCGCTGCGCATCGCCGACCGCGCCTACCTGCTGGTCGACGGCCGCAACGCGCGCGACGGGGTCGCGTCCGAGCTCGTCGCCGACCCGACGATCCGCGAGGCATTCCTCGGCGGCTAGGCTCGCCAGCGTCGATCTCCATACGACCCGGCTTCCGGCAAACCAACGAGACAAGGGGAGGTTCAGATGACGACCATGGAACGCAAGACGATCTCGCGCCGCGCTGCGCTCGCGGCCACGGGGGCGGCGGCCACGCCCTTCATCCTGCCATCCGGCGCCTTCGCGCAGGCCGCGGGCCCGATCCGCATCGCCGGGCTGGTCTCGCTCACGGGTGGCGGCTCGCCCTTCGGGCCGTCTATGCGCGCCGTCCACCAGGCGGTGGTCGACGAGGTGAACGCCGCGGGCGGCGTGCTCGGGCGGCGCATCGAGTACCTGTCGGAGGACGACCAGACGAACCCGGATGCCGGCGTGCGCGCGACGCGCAAGCTGATCGACGTCGACAAGGTCAGCGCCATCATGAGCGTCTGGGCCTCGGCGGTCGGCTCGGCGGTCCTGCCGTTGTGCTGGGAGAACAAGGTGATGCTGATCGGCATCTGCGCCGCGGACTCGATCGCGCAGCTCCCGCACCAGGGCTACTTCGTGCGCACGCAGCCGCATACCGAGTTGCAGGGCGCGCAGTTCGCGAACTTCGCGATCAGGCAGAACGCGAAGCACTTCTACGTGATGATGCCCCAGACGCCGTTCACCGAATCCACGATGAAGGGCATCCGCGAGACCTGCGAGCCGAAGGGCATCAAGGTCAGCACGCTCGTCTACGACGCCAAGAAGACCTCTTTCCGCTCCGAGCTCGACGAGATGAAGCGGGCCAATCCGGACATCCTGATGATGGGTGGCTACCAGCCCGACAACATCGTCATGGCCAAGGACCTCTTCCGCACCGGCTACGCGGGCAAGGTCATCGGCTTCGCCTATGGCGTGACGCCCCAGTTCATCGAGGGCGCGGGCAAGGAGGCGGCGGAGAACATCTACAGCCTCGAGCCAGTGCCCGACGCGGGTTCGAGCGCCTTCGACCGGCTGCGGCGCCTGGTCAGGCGCGACGAGCTCGACACCTATGTCTGCCAGGCCTACGACCACGCGAACCTGGCGATCCTCTCGATCGCCAAGGCGGGCATGGCCTCGGGCACGGCGATCCGCGACAACATCCGCCGCGTCTCGTCGAACAACGCGGCCGGGACGAGGGTGGACAACGCGATCGATGGCCTGAAGGCGCTCGCCGAGGGCAAGGAGATCGCATATGCCGGTGCGTCCGGCCCGTGCAAGTTCTCCGACATCGGCAACATCGTCGAGGTCACGTTCCGCTTCAACCAGGTGAAGGGCGGCCGGATCGTCGAGGTGAAGGCCTGACGTGGACGACAGGCTCCTCCAACTGGTCGTCAATGGCGTGATGGCGGGCGCCATTCTCGCGGTGCCCGCCATCGGCCTGACGACGATCTTCGCGGTCCTGCGCTTCGTGAATTTCGCGGTCGCGGGACACATGGCCGTCGGCGCCTATGCCGGCTACGTCCTCAACACGACGTTCGGCCTGCCGGCCTGGATCTCGGTCGCCGGCGCGTTCGCTGGCGCCGCGGCCGTCGGGGTGGCGTCCGATCACGCCGCGCTGCGGCCGCTGCGCGCGCATTCGGCGCTGACGCTCGCGATCGCCTCGATCGCTCTGAACCTCATGGTCGAGAGTGCCCTGCGCTTCGCCTATGGCGGCGCGCCGCGCAACTACGCCATCCCGTTGCAGCGGGACTGGAACCTCGGCCCTGTGCAGGTGGCGCCGCAGCAGCTGGAGAACGCCGCCATCGCGGTCGTGGCGATGGTCCTGCTCTTCGCGTTCCTCGCCGTCACGACGACGGGCAAGGCGATGAGGGCCGTGGCGGACAACCCGTCGCTCGCCGACAGCAAGGGCATCGATCCGGACCGCATGGCGCGCATCGCCGTGGCCATCGGCATGGGGCTCGCCGGTGTGGGCGGCATGCTCGTGGGCCTCGACACGTCGATCGACCCGCTGGTCGGGTTCCGCGCCATCCTCTCGGTCTTCGCCGCCGCCGTGCTTGGCGGCCTCGGCAGCATCCCGGGCGCGGTCGCGGGAGGCCTCGCGATCGGCCTCGCCGAGGAGCTGTCGCTCCTCTTCCTGCCCGCGACCTACAAGGCAGCAGTCGGCTTCCTCGCGATCCTCGTGATCCTGACATTCCGGCCCGCCGGCCTCTTCGGCGCGCGCGGCTCGTGACGGCGAGGCGGGGCGCGCCATGACCAGCTACCTCGTCTCGATGGCCACGTTCGGCGCGATCTACGCGATCCTCGCGCTCGCGCTCAACCTGATGTGGGGGCTGACCGGCATGGTCAACCTCGGCGTGGTCGGGTTCTACGCCTTCGGCGGCTATCTCTCGGCGCTGGCGACGGTGGAACTGGGGCTGCCGATCGGCGCCGGCTTCCTCGCCGCGATCGCGGGCACCGCCGCGATCGCCGCCGCCACGACGCTGGGGCTGACGCGGCTGCGCGACGACTACCTGGCGATCGTGACCCTCGGCTTCGCCGAGGTGCTGCGGACCATCGCCGAGAACGAGACCTGGCTGACCCGCGGCACCGACGGGATCTCGGGGATCCCGCAGCCGCTCAAGCGCGTTCTCGGGGACGCCTTCAACGTCTCGTACCTTGCGTTCACGCTCCTGATGCTCGTCGTCGCCATGGTCCTGGTCGAGCGCATACGCACCGCACCCCTTGGCCGCGCGCTGCGGGCGATCCGCGAGGACGCGCAGGTCGCGGCCTTCGCCGGCAAGGACGTGTTCGCCTTCAAGGTGCAGGCCTTCGCCATCGGCGGCGGGATCGCGGGCCTCGCCGGCGCCCTCTACGCGCACTACACGAGCTACATCGTCCCCGAGATCTACGTGCCGCTGCTGACGATCTACATCTTCCTCGCGCTCACGGCCGGCGGGCTCGCGAACACCTGGGGCGCGACCCTCGGCGCCTTCGCGATCGTCTTCTGCCTCGAATCGACGAGGTTCCTGATCGGCATCATCCCCGGCATCGGCGCGGAGCGGCTCGCCGCGTTCCGCGAATTCCTTGTCGGGCTCTGCCTGCTGATGGTGCTCCTCTACCGGCCGCGCGGGCTCCTGCCGGAGCGACTGCCCCGCCTCGGCGCGACGCGACAGGGCTGACCCGCGCCTCTGGACCGCGTCCGGAGCCCGGGCCTAGGCTTGGAGCGCGCACAGCGACCGGAGCCGCCACACATGAGCAAGAGGATCTTCACCGCCTGCCTCGGGACGGAGACCAACTCCTTCTCCCCGATCCCGACGGGCATGGACCTGTTCCGGCGCACGATGTTCGTGCGCGGCGGGCAGCACGGCGAGAAGCCCAACGTCTTCGCCCTGCCGCTGATCCTCTGGCGCGAGCGCGCGCGGGCGCTGGGGTGGGAGGTGCGCGAGGGCCTCTCCGCCTTCGCGATGCCGGCCGGCGACACGACGCGGGCCGCCTACGAGGCGATGCGCGACGAGATCCTCGCCGACCTGCGCGCGGCGATGCCCGTGGACGCGGTCATGATCAACCTCCACGGCGCGATGATCGCCGACGGCTATCCCGACGCCGAGGGCGACCTGCTCGCCCATGTGCGCGCGCTCGTGGGTCCCGGTGTCTTCGTCGGCGCCGAGCTCGACCTGCATTGCCACCTCACGGAGCTCAAGGTCGCCTCGGTCGACGCGATGGTGATCTTCAAGGAATACCCGCATGTCGACGTGACCGACCGCGCGGAGGAGCTCTTCCGCATCGTCGCCGACGCGCTCGCCGGCAGGTCACGGCCCGTGATGGCGATGCACGACTGCCGCATCGTCGGCATCTTCCCGACGACGCGCCAGCCCGTGCGCGGCTTCGTTGACCGCATGCAGGCGCTCGAGGGCAGGGACGGCATCATCTCGGTGTCGCTTGGCCACGGCTTCCCCTGGGGCGACACGCCGGAGGTCGGCATGCGCGTGCTGGTGGTCGCCGAGGGCGATCGCGCGAAGGCGCAGGCGCTGGCCGACCGGCTCGGCCGCGAGCTCTGGGAGATGCGCGCCGACCTCGCCCCGCCCTTCATGGGCATCGAAGAGGCGATCGGCCGCGTGATCGGCCACAACGGCGAGAAGCCGCTCGTCCTCGCCGACACCGCCGACAACCCGGGCATCGGCGCGGCCGGTGACTCGACGTTCATGCTGCGCCGCCTGCTCGAGCGCAAGGCAGGCGGCGTCGCGATCGCGCCTTTCTGGGACCCGCAGGCGACGCTCTCGGCCTTCGAGGCGGGGATCGGCGCGCGGCTGTCGCTGCGCATCGGCGGCAAGCTCGGCCCCGCCTCGGGCGACCCGGTCGACCTGCGCGTGACGGTGAAGGGCCTGGCGCAGGGGGCCTACCAGCGCTTCGGGAAGGCCGACACGCCGATGGGGAACATGGCGTGGCTGCGCATCGGCGAGGGCGACGACGACGCGATCGACATCGTCGTCAACGACTACCGCACGCAGGGCTTCTCGCCGGAATGCTTCACCGCGACCGGACTCGACATCGGCCGCTGCCGCGGCCTCGTCGTGAAGTCGACCCAGCATTTCCACGCGGGCTTCATGCCGGTGGCGGACGACATCCTCTACGTCTCTGCCCCGGGCACGGGCTCGATGGACATGCGCGCGCTGCCATGGACGCGGGTCACGCGCCCGCTCTGGCCGCGCGTCGAGGATCCCCACGCGCGCTGAGCGCGGCCTTCACCAGCCGTTGACGCGGTCCCAGGTGGCGACGACCTCGTCGCCGCCGTCGACGACGTGGTAGCGGTCGTACATCGCCGCCATCATGCAGACATGGTTGGGCGCGACGCGCAGCCGCGTCCCGACGGGATAGCGCGACGGGTCGAGGCCCGGGCGGGACGACACGACGCCATGTTCCTGGTTCGCGCGCTCGACCACCGGCTCGCCGGGAAGCGGTCGCCCCAGCATGTCGAGCACCAGCCCGAAGCCGTAGTCGCGCCGCGCCGAGGCGGTGCTGCGGTCCTTCGAGAGGGCGAGGCCGCCGGCATCGACCACGAGCTGGCCCTGCTCGGGCCGGCGCCCCGTGACGCTGGCGAGCACCGTGACCGCGATGTCGTCGCGCTCGCCCGTCCAGATCTGCGTCTGGAACAGGTCCTGGAACATGTAGACCCCGGGGCGGGTCTCCGTCGCGCCGGGCAGGGCGCGCGCATGCAGCGCCGTCGGCGTCGAGCCGACGGACACGACGCCCGCGTCGAGGCCGATGGCGCGCAGGCGTCCCGCCGCCTCGACCGCGGTGGCGCGCTCGTGCTCGGCGAGGTCCTCGATCTCCGCGATCGAGGCGCAGGAATAGGAATGGCCGGCATGCGTCATGACGCCTGCGCAGGCCGGGCCCAGCGCGCGGCCGACCTCGACGAGCCTGTCGCTCTCGGCCGGCATGCCGGCGCGATGCTCGCCGCAATCGACCTCGACCAGCGCGCGCAGTCCCCCGGGATGCGCGGCGATCGCCGCCGCGGCGTCGGCGTCGTCGGTGACGAGCAGCAGGTCGACGCCGCG
>JBEGVV010000145.1:0-8984 GCA_041178225.1 Pseudomonadota bacterium | reverse complement strand
GAGAGCGACGCCACGTCGTGGCCGAGCGCGTCGTAGGCGACCCGGCCCGGGCCGACCTCTCGCTCCCACAGCACGGGGTGCCAGCCGCCGCCGGCCGCGCGCGCATGGGCGAGCGGGACGAGCCCGGGCTGCAGCTCGAGGTCCCCGTAGACCTCGTCGCGCAGCTCGAAGTCCGGCAGCCCCGCGAGCAGCGGATGGTCGCGCGCGTCGAGCCGCACCTCGACCGGCCCGAAGGGCGGATGCGAGGACCGGCCCCATCGCCAGGCGCCACCGAGGATGCGGCCCCAGCCGGGCCAGTCGTCGAAGCAGATGCTCGCGGTGTGCAGGCCGAGCAGCGCGCCGCCACGCGCCAGGTGCCCCTCGATCGCCGCGCGCCCCTCGGCGGAGAGGGCGAAGGACCAGCGCGCGCGGTGCGGCGCGTATTTCTCGTGCTGCGTCATCGACCAGCGCAGCGCGTTGATCGTCAGGAGGTCGAACTCGCCGCGCGCGACGCGCGCGAGGCCCGCCTCGACGTCCTCGGTGCACTCGCTCTCGATGCCGCGCGGCGCGAGCATCGCCGCGAGCTCGGCGCCGGCCTCGGCGAAGGGATGCGTGATGCCGCCGACGATGACGAGGTTGCGCATGGTTGCCTGCGATGGTTCGGCCGCGATGGTCGCAAGCCTATGCGATCCGCGCATGGACGTCGCGGTTCAACCCCGCGCGCCGGTGCTCTAGAATCGCCGGAGCGTCATTGCGGCGGGGGGAGTCTGGAGATGGGCATCGCGGGCGGGACGGGCGTGAGGGAGATCGACCTTCCCTGGGTCGATATCGGCGTGCGCCCGGGATACAAGCAGCGCTACCAGGGCTTCTTCGACAAGGCGCGCGGCATCGGCGCGCGCATCGGCAGCCTCTACGCCGACCCCTACTACCACTCGCCGCGCCACCGCCACACCTTCCAGCAGGTCCGCTTCCTGGTCGGCGGCAAGATGAAGTACGGGCGCGAGGTCTACGAGGCGGGCGACTGCCTCTACATCCCCGAGGGCGCCTATTACGGCCCGATCAAGCCGGTGCCCGTCGAGGACGGCGGCTCCGAGCAGATGCACTTCATCGACATCCAGTTCGAGGGGCCGTCCGGCATCCCCTACCCCGACCCCGACGAGGTCGTGACCGCGCAGCGCGCGCTCGCGAAGACCGGCAAGTTCGAGGAGGGCGTCTACACCTTCCCGGACGGCCGCAACCGCGACGCCTACGAGGCGATCCTCGAGAAGGTGACCGGCAAGCCGGTCGTCTACCCGCAGCCGCGCCTGACCAGCTACGTGGTGATGCGATCGGGCGCCTATCCCTGGATCGCGCATCGCGCGCTGCCGGGCGTGTCGGCGAAGCATCTCGGCTATTTCTTCGAGACCGGCCCGAACATCAAGCTCGTGTCGATCGCGGCGGGCGCGGCGATCCCCGCGGGCAGCCCCGCGGGCCATCGCGCGGTGTTCCTGATCGAGGGCACGGCATCCTTCGACGGCCACGACTTCCCGACCACGTCCTACTTCATGCTGCCCTCGGGCGAGCGCCATGGCGCGATCTCGGCGAAGGACGACGTGAAGCTCATGATGGTCGGCTGGTCGAAGTCCGAGCCCGTCCCCTTCGAGCTGTTCTGACGCCGGGGCGGGAGCGCGGGCCATGAAGCTCGGCACGATCTCGGTCGCGGGCGGCGCCTGGCGCGCCGCGGCCTTCACGGCCGAAGGGCGCGCGATCGACCTCGCGGCGGCGGCGGCGGCGCTGGGAGAGGCCGCGCCCGGCCTGTCCTCCGGCGTCGCCGACGGCTCCTGGCTGGGCGCTGAAGGACAGGCGCTCGCGCGGCGCGCCTGCGAGGCCGCCGCCTCGCGCATCGCCGGCGCCACGCACGACCTCGCCGCCGTGCGGCTCGGCCCGCCGGTGCCGCGCCCGCGCAGCTTCATCGCCGCGGGGCGCAACTACGCCGACCACCTGCGCGAGGGCCAGCGCATCTGGGCCGAGCGCGGGAAGAAGATCGAGAGGGCGGAGCACCCGACGGCCTTCGTGAAGCTCGCCTCGGCGATCGTCCCGCATGGCGAGGCGATCCGCATCCCGCGCGGCGTCGACTGCGTCGACTACGAGATCGAGCTGGTCGTCGTCATCGGCAAGCCGGCCTTCGAGGTCCCGCGCGAGCGGGCGCTGGAATACGCCGCCGGCTACACGATCTGCAACGACGTCGGCGCGCGGCGCATCCAGCGCTTCGAGATGGAGCACCAGATCGGGCTGACGCTGTCCAAGAACTTCCCGAGCTTCGCGCCGCTCGGGCCCTGGATGACGACCGCCGACGAGATCCCCGACCCGCAGGTCCTCGACATCCGCATGGCGGTCAATGGCGAGACGCGCCAGCACGCGAACACCGCGGACATGATCTTCGGCATCGCCGAGCTGGTGTCGTACTGGTCGCGCGTGGGCCTGTCGCCAGGCGACATGATCACGACGGGCACGCCCTCGGGCGTGGCGCTGGCGCGGCCCGAGCCCGAGCGCTTCTACCTCAAGCCCGGCGACGTGGCCGAGGCGACGATCGAGCGCATCGGCACGCTGCGCAACCCGGTGGCCGGCGCCTGAGCGCGCAAGGCCCCGCCAAGCTCGTCTATCGCGCCGAGCGCCATCCCGGCTTCGACCGCGAGGGTTTCCGCGCGCGCTGGCGACGGCATGCCGCGCTCGGCATGGCGCAGGCGCGCTGGACCAACATCCTGCGCTACGCGCATTGCGACCCGCTCGACGCGCGCGCGCCCTGGGACGGCGTCGCGCTGCTCTGGTACCGCGACGAGGCGGCGCGGCTGGCGCATGTCGCCGACGCGGCGGCCCGCGCCACGATGCGCGCCGACGAGGCGGAGGCCTTCGCGCGGCCGGTGCGCGAATTCTCGACGCTGGTCGAGGAGGTCCGCGTCGACGGCGACGGATCCGGGCCGATCAGGCATTTCGTCTTCCTGTGGCGCGCGCCGGGCATCGACCGCGCCGACTTCCAGGCGCGGCTGCTCGGCATGGCGCCGCGACGCCGCGACGTGCTCGCGCCGATCGCGGGGTTCCGCGGCCTGTCGCTCGACCTCGCGCGCGCCGAGGCCGGGCTCGAGGGCTTCGGGCTCGATTGCGACGCGATCGAGGAGAGCGCGTGGGATGGCGCCGCCGGCGTGCCTGCGCCCGCGGCGCCATGGATCGCGCGCGCCGAGGCGCTCGCCACGCGCCACGTGCCGCTCTGGGAGGCCGGGGCTCAGGCGTAGGTCGAGAGGTGGTCGTGGCGGAAGGGCCGGATCGCGCCGAAATCCCCGGCGTGCACCTTGCGCGCCCAGTCCGGGTCGGCGAGCAGCGCGCGGCCGACGCAGACCAGGTCGAAGTCGCCGCGCGCCATCGCCTCGACGACATGCTCCACGTCCGTCACCTCCGCGGCGACGTTGTCCTTCGTGCGGTAGACCTTGGACTGGTGGGGCTGGTCGAGGCCGACGCAGCCCACCGCCATGGCAAGGCGCCCCGACAGGCGCTTCGTCCACGCCGCGAGGCTGTCGGGCGAGCCCGCGAAGGCGGGCGTCCAGAAGCGGCGCGTGCTGGCGTCGAAGACGTCGACGCCGGCATCGGCGAGCGCGCCGAGGATCGTGGCGAGCTCGCCCGGCGTCTGGGCGATGCGCGCGTCGTAGTCGTCCTGCTTCCATTGCGAGAAGCGGAAGACGATGGGGAAACCCGGCCCGGCCGCCTCGCGCATGGCGCGGACGATCTCCACGGCGAAGCGGCAACGCGCGGCGAGGTCGCCGCCATGGCCGTCCGTGCGCTGGTTGTCGCGCGTCCAGAGGAACTGGTCGGCGAGGTAGCCATGCGCGCCATGGACGGCCACGCCGTCGAAGCCGAGCTCGCGCGCCGCGGCGGCGCCGCGCGCGTAGGAAGCGGCGACCGCGCGGATGTCGGCCTCGTCCATCGCGCGCACGACCTCGGCGCCGTCCGCGTGCACCGCCATGGGGCCGAAGCCGGGCACGGCCGGATCGGGCGCCATGCCGAGGCGGCGATAGGAGCCGACATGCCAGAGCTGCGGGACCATCAGCGCGCCGGCGCCGTGGACGCCGCGCAGCACCTCGCGCCAGCCCGCGAGCGCCTCGGCGCCGAAGAAATGCGGCACGTTCTGGTAGCAGGCAGCGCCCGGATGGTCGATGAACGTGCCTTCGCTCACGACCAGGCCGACGCCGCCCTCGGCGCGGCGGCGGTAATAGGCGGCGACGTCGCGGCCGGGCACGCCGCCGGGCGAGCGTTGGCGCGTCATCGGCGCCATCGCGATCCGGTTGCGCAGCTCGCCGGCGCCAAAGCGCATCGGGCGGAACATCGGATGGTCGTTCACCTGCGCGCCTCTCCCCTGATCGTCGGCGCGAAGTCCTACAGCACGCGCGCGCAGCGCGCATCTCTCCTTGTGGCGCCGGGGGTCGGGCCTAGAATGCGCGCCGTCGGGGGAATCGGGGACAGGCGATGCGCATCGGCTTCGTGGGGCTCGGGCTCATGGGCGTGCCCATGGCGGCCAACATGGCGCGCGCGGGGCACGAGCTCGTCGTGCACAGCGCCAACGCGGCGTCCGTCGCGAAGCTGGAGGCCGAAGGCGCGCGCGCAGCGGGCTCGGTCGCGGAGGTCGCCCGCGCCGTCGACGTCTTCTGCGCCTGCCGCGTGACGCCCGATCAGTCGCGCGAGGTCTTCCTGGGCGCGGGCGGCGTCGCCGCGACGGCGCCGGCGGGGCTTCTCTGCATCGACTTCGCCACCGTCGACCCCGGGACCGCGAAGGAGATCGGCGCGGCGCTCGCCGCGCGCGGCATCGGGTTCCTCGACGCGCCGATCAGCGGCGGCCCCTACGCCGCGGTCGACGCCGCGCTCACCGCGATCGTCGGCGGCGCGGAGGCCGATGTCGCCCGCGCGATGCCCGCGCTGCGCGCCACCTGCAAGGAGGTCCGGCACATGGGCCCCGTCGGCGCCGGCGTCACGACCAAGCTCTGCAACAACCTGATCTCGATCACGACGCATGCCCTCCTCGCCGAGGCCATGGTGCTGGGCGCGAAGGCGGGCATCGACGGGCAGCGCCTCTACGAGACGCTGCGCGCGAGCTCCGCGCGCAGCAACACGCTCGAGCGCGTCGTCCCGAAGCATTTCCTGCCGCGCAACTTCGAGGCCGCGGCGAGCATCGCCACGATCATGAAGGACCTCGGCTGCGCCATCGACCTCGGCCGCGCGATGGGCGTCGACCTCACGCTCGCGGAGGCGGCGATGCGCCGCTACGAGGAGGCGCGCGACGCGGGCCATGTCGCGCGCGACATCGCGGCGGTGATCCTGCCGATCGAGGAGAAGGCCGGCGTGAAGGTCGGGGGATCCTGAGATGGCGGCCATGGCTCCGGTCGCGGTCGTCACCGGCGGGGCGCGCGGCATCGGCCTCGCCACCTGCGCCACGCTGCTGGCGCGCGGCTGGCGCGCCGTCGCGCTCGACCGCGACGCGCCCGGCGAGGACGCGCCCGGCGGCGAGGGCTTCGCGTGGATCGCCGCGGACGTCGCCGACACCGCGTCGGTCGACGCGGCGATCGCGGCGGCGGCCGCGCGCTTCGGGTCGATCGACGCGCTCGTCAACTGCGCGGGCTTCAACCGCCACCAGCCCGTGGCCGAACTCGAGGACGAGACCTGGAGGTCGATGCTCGACGTCCATGTCGGCGGCACGCTGCGCGCCTGCCGCGCGGCGCATCCCTGGCTCAAGGCCTCCGCGCGTGGCGCGGTCGTCAACTTCTCCTCGATGGGCGCGCGCATCGGACGCCCGCGCCGCGCGCCCTATGCCGCCGCCAAGGCGGGCATCGAGGGACTGACGCGAACGCTGGCGATCGAATGGGCGTCCGACGCGATCCGCGTCAACGCGGTCTGCCCCGGCGTCGTCGGCACGCGCATGGTGCGCGACAACATCGCGCGCGGCGCGGTCGACGCGGCGAGCCTCGTCGCCGGCATACCGATGCGGCGCTTCGCCGAGCCCGCGGAGATCGCCGCGGTCGTCGCCTTCCTCGCCGGCGCGGAGTCGAGCTACATGACCGGGCAGGTCCTCGTCGTCGATGGCGGCGCGACAATCAACGGAGACTGGTGAGCCCATGGGCAAGGACCACGGCGACGACATCGACGCGCTTCCCCTCTTCCCCTTCGCGCGCACCGATCCCTTCCACCCGCCCGCGCAATACGCCGAGGCGCGGCGCGAGTGCCCGGTCTCGCCGGTGCGGCTGTGGAACCGCCAGCGCGCCTGGCTGCTGACCAGGCTCGCGCAGTTCCGCTCCGTCCTGCAGGACCGCCGCTTCAGCGGCGAGTTCGCGCGGCCCGACTTCCCGGCGGTGACCGAGGCGCGGGTCGCCATCGACAAGGCCGAGCGCGCCTTCGTCGGCATGGACAACCCGCGCCACCAGCATTTCCGGCGCATGTTCACGCGCGAGTTCTCGCACAAGCGGATGATGGCGCTGCGCCCGCGCGTCGAGGCGATCGCCGCCGACCTCCTCGACCGCATGGAGCGCAAGGGCCCGCCCGCCGACCTCGTCGAGGACCTCGCGGTCAAGCTGCCGGCCCTGGTGATGTGCGAGCTCTTCGGCTCGCCCTACGAGGACCACGACTACATCATGCGCTGCGCCGCCGGGCGCCATGGCCTCCGGCAGTCGCCCGAGGAGGCCGCGCGCAGCGCGAGCGACCTCGTCGCCTATTGCCGCGCGCTGATCGACGCCAAGGAGCGCGCGCCCGCCGACGACATGCTGAGCCGCGTCATCGCCGAGTTCGTGCTGCCGGGGACGCTCGGCCGCGACGAGCTCGCCGACATCTGCGCGATGATCCTGCGCGCCGGCCACGACACGACGACCAACATGATCGGCGTCGGCACGCTCGTGCTCTTCCAGCACCCCGAGCAGCTCGCGCGGCTGAAGGCCGACCCGTCGCTGGTCGAGCGCGCGGTCGAGGAACTGCTGCGCTACGTGACGCCGGTGCAGTTCGCGCCGCGCCGCGTCGCGCTCGAGGACGTCGAGCTCTGCGGCATGCGCATCCGCAAGGGCGACGGCGTCTTCGCGGTCGGCCCCTCGGCCAATCGCGACGAGGACGCGTTCCCCGACCCGGACCGGCTCGACATCGGGCGCGACGCCTCGCAGCACGTCTCCTTCGGCTACGGCATCCACCAGTGCCTCGGCCAGGGCCTCGCGCGCATCGAGCTGCACGTCGTCTTCACCGCGCTCTTCGCGCGCTTCCCCGGGCTGCGGCTGGCCTGCAGGCTCGAGGACGTGCCGTTCAAGTACGATTCGCAGATCTTCGGCGCCTACAGGCTGCCGGTCGAGTGGTGACGGCGGGCGGGGACGGGGCGATGCCAGGCTACAGGGTGGAGGTCGACGCGACGCGCTGCATCGGCTCGGGCCAGTGCGTGGCGCGCGCGGCGGACGTCTTCGACCAGCGCGAGGAGGACGGCATCGTGGTGCTGCTCCTTGCAGACCCGGGCCCCGCGCGCCGCGACGCCGTGGAGAAGGCGGCGCTGCTCTGCCCGGCGCAGGCGATCTCGGTCGTCGAGGTGCCCTGACGCCTCAGCCAGCGCCGCGCGCGCGCAGCCGCGACGGCAGCCAGACGGCGGCCAGCAGGGCGAAGGCCGCGACGTTGCTCTCCCAGCCCGGGAAGATCAGCAGGACGCCGGCGGCGAGCGCCGCCACGCGCTGCCACGGCGCGAGCGGCCCGGAGAACCAGCCGATCAGCGCCACGGACACCGCGAGCAGGCCCAGCAATGTCGGCAACATCACCATCAGGACGTCGAGGATCGAGCCCTGGAGGAGCAGCTCGGGCGAGTAGACGAACATGAATGGCACGACGAGCGCCGGCAGCGCGATGCGCGTCGCCGCGAAGGACACGCGCATGCCCGAATCGCCCGCGATGCCCGCGGCGACGTAGCAGGAGACCGCGGTCGGCGGCGTCAGGTCGGAGATGACGCCGAAGTAGAACACGAAGAGATGCGCGGCGAGCAGCGGCACGCCCATCTTGGCGAGCGCGGGCGCGACGAGGATGGCGACGATCAGGTACGTCGCCGTGGTCGGCAGGCCGGTGCCGAGCAGGATCGCGGCGACGGCCGTCAGCAGCAGCAGCACGAAGAGCGAGCCGCCCGAGTAGCCGAGGATCAGCGAGGTGAACTTGAGGCCGAGGCCCGTGAGGTCGGTGATGTTCATCACCACCCCGATGATCGCGCAGGCCGCGGCGATCATCACCGCGCCGCGCGACGCCTCCTCGAGCGCGTCGAGGATCGGCCGCCACACGAGGCGGCGCTGCACCACCCATTCGCGCAGCATCCAGACCGGCACGAAGGCGGCGGCGGCGTAGGCGCCGGCGCGACCCGGGGAGACCTGCACGATCGCGAGGTAGTGGACGAGCACCGCGACGGGGACGAGGAAGTGCCAGCCCTTGCGCAGCGTGTCCGAGAGCCTGGGCAGTTCCGCGCGCGGCGTGCCCTTGAGCCCGCTGCGCGCCGCCTCCAGGTCGGCGGTGAAGAACAGCGAGACGAAGTAGAGCACCGCGGGGATGAAGGCCGCCTTGGCGACCTCGTAGTAGGGCACGCCCAGCAGGTCGGCCATGATGAAGGCCGAGGCGCCCATGATCGGCGGCGTGATCTGCCCGCCGACCGAGGCCGCGGCCTCGAGCGCGGCGGCGATGCGCGGCGCGTAGCCGCTGCGGATCATGGTCGGGATGGTGACGACGCCAACGGCCGCGGCATTCGCCGGGCCGGTGCCGGTGATCGTCGCGAAGAGCGCGCTGGCGAAGACGGACACCTTGGCGGCCGAGCCGCGCGAGGTGCCGATCAGGGCGCGCGCGAGGTCGATGAAGAAGTCGCCGCCGCCCATGCGCATCATCACCGCGCCGAACAGCACGAAGACGTAGACGTAGGTGGCGCTGGCACCCGTCGCCGTGCCGAAGATGCCCTCCAGCCGGATGTAGAGCGACGCGATGATCGCCGGGTACTC
>JBEGVV010000144.1:0-21313 GCA_041178225.1 Pseudomonadota bacterium | reverse complement strand
TGCCCTCGATCAGGGGGGCGAGGCCGTCGCGGTAGGCCGCCTCGAGCGTCGGCGCCATCACGAAGGCCGTCAGGAACAGCGCAAGGCTCACCAGCACCGCGTTGGGCGGGGTCTGCTGCAGGCCGATCGCGTTGCGCAGGAAGGAGAGCACCACGACGAACCGCGTGAAGGACGTCACCATCACGAGGATCGACGGCGCGAGGCTGATCACGCCCAGCAGGACGAACATCTGGACGATGCGTCCCGTGCTCGTGGGCCCGTCGCCGAGGTCTATCGACACGCTCTGCGCGAGCGCGGCGCCCGTGCCGGCAAGGACGAGGGCGAGCGCCAGCGCGGCGCGCAGCAACGGCATCCTGGTCATCTGCTTTCCGTGTTGGCGGCGTCGGCCGGGCGGGGAAGGGCGGCGATCGCCGCGACCCCGGCCGGACCGACCGCGAGCAGGTGCTCGCGATCGTCGCAGCGCAGGATCACGACGCGGGTTCGGGAATCGATCGAGGCGCCCTCGACGACGGCAAGGCGGCGGCGTCCCGCGCCTGGGAGCGAGCGGCCGAGGCGCAGGCGCGCCAGCCAGGCGAGGCCGACGATCAGGGCCACCACCGCGGCGAGTGCGCCGCCGAAGCGCAGCAGGAGGTCGGGATCGATCATCGCTTCGCCTGTCCCGGTGCGCGCGGCCCGGACTGCCGGTAGATGTAGGAGAGGATCTGTGCGACCGCGACATAGGCCTCGGTCGGGATGCAGGCGTCGAGGTCGACGGCGGAGAGAAGGCTCGCGAGCGGCGCGTCGCGCCGGACGGGGATCCCGTTCTCCTCCGCTATGCGCTGGATCGCGGCGGCGACCTCGCCATGTCCCTTGGCCACGACGCGCGGCGCCTCGTCGGCGTCGCGCTCGTAGGCGAGGGCGACGGCCAGCGGCTTGTCCGCGCGATCACGGGGCTCGGTGTTCATGCGGGCGAGTGTCGCGGCGCGTGGTTAATGCCTCCCTAAGCCCTCGGGAAGAAATTGCCGCGTGTTTTACGGGTCTTTAATCCGCGGGGTGGGATCGTCCGTGCGGAATCGGGCGCGTCGCGCCCCAACGGACGGACGATGGACCTCAACCGCATCCCGCTGTTCTCCTTCATCTCCCAGCGCATGAACTGGCTGGGCGAGCGCCAGAAGGTGCTCGCGGAGAACGTCGCCAACGCGGACACGCCCGGCTACCAGGCGCGCGACCTCAAGCCGTTCGACGCCCAGGCCGTCGCGATGGGCGCGGGGCGCAGGCTCGCGATGGCGCAGTCCGCGCCCTCGCATTCGGGAGGCACGCTCGGGGGCGGGAGCGCCGCGAGCCAGAAGACGAAGCCCCTGGAGGTGAAGATCTCCGGCAACACCGTCTCGCTCGACAGCGAGCTCATGAAGTCCGCCGACACGGCGATGGACTACCAGCTCGTCACAAACCTCTACCGCAAGCAGCTCGGCATGTTCCGCGCCGTGCTGTCGCGCGGCAGCTCGTGAAACGCAGGGAAGGCGCCCAGATGGATCTCAAGTCCGTACTCAGGATCTCCGCCTCCGGCATGGAGGCTCAGGGCACGCGCATGCGCACCATCGCCGAGAACATGGCGAACGCCGACGCGATCCCGACGACGCCTGGCGAGGAGCCGTATCGGCGCCGCATGGTCGCGTTCCGCAACGTGCTCGACCGCGAGCTGGGCGTGCGCACGCTCAAGGCGGACCGCATGGTCCACGACAAGGCGCAGCCGCGCCTGGTCTACGAGCCGACGAACCCGGCCGCCGACGACAAGGGCTACGTGAAGGCGCCGAACGTCAACTCGCTGATCGAGGTGATGGACATGCGCCAGGCGCAGCGCAGCTACGAGGCCAACCTCGGCGTCATCGAGGTCGCGAAGAACATGATCTCGCGCACCATAGACATCCTGCGCGGCTGACGGGTCCACGGGGAGCATCCGAGATGAAGGTCGGGTTCAACGCCGCCGCCGCCGCCTACGCCAACACGCTGCGGCGCGCGCAGCCGGGCGCGGGCGAGGCCGCCGCCGGCGGCTTCCAGGAGCTGGTGAAGCAGGCCGCCGCGAGCTCGATCGACACGGTCAAGGCAGGCGAGGCCGCCACGATGAAGGCCGTGACCGGGAAGGCCGACATGACCCAGGTCGTGACGGCCGTCTCCAACGCCGAGGTCACGCTGCAGGCGGCGGTCGCGGTGCGCGACAAGGTCATCCAGGCCTATCTCGACGTCATCCGCATGCCGATCTGAGGCCGCGGCATGGAGGTCAACGACGTCCTCACCGTGTCGCGCGACGCGATGTGGGTGACCCTCAAGCTCGCCGGCCCGATGATGGTCGTCGGCCTCGCGATCGGCCTGCTCGTCTCGCTCTTCCAGGCGCTGACGCAGATCCAGGAGATGACGCTCGCCTTCGTGCCGAAGATCCTCGGCATCTTCGTCGTCTTCCTGCTCATGCTGCCCTTCATGGTCGCGACCATGTCCGAATTCATGCGCGAACTGGCCTCGCGCATCGTCCTCGGCTTCTGATGCCCGGCCCGCTCGCCGACTTCCTCGCCGCCCAGGCCTGGATCGCGTTCATCGTCTTCGCGCGCGTGGGCGCGGCCTTCGCCGTGCTGCCCGGATTCGCCGAGGCATCCGTGCCGGCGCGCGTGCGCCTGCTGGTCGCCATCGCCGTCACCGTCGTCATCGCGCCGTCGGTCGCGCCCGGCCTGCCGGCGCTGCCGGTGGAGCCCGCGGGGCTCGTGCTGGCGACCGGCGTCGAGACCGTGACCGGGCTCTTCCTGGGCCTGGTCGCGCGCATGGTCCTGTCCGCGGCGCAGATCGCCGGGACGATCATCGGCTACCAGACGTCGCTGGCCAGCGCCTTCGCCTTCGATCCCGGCACCCAGCAGCAGGGCGTCATCACGGCCGCGTGGATGTCGATCCTGGCGCTGACCGTGATGTTCGCCGCGGACATGCACCACCTGCTGCTGCGGGCCGTCGCGGATTCCTACGTCGTCTTCCCGGCGGGCAGCCCGATCGATCCCGGCGAGTTCGCCGCCGCCGCCACGACGATGGTGTCGCGCAGCTTCTCCCTCGGCATGCGCATGGCGATGCCCTTCTTCGTCTACGCGATCCTGCTCTTCGTCGGCTTCGGCCTCGTGCAGAGGCTGATGCCGCAGATGCAGGTCTTCTTCGTCGCGATGCCGCTGCAGCTGATGCTCGGGCTCATCCTGCTCGCGATGGGCACGTTCCTCGCGATGACCGCGTTCCTCGACGAGCTCGGCGTCTCGCTCGCCGGCCTGCTGCGCCAGGGCTGAGGCATGGCCGGCGAACAGGACGAAGCCTCGAAAACCGAGGAACCGACCGCGAAGCGACTGGAGGAGGCGCGCAAGCGCGGCCAGGTCGCGATCTCGCGAGAGGTCAACAGCTGGTTCGTCCTGCTCGCCGCGACGATCGCGCTGGGCGGCCTCGGTCCCGGGCTCGCGACCCAGGGCAAGGCCATGATCGAGGCCTTCGTGGGCGGCGCGCACCTGATGCGCATCGAGCACTCGAGCTTCCAGGCCATGGCCATCGACCTATGCGCGGCGGTGGCGCTCGCCGCGGGGCCGGTGCTTCTCGCCGCCGCCTTCGCCGGGGTCGCGGCCGGCATCGTCCAGGTCGGTTGGCTCTTCGCGCCCGGCGCGATGAAGCCGGAATGGTCGAAGGTCTCGCCCCTCAAGGGCCTGCAACGCCTGTTCTCGCCGGCCTCCCTGGTCGAGTTCGCCAAGGGCGTCGTGAAGATGGTCCTCGTGGGGTGGGCGTGCTGGTACGCGGTCGCGCCGACCATCGCGGACCTGCCGCTCTTCGCGCTCCGCGAGATCTCCGCGGCGCTCCACGTCATCGCGGACCTCGCGATGCGCCTGCTCATCGCGGCGGTCTCGGTCATGGCGCTGATCGCGGCGATCGACTTCGGCTACCAGAAGCTCCGCATCATGCGCGAGATGCGCATGAGCCGGACGGAGATCCGGGACGAGTTCAAGGAGCAGGAAGGCGACCCGATGGTGAAGGCGAAGCTGCGCCAGATCCGGCAGGAGCGCTCGCGTCGCCGCATGATGGCCGCCGTCCCGAAGGCCGACGTCGTCATCACGAACCCCACGCACTACGCGGTGGCGCTCAAGTACGACCGCGACGTCATGGCCGCGCCGGTGGTCGTCGCGAAGGGCACCGACGGCGTCGCGCTGCGCATCCGGCAGCTCGCCAGGGACAGCGGGGTCCCCATCGTCGAGAACCCGCCGCTCGCCCGCGCCCTGCACGCGACGGTGGATCTGGACAGCGCGATCGAACCGGAGCATTACAAGGCGGTCGCCGAGATCATCAGCTATGTCTGGAAGCTCCGCCCCTCCCGGCATGGTTCGGCGCGCCCGTCCTGAACGGGCCCGGCGCGACGGCAGGTCGAGGGCGACGAACGAGCCAAGGGGGGCGTCGCCCGAGATGCGCGCTCGCGCAAGCCAGGCAATCCTGCTCGCATCCGCCGCGGCGCCCGCGCTCGCCACGCTCGCGGCTTCGCTCGTGGCGCCCGGCACGGTGCCGGTCGCGTGGTCGATCCCGGCCGCCGCCGGTGGCATCGTCGCGGCCGCGCTCGCGGCGGCGTGGCGTCGTCGTGCCGCCCCGGACGCCGTGGCCGCGACCTTCGCGGTCGACGCGACCTGGCCCTGCGCGATCCTCGATGGCAAGGGCGCGCTCGCATGGGCGAACGACGCCTTCCGCGTCGCCATGGGCGAGGGACGCGGGGCCCAGGGTGGCATCGGCGCGATCCTCGAGGTGATGGATGCGGGCGAGGGCCCGCGGCGCGAGCTCGAGGCGAACTGGGCCGGGGCGCGCGCCGGCGGCACGCGCGAATTCGCGCTCGCGGCGCGCGCAACCGCGGGCATGCCGGGGTGGTGCGCCATCCTCGTCTCGCCGGCGCCCGCCGTCGGTCCCGGCGCCACGGCCTGGAGCTTCCGCGACGCGACGGCGTCGCGGCGCATGGAAGGCGAACTCGCCGACGCGCGCGCGCGCCTGCGCGACTTCGTCGAGCAGGCGCCGGTCGGGTTCTGCGCGATCGACGCCGACGGCCGGATCGGCGGGATGAACGCGACGCTCGCGGGATGGCTCGGGCGGCCGGCGTCCGACGCGCCGCGCCTGCATGACGTGCTCGCGGTGAAGCCGCCGCCGGGCACGCCGCCCCACGCCGCCTTCGCTGGCGAGGGGCCCGTCGGCGAGGCGGTGCTCGCGGGCCCGGGGGGCGGGCAGGTCCCGGTCTCGGTCATCGTTTCTCCATCCGTGGCGGGCGTCGATGGCGAGCCCTCCTTCCGCGCGATGCTGCGCGACCTGCGGCCCGAGCGCGACGGGACGGCCGCGCTGGCGCGCGCGGAGCATGGCTTCCGGCGCCTGTTCGAGGATGCGCCGGTCGCGATCGCGCGGCTCGACGGTGGCGGGCGCATAGATGCCTGCAACGCGGCCTTCTGCAGGCTTATCGACCGCTCGGCCGAGCAGGCGCGCGGCAGTGCGCTCGTCGACCTCCTGCTCGCGGAGGATCGCGGCGACATCGCGGCACGGCTGGGGCGAATCGCCAGTGGCGCGGACCCGGCAGGCGGGATGGAGGCGCGGCTCGCCTCGGGCGCCGGCCGCGATCCGACCACGCTGTCCTTCTATGCCGGGCGCGTCGAGCCCGCGCCGGGCGTGGATGCGGGGGTCGTACTTCACGTCCTCGACGCCAGCAACCAGAAGCGCCTCGAGGTCCAGTTCGCCCAGTCGCAGAAGATGCAGGCCGTCGGCCAGCTGGCCGGCGGCGTGGCGCACGACTTCAACAACCTGCTCACCGCGATGATCGGCTTCTGCGACCTTCTGCTGCTGCGCCACCGCGCCGGCGACCCGTCCTTCGCGGACATCATGCAGATCAAGCAGAACGCGAACCGCGCGGCGAACCTCGTGCGCCAGCTGCTCGCCTTCTCGCGCCAGCAGACGCTGCAGCCCAAGGTCATCGACGTCACCGATCCGCTCAGCGAGCTCACGCACCTGCTGCGTCGCCTGATCGGCGAGAACATCGCCCTGCAGATGACGCATGCCCGCGACCTGCACCTCGTGCGCGTCGACCAGGGGCAGTTCGAGCAGGTGATCATCAACCTCGCCGTGAACGCGCGCGACGCGATGCCGGCCGGGGGCAGGCTGTCGATCCGCACCGCCAACCACCGGCTCGATGCACCCGAGCAGCGTGGCGTCGAGACGATCCCCGCGGGGGACTACGTGCTGATCGACGTCGCCGACACCGGCATCGGCATCCCGGAGGAGAACCTCGGCCGCATCTTCGAGCCCTTCTTCTCGACGAAGGAGGTCGGCTCGGGGACCGGCCTCGGCCTCTCGACCGTCTACGGCATCGTCAAGCAGACCGGCGGATTCGTGTTCGTCGATTCCGCCGTGGGTCAGGGCACGTCCTTCCGGATCCTGCTGCCACGCTGGAAGGGCGACGTGCAGCGCGCCGAGGACCGGCCTGCCGAGCCGCGGCGCGCCGACACGACCGGCGCGGGCACCGTCATGCTGGTCGAGGACGAGGACGCGGTGCGCCTCTTCTCCGCGCGCGCGCTGCGCAACAAGGGCTACAAGGTCATCGAGGCGAAGTCGGGCGAGAACGCGCTCGAGCTGCTCGAGAAGAACCCCGGCATCGACGTGCTCGTCACCGACGTGGTCATGCCGCAGATGGACGGCACGGAGCTGATCAAGCGCGTGCGCGAGCGCATCCCCGACATGCGGGTGATCTGCATCTCGGGCTACGCGGAGGAGACGTTCCGCAAGCGCCTCGACAGCTCCCAGGACGTGCACTTCCTGCCAAAGCCCTTCACGCTCGAGCAGCTCGCGGGGAAGGTGAAGGACGTGGTGCGCTGAGCCGCCGGCTCAGGCGCGCGCGAAGGTGAACTGGGGCGGCGCGAAGTCCCAGGGCACCTCGGGCTCCGGCGACGGGCGGCCGAAATACCAGCCCTGGCCGAGCTGGACGCCGATGCGCCGCAGGGCGTCGGCCTGCTCGCGCGTCTCGATCATCTCGCCGATCGTCGTGATGCCGAGGTCGGCGCAGATGCGCACGATGCCGCGGATCATCGCCTCGTCCTTCTGCGACTTGCCGAGGCGGTGCACGTAGGCCCCGTCGATCTTCACGAAGTCGACGGACAGCGCCTGGAGGTACTGGAAGCTCGCGGATCCCGCGCCGAAGTCGTCGAGCCCGACCTGGAACCCGCGCTTGCGGATCTCCTGGATGACCTTGTTGGCCTCCTGCAGGTTCTTGAGGCGGGCGCTCTCCGTGACCTCGATCGCGATCCGCTTCGCGAAGGGGCGGTTCTCGTCGAGCAGCTCGAGCAGGCAGTTCACGAACACGCCGTTGCCGAGCGAGTTGCCCGAGACGTTGACCGCGAAGCCGACGCGCCGGTCGAGGGCGGGATTGCGCATGGTCTCGACCGAGCGCGTGATGACCGCGAGGTCGAGCTGCTCGATGATCCCGATCTCCTCGGCGAACTGGATCATGCCCAGCGGGCTCTCCTCCTGGTTGAAGCGCGTCAGCACCTCGAAATGGTGGAGCTTGCCCGTGTCGAGCGACGCGATCGGCTGGAAGGCGAGGTTGAAGTGCGAATCGCGCACGGCGCGCGAGAAGCTGCGCACGCGCTCGAGCGTGCTCTCGACCATGTTCTCGAAGGCGGAGAGCAGGGTAGGGGGCTTGTCCTTGGACACGCCGTCGCGCGCCACCTGCTCCACCACGTAGCGGATCGCCCGCAGGGTCTCGCCCTGCGGCAGCTCCTGCTGCGCGATGTCGAGGCTCGAATGGGTGATCTCGAGGCTGCTTCCGTCCGGAGTGCGGGCAGCCGAGACGATGCGCGCGGCGATGTCGTCGGGGCGGTTCGACGGATCGTGGACGAGGCCGAAGCGGCCGGGCCCGAGCCGCGCGGCCGTGGCGCCGTCGATGGAGCTCGCGCGCAGCAGCGTCCCGATGCGCTGTACCAGCTGCTCGGTCTGCGCGCGTCCGAAGAGCTTCTCGGCGTCCTGGAGCGCCGGCATGTCGAGGAAGGTCATCTCGAGGGGCTTGCGCAGGGCGCGCGCGGCCTCCGCGAGCCGCGCCGCGGATTCGGTGAAGGTGCCCTCGTCGATGAATTGCTGCATCGGGTCGTTGCGCCGCGCGGCGCCGTGCGGAATCGCGGCGATGGACGGGTTGCTGAGCGTGCAGCTGACCGTGTCCGGGGACGTGGGCAGGCTGCAGGCGCTCATCAGCGCGTCGCGCGGGGAGCCGTCCTCGCGCCGGAGCGCGAGCTTCACGAGGATCGGGCCGCAGCGCGAGCCGGGCTTGAGGCCGTCGAGCAGGGCGGCGATGAGCCCGTGGTCCTCGGTCGCGAAGACGGTCTGCCAGGGCTTCCCCACGAGCTCGATGTCGTTGAGCGCGGAGAGCCCGGTCGTGGCGCCAAGGGCGAAGGAAACGTTGCGATGCTTGTCGAGCTCGACGAGCAGGTCGGCGCCCGCGAAGGCGAAGGACATGAAGCGGTGGAGGTCCCTGGACATGCCGGTGCCTAGTCCCTGTGCAACCGGGATGCACCGGGAATCGCGCGCGCGCCCGTCCTGCCGGCGGGCCCGGTCGCGTCGCGTCGCGGATGCAACTGAGGCTTGTTCACTGCTCCCCCACGAGGAACCTTAAGACTATTGGACCGAAGATTACCTTTTCGTTGAGCCGGGCTGCCGCCGGGATAGTACGAAATCCGCGAGGCCCTGCCCAAAGCCTCCTTGCCAATCGGAACAAAAGGTGTACGATGGGCACTTGTCCTCGCCGCCGTTCCCCGTGGACGGGGCTTGGAACAAAACGGGTACGCGGCCGCGACTGGCCGCGTCGCGCCTCGGCGAGGACCAGGGTTTCGACGATGCGCGAATCCAGAGGCCGCTGATAAGAGGAGACGGGACATGAGCGTTGCGCAACTGCGGGCCGTCGCCCGCGAGAACGGTGAGAAGGAAGCTATGGACCGGAATTCCGACAGGAGCGAGCGAGGCCAGGCCGACCGCAGCAAGGCGCTGGACGCCGCGCTCGGGCAGATCGAGCGCGCCTTCGGCAAGGGCTCGATCATGCGCCTTGGCCAGCGCGAGGCGGTGGACGCGGCCGAGGTGGTGTCGACGGGATCGCTGTCGCTCGACATCGCGCTCGGCATTGGCGGCTTCCCCCGCGGCCGCATCATCGAGATCTACGGGCCGGAATCCTCCGGCAAGACGACGCTGGCGCTCCACGCGATCGCCGAGGCGCAGAAGAAGGGCGGTTCCTGCGCCTTCATCGACGCGGAGCACGCGCTCGATCCGGTCTACGCCGCCAAGCTTGGCGTGAACGTCGATGAACTGCTGATCTCGCAGCCCGACGCCGGCGAGCAGGCGCTCGAGATCGCCGACACGCTCGTGCGTTCCGGCGCGATCGACGTGCTCGTGATCGACTCCGTCGCCGCGCTCGTGCCGAGGGCGGAGCTCGAGGGCGAGATGGGCGACAGCCATGTCGGCCTGCATGCGCGCCTGATGAGCCAGGCGCTGCGCAAGCTGACGGGTTCGATCTCGCGCTCGCGCTGCCTCGTGATCTTCATCAACCAGATCCGCCTGAAGATCGGAGTGATGTTCGGCAACCCGGAGACGACCACGGGCGGCAACGCGCTCAAGTTCTACGCTTCGGTCCGCCTCGACATCCGTCGCATCGGCGCGATCAAGGAGCGCGAGGAGGTCGTTGGCAACCAGACCCGGGTGAAGGTGGTGAAGAACAAGATGGCCGCCCCGTTCCGGGTGGTCGAGTTCGACATCATGTACGGGGAGGGCATCTCCAAGACCGGCGAACTGATCGACCTGGGGGTCAAGGCCGGGGTGGTGGACAAGTCCGGGGCCTGGTTCTCCTATGACGGCCAGCGCATCGGCCAGGGGCGGGAAAATGCCCGTAACTTCTTGAAAGAACACCCGGAAATCATGTCCTCGATCGAGGCCGCGATCCGGCAGAATTCGGGCCTTGTCGCCAATGCAATGCTCGCAGCCGGGGATGCAGGCAGCGACGGTTGACGCTGGCGGGCCGGCCTCATAGGGTCCGGCCTGCCTGTTCCAAGGCTCTCCGCCACCCGCCGCTGTTCGCTGCCGCGGCCCGTGCGCGTCGAGAGGCGAGGCGGGATCTCGCGCCACCCACCGACCCTACCGGTGAGGCGCGAGGTCCCGCCTCTCGTTTTTCGAGCCCGCGTTATTCGTGCCTTTGGTTTCCAGGCTCTCGCGGCTATCGCGACCTTGCGCCTGCGTGTGGCCCGCGCGCTGGCAACCGGTCGCCTGCATCCCTCTTCCCGGCTCGCCCCCGAGGCCATCCGATGCCACGCGCGTGCCCCGCGCCACGCGTCGTCCACGCGTGCAGGCTCACGGCGCGCCGAGCGCGGCTATCCCCCGGTGCGTCCCCGTCGAGGCGCGACCGGGCCGCCGCGTCGCCGCGCGCGCGATCCCCCGTCTGGACAGCGCGGCTTCGGGAAAGCTAAATCACGCGCCCCGGCCTGGTTCCCGTCCAGGTCGTCGGCGCTGGCGCTCGGTGTGTACCCTCCGCGGGACCGCAGGTTGCGAGCCGCCGGTCCGCGAACCCGAACATCGAGGCGTCCGTCCATGGCATCGGCCAACGAGATCCGCTCAGCCTTCCTCGACTATTTCGGCAGGAACGGCCACCAAGTCGTTGCTTCTTCGCCGCTCGTGCCGCGCAACGACCCGACGCTCATGTTCACCAACGCGGGCATGGTCCAGTTCAAGAACGTCTTCACCGGGCAGGAGACGCGCGGCTACCAGCGCGCCGCGACCTCGCAGAAATGCGTGCGCGCCGGCGGCAAGCACAACGACCTCGAGAATGTCGGCTACACCGCGCGGCACCACACGTTCTTCGAGATGCTCGGGAACTTCTCCTTCGGTGACTACTTCAAGGAGAGGGCGATCGAGCTCGCCTGGAACCTGATCACCCGGACCTACGGGGTCGACAAGGACAGGCTCCTCGTCACGGTCTACCACGACGACGACGAGGCGGCCGGGCACTGGCGCAAGATCGCCGGGCTTCCGGATTCCCGGATCATCCGCATCGCCACCTCGGACAATTTCTGGGCGATGGGCGACACGGGGCCCTGCGGCCCGTGCTCGGAGATCTTCTACGACCACGGTCCCGGCATCGCCGGCGGCCCGCCCGGCAGCGCCGACGCCGATGGCGACCGCTTCATCGAGATCTGGAACCTCGTCTTCATGCAGTTCGAGCAGGTCGCCCCCGGCGAACGTGTCGCGCTGCCCAAGCCCTCGATCGACACCGGCATGGGGCTGGAGCGCATCACCGCGCTGCTCCAGGGCAAGCATGACAACTATGACACCGACCTGCTGCGCCGCCTGATCCTCGCCTCGGCCGACTGCTCCTCGACCGATCCCGACGGCACGCACAAGGTCTCGCATCGCGTCGTCGCGGACCACCTGCGCGCGGCGTCCTTCCTGATCGCGGACGGCGTCCTGCCCTCCAACGAGGGGCGCGGCTACGTGCTGCGTCGCATCATGCGCCGCGCCATGCGCCACGCGCACATGATGGGCTGCAAGGACCCGCTGATGTTCCGCCTGGTGCCGGCGCTGGCCGAGATGATGGGCCAGGCCTATCCCGAACTGGTCCGCGCGCAGCCGCTCATCACCGAGACCCTCAAGCTCGAGGAGACGCGCTTCAAGGACACGCTCGACCGGGGCCTGCGCCTGCTGGACGAGGCGACGGCCTCGCTCGGCGCGGGTGGCGTGCTCGGGGGCGACGTTGCCTTCCGCCTCTATGACACGTTCGGCTTCCCGCTCGACCTGACGCAGGACGTGCTGCGCGGGCGCGGCATGAAGGTCGACACCGACGGCTTCGCCGCCGCGCTCGAGAAGGCGCGCGCCGCGGCACGCGCGTCCTGGGCCGGATCCGGCGAGACCGGGACGGAGAAGATCTGGTTCGCGCTGCGCGAGCGCGTCGGCGCGACCGAGTTCCTCGGCTACGACACCGAGACCGCCGAGGGCCAGGTGGTCGCGATCCTGCGCGACGGCGTCGAGGCGACGGAGCTCTCCGCGGGCCAGGACGGCATCGTGCTCGTCAACCAGACGCCGTTCTACGGCGAGTCCGGCGGCCAGCTCGGAGACACCGGCGCGATCCGCTCGGCGGGAGCGCGCTTCGACGTCTCCGACACGCACAAGAAGCTCGGCGACCTGCATGCGCATGCCGGCCGGCTGTCCTCCGGGACGCTGCGCGTCGGCGACGCCGTCGAGCTCGCCGTCGATGGCGAGCGCCGCGCGGCCATGCGCGCCAACCACTCCGCGACGCACCTGCTGCATGCGGCGCTGCGCGCGCGCCTCGGCGAGCACGTGACGCAGAAGGGCTCGCTCGTCGGGCCGCAGCGCCTGCGCTTCGACATCTCGCACCCGACGCCGATCGGCGCGGAGGACGCGCATGCGGTCGAGGCCGCGGTCAACGCCTCGGTGCTGGCGAACGTGGATGTCGTCACGCGGCTCATGAGCCCCGACGCGGCGGTCGAGGCCGGCGCGCTCGCGCTCTTCGGCGAGAAATACGGCGACGAGGTCCGCGTCGTCTCGATGGGTGGCACGGATGGGGCGTCGTCCCTGTCGACCGAGCTCTGCGGCGGCACGCATGTGCGCAGGACCGGCGACATCGGGCTGTTCAAGATCGTCTCCGAGGGCGCGGTCGCCGCGGGCGTGCGCCGCATCGAGGCGGTCACGGGGCGCGGCGCGCTCGCCTATCTCGACGAGCAGGAGCGCATCGTGCGCGAGACCGCCGCGGCCCTGAAGGCTGCGCCGGCCGACCTGCCCGCGCGCGTCGCCGCGCTGGTCGAGGATCGCCGCCGCCTGGAGCGCGAGCTCGCCGAGGCCCGCCGCGCGCTCGCCACCGGGGGCGGGGCCTCCGCCGGCCCGGCGATCGAGGAGATCGCCGGCGTGAAGGCATGCCTGCAGAAGCTCGAGGGCGTGCCGGGCCGCGAGCTCAAGCCGATGGTGGACGACCTCAAGCAGAAGCTCGGCTCCGGCGTCGCCGTGCTGGTCTCGGTCGAGGACGGCAAGGCGTCCGTGGTCGCCGGCGTGACCGACGACCTCAAGGGACGCGTCGACGCGGTGGCGCTGGTCCGCGCCGCGGTCGCCGAGCTTGGCGGCAAGGGCGGCGGCGGGCGCCCGGACATGGCGCAGGGCGGCGGCCCGGATGGCGCGAAGGCCGGGCAGGCCCTCGACGCGATCCGGCGGGCGATCGCCGGCGGCGGCTGACGCACGCCAGCCACGGCGCATCCGCCGGGGCAAGGGAAAAGGGCGGCGCGATCCCTCGCGCCGCCCTTCGTCCTTCCGGGGCGCGGGACGGGTCCCGCGCCGTGCCGTCAGCCCATCGCCTCGCGGAGATTGGCGTCGACCTTCTCGAAGAACTGCGTCGTCGTCAGCCACGCCTGGTCGGGGCCGACGAGGATCGCGAGGTCCTTGGTCATGTCGCCGGCCTCGACCGTGTCGATGCAGACCTTCTCGAGCGTGCGGGCAAAATGCCCGACCTCGGGCGTGCCGTCGAACCTGGCGCGGTACTCGAGGCCGCGGGTCCAGGCGAAGATCGACGCGATCGGGTTCGTCGAGGTCTCCTTGCCCTTCTGGTGCTCGCGGTAGTGGCGCGTCACCGTGCCATGCGCGGCCTCGGCCTCGACCGTGCCGCCATCCGGCGTCATCAGCACCGAGGTCATCAGGCCGAGCGAGCCGTAGCCCTGCGCCACGGTGTCGGACTGCACGTCGCCGTCGTAGTTCTTGCAGGCCCAGACGAAGGCGCCGGACCACTTGAGCGCCGAGGCGACCATGTCGTCGATCAGGCGGTGCTCGTAGGTGAGGCCCTTCGCCTTGTACGTGTCGACGAACTCCTTCTCGAACACCTCCTGGAAGATGTCCTTGAAGCGCCCGTCATAGGCCTTGAGGATCGTGTTCTTCGTGGAGAGGTAGACCGGGTAGCCGCGCGCGATGCCGTAGTTGAGGCAGGCGCGGGCGAAGCCGCGGATCGATTCGTCGGTGTTGTACATCGCGAGCGCGACGCCCGAGCCCTTGAAGTCGTAGACCTCGCGCGTCTCGGGCTGGCCGCCCGCCGGCGTGTAGGTGATCGTCAGCTTGCCTGGGCCGGGGACCTTGAAGTCGGTCGCGCGGTACTGGTCGCCGAACGCGTGGCGGCCGACGACGATCGGCTGGGTCCAGCCCGGCACCAGGCGCGGGACGTTCTTGCAGATGATCGGCTCGCGGAAGATCGTTCCGTCGAGGATGTTGCGGATCGTGCCGTTGGGCGACTTCCACATCTGCTTGAGGCCGAACTCCTTCACGCGGGCCTCGTCCGGCGTGATGGTCGCGCACTTCACGCCCACGCGATGCGCCTTGATGGCGTTGGCGGCGTCGATCGTGACCTGGTCGTTCGTCTTGTCGCGATGCTCGAGCCCGAGGTCGAAGTACTTCAGGTCGACGTCGAGGTAGGGGAGGATGAGGCGCTCGCGGATCATCTTCCAGATGATCCTCGTCATCTCGTCGCCATCGAGCTCGACGATCGGGTTCGTGACCTTGATCTTGGGCATGCGCGTTGCCTCCGGCTGCAAGGACGGCGCGTCTAGCCGATCGCGCCCGCGAAGTCAGGCCTTCTGATCGCGCGGCCCGGCGCTCAGATCCGGTCGGCGCGGACGGGCTTGCGGGGCGCGGGGGCGGCGCGCAGCGCGTCGAGGACGTCGTCGACCCGCGGCACGACCGAGAAGAAGCCGAGGAAGCTCTTCTGCACGTAGCGCCGCCGCTCCATGTGGCGGAACAGGTCCAGCAGCGGCTTCCAGTATCCGCCGATGTCGCAGACCACGACGGGCTTGTCGTGGAGTGACAGCTGCCGCCAGGTCAGGATCTCGAAGGTCTCGTCGAGCGTCCCCGGGCCCCCGGGAAGGACCACGAAGGCGTCGGAGCGCGCGAACATGGTCGCCTTGCGCTCGTGCATGTTGGGCGTGACGATCAGCTCGGAGCATCCCGTGTGCCCGACCTCGCGCCGCATCAGGTGCTCGGGGATGACGCCCACGACGCGGCCGCCCTCCGCGAGCGCGCCATCGGCCGCGGCGCCCATCATCCCGACGCGCCCGCCGCCATAGACGAGTTCGATCCCGGCGCGCGCGAGGATGCCGCCGAAGCGCCTTGCCTCCCGCCTATGCATGGCGGCGGCGCGCTCGGAGGAGCCGCAGAAGATGCAGATGGAGCGTGGAACGGACATGGGCTCGCCGCTGTTGTGCCTCGGTTTGAGTGACTATAACCTGACGAACGCACCGTAATGCAGGCATCGAAAGCGGCGCTGCCGCCAATCCGGAGGGAATGACATGAGCAAGTCCGCCATCCTGGCCTTCGCCGTCGCGACGACGACGGCGCTCACCGGCATCGGCTACGCGGTGGCGCAGAGCCCGGCCGCGTCGATCGAGCAGCGCCAGGCCGCGATGAAGCTCAACGGCGCGTCGATGAAGACCCTCGTGCCGATGGCGCGCGGCGAGGCGCCGTGGAACCAGGCGGCTGCGGTCCAGGCGCTGGAGAACCTGCAGCGCGTCGGCCAGCAGACGGTCTCGATGTTCCCGCGCGGCTCCGGCACCGAGTCCGGCACGAAGACCGCGGCACTCCCGGCGATCTGGGAGAAGGCTGCGGAGTTCGCTGCAGCCGCGAAGGCCCAGTCGGATGCCGCGGGGACGCTGCTCGCGGCCGCGCGCGCGAACGACGAGGCGGCGTTCAAGTCGGGCTTCGGCGCCATGGGCCGGTCCTGCGGCGGGTGCCACGAAGGCTTCCGCGCCAAGCAGTGATCCGGCGCGCCACCGCGCTGCTGTCCCTCGCCGCGCTGCTGGCCTTCCTGGCCGCGGCGCCGGGGGCGGCGCGGGCGCAGGACGTCGCGCGCGGGGAGTATCTCGCGCAGGCCGGCGGGTGCCTCGGCTGCCATGTCGAGGCACGCGAGGGCGCCACGCCCTTTGCCGGGGGCAGGGCGCTCAAGTCGCCCTTCGGCACCTTCTACGGGCCCAACATCACCCCGCACCCCGAGGCCGGGATCGGGCGCTGGACCGAGGCCGATTTCCGCCGCGCCATGCGCGAGGGGATCCGGCCGGACGGCGCGCGCTACTTCCCGGCCTTCCCCTATGTCGCCTTCACCAGGATCGGCGACGCCGACCTTCGCGACCTCTGGGCCTACCTGCGGAGCCTGCCGCCGAGCCCGCAGCGCAACCGCCCGCATGACCTGTCCTTCCCCTACAGCATCCGCCTCGGCGTCGCGTTCTGGAACTTCCTGCATTTCACGCCCGGCGCGATGCCGGACGGCAAGGGGCAGGGGCCGGAGGCGCGCGGGCGATACCTGGCCGAGGCGCTCGGCCATTGCGGCGAGTGCCACACGCCGCGCGACTGGACCGGCGGGTTGCGGCGCGACGCGACCTATGCCGGGGCGACGATGAACGGCGCGAAGGTCCCCGCGATCACGCCTGACCGCCTTGCGCGCTGGAGCGCGGGCGACCTGTCCGAGTTCCTGTCCTCCGGGATGACGCCCGACGGGGATTTCGCCGGCGGCGAGATGGCGGAGGTGATCCGCAACTCGACCGGCAAGCTTTCGGCGGACGACCTCTCGGCGCTGGTGGCCTATCTCCGCGCGCCCGCGCGGCGCTGACTTCCCCGGCGGACGCGAGGGCGGCGTTGCCGCACCGGGCGTCCTCGCCTAGAGTCGCCCGGAAATTTTTTCCGGGCAGGACCGCAAGGTGAGCCGCAAACTCCTCTCGGGCCTGCTGGCCCTGATCGCGGCCCTCGCCGTCACCATCTGGACGCTGGTACTCGTGCGCGAGGTCCCGCCGGAACGCCCGACGACGGGCATCGGCTCCGCGTCCTCGTCGCCCGACGCCAGCACGGACGCGCCCGCCGACGAGAAGGTCGTGCCGCCCGCGCCAGTCGCCGCCGCCCCGGCACCGGCCCAGTCCGCTCCTCCGCCCGCTCCAGTGCCTGCACCCGCTCCCGCCGCTCCCGCTCCCGCTCCCGCACCTGCACCTGCACCTGCACCTGCAGCGCCCGCCGCAGCACCCGTTTCGCCGGCACCTGCGGCCGCACCAGCCGCGATCCCGCAGCCGTCCGTGGCTGCCGCGCCGGCACCGGCTGCCGCCGCGCCACCTCCTCCGGCGCCGGCGCCGCCCGCGCCGCAGCGCGTCGCGCCGAGCTTCGACGTCGTCAGGATCTCGCCGGACGGAATGGCGGTCATCGCCGGGCGGGCCGAACCTGGAACGCTCGTCATCGTCATGGATGGCGACAGGGAGATCGGCCGAGCGACCGCCGATGCACGCGGGGAGTGGGTCCTCGTGCCGGCCGCGCCGCTTGCCAGCGGGACGCGGGAGCTTTCCCTCGTCGGCAAGCTTCCCGGGGATGCCGGCGACACGCGCTCCGAGCGCGTCGTGGTCGTCGTGGTGCCGGACCGCGCCACCGCCCAGGCGCGTGGCGAGAGCCCCCTCGCTGTCGCCGTGCCCCGCGACGCGCGGGTGGAGGCCAGCCAGCCGCTGCAGGTGCCGCCGGCCCCGGCTGCGCAGCGCGCGGGCGATGTCGCGCCGCTCGCGCTCGACACCGTCGACTACGACGGCGAGGGCGAGGTGGTCTTCGCCGGTCGCGCGCCTGCCGGGACGCGGGTCAACCTCTATGTCGATGGCAAGCCGATCGGCAGCGCGGTGGCCGACGCCTCCGGGCGCTGGAGCCTGAAGCCCGAGGCCCCGCTTGCGCCCGGGCTCTACACGTTGCGGGTGGACCAGCTCGGGCCGGACGGTCGCGTGGTCCAGCGCGTCGAGCTGCCCTTCTCGCGCGCGGAGCCGGCCTCCGAGGGGCCGGCGCCGGTCGACCGGATCGTCGTGCAGCCGGGGAACTCGCTCTGGCGCATCGCGCGCCGCGTCTATGGCGAGGGCATCCGCTACACGGTCATCTACCAGGCCAACCGCCAGATGATCCGCGACCCCAACCTGATCTATCCGGGCCAGGTGTTCGAGGTGCCGGCCCGCAACTGAGCGGCGGGTGGCGCGAGAAATTTGGCGTCCCGAGACCCCGAGGTGGTAAAGCTGCCTGCCCCCTGAGAGAGACACGCGCCACCGATGCTCAAGACGATCACCAGCACGCTCGCCCCGGTCCATCGCGCCGGCTGGCCCTTCCTCGCCATCGGCGTGGCCCTGACCCTTGGCGGGTTCCTCGTCGAGGATACCCTCGGCTGGGTGCTCGCGGTCCTGACCGTGTGGATCGCCTATTTCTTCCGCGATCCCGACCGCGTGACCCCGACCCGCCCCGGCCTCGTCGTCAGCCCCGCCGACGGGCGCGTGCAGCTGATCATGGAGGCCGCTCCGCCGCCCGAACTCGCGATGGGCGACGAGCCGATGACGCGCATCAGCGTCTTCCTCAACGTCTTCGACGTCCACGTGAACCGCTTCCCTGTCGACGGGCGCGTCTGCGCGGCGCATTACCGCGCGGGCAAGTTCCTGAACGCGTCGCTCGACAAGGCCTCGGTCGACAACGAGCGCATGTCGCTGGGCATCGAGATGGCGGATGGCCGCCGCGTCGCCTGCGTCCAGATCGCCGGCCTTGTCGCGCGACGGATCATCTGCGAGGCGGTCCCCGGCGCCGAGGCGCGGGCAGGGGCGCGGTACGGCCTCATCCGCTTCGGCAGCCGCGTGGACGTCTACCTGCCGCTCGGGACTGCACCGCTCGTCGTCGTGGGGCAGCGCGTGATCGGCGGCGAGAGCGTGCTTGCCGACCTCGCCGGCAGCGAGCCCGCGCGCAGCGGCGAGATCCGCTGAACCATGGCGCCCGACCCGCAGGATGGCGAGGCGGGGCGCCAGCGCATGCCGCTGGGCGGACGCAGCGTCAGCGCCCTGATCCCGAACGCGCTCACGATCTGCGCGCTCTGCGCCGGCCTGACGGCCGTCCGGTTCGCCTTCGTCGACCGATGGGAACACGCGGTCGCGGCGATCATCGTGGCGGCGATACTCGACGGGCTCGATGGCCGCATGGCGCGGCTCCTGAACGCGACGTCGAAGTTCGGCGCCGAACTCGATTCCCTGTCCGACTTCGTCAGCTTCGGCGCCGCGCCCGCGCTCATCCTCTTCCTCTGGAGCGCCGACGGGGCGGGCGGGATCGGCTGGGCGGCCGCGCTGTTCTACGCCGTGTGCTGCGCCCTGCGGCTGGCGCGCTTCAACACGATGCTCGCCGACCCGAGCCCCCCTGCCTGGGCGCGCTACTACTTCACGGGCGTGCCGGCCCCGGCCGGGGCGGCCCTCGCGGTGCTGCCCCTGATGATCGAGTTCGCCTTCGGCGGCGGGACCTTCGCCGATCCCTGGGTGTGCACCGGCGTCCTCGTGCTGGTCGGGGCGCTCATGGTCAGCCGGATACCGACCTTCGCGATGAAGCAGATGCGGATCCCCCGGGCGATGACCGTGCCGGCGCTCGTCCTCGTGGCCCTGCTGGTCGGCGCGCTCGCCACGGCGCCCTGGGCGACGCTGGTCGCGGCCGGGGCCTGCTACCTCGCCAGCATCCCGTTCTCCGTGCTGCGCCAGCGCAAGGCGGTCCGGGCGGCGGCGGCCGAGCATGGACAGCCGGGGGCGCGCGCCTAGCCCGCCTGGAGTATGGCGTGCACGACCGTCGAGGCTCTACTCTGGCGGGCATGGAAGGAAGGAGCATGTCGGAACCCGGCGCGTCCGCGCTTCCCCCGCGCCTGCTGGCGGAAATCTTCGCGCGCTTCCCCAACGGCGCCTTCGTGCTCGACGGCGAGCGGCGCTTCGTCGCCTGCAACGACCTCTGCCTCGCCATGTTCGGCATGGATCCGGACAGCCTCGCGCCTGGCGTTCCCTTCCACGACGTGCTGCGCGGGATCGTCTCCCGCGGCGTGATCGACGTGGGCGAGGCCACGAGCGCCGAGGCCTGGATCGCGGCCGCCCATGAGCGCGTGTCCGAGGGGCGCGAACTCGTCGTCCGCCTGGCCGGTGGCCGGGAACTGCGCGTCGAGGCGGCCCGCCTGGCGGAAGGCGCGCTGCTCGTCACGTTGACCGACGTCTCCACCCTGCTCGGCCATGAACGCGCGCTCGAATCCCGCGTCGAGGAGCTCGAGCGCATGCAGGAGCGCATCGGCACGCAGTCGCGCCAGATGCGCGAGCTCGCCGAACGCCTCGAGATGCTGCGCAGCGAGGCGGAGAGGGCCAACCGCACGAAGTCCGAGTTCCTGGCCAACATGAGCCACGAGCTGCGCAGCCCCCTCAACGCGATCATCGGCTTCGCGGAGATCATGAAGGACGAGCTCTTCGGCAGCCTGGGCTCGGCGCAGTACCGGGAGTACGCGCTCGACATCTGGAGCAGCGGCCGGCACCTGCTCGACGTCATCAACGACATCCTCGACCTGTCCAAGATCGAGGCGGGCAAGGCCGAGCTCGCCGAGACGCGCTTCGACCTCGCGGCGACCGTGGCCACGTGCCTGCGGCTCGTCGCCGGCCGGGCGCAGCAGGCCGACGTCTCGGTGCGGTCGACGGTCGCGAGCGAGGGCATCTCGCTCATGGGGGACGAGCGGAAGACCAAGCAGATCCTGATCAACCTGCTCACCAACGCGATCAAGTTCACGAAGCCCGGGGGCCGGGTGCGCGTCGAGATCCTCGACGATGGCAGGCAGCTCGACGTCAGGATCTCCGACACGGGGATCGGCATGTCGCCGGAGGAGATCCCGATCGCCCTCGCGGCCTTCGGCCAGGTGGATTCCTCGCTCGCGCGCAAGCACGAGGGCACGGGCCTGGGCCTTCCGCTGTCGAAGGCGCTGGTCGAGATGCATGGCGGCCAGCTCCTGATCGAGAGCGAGGTCGGCATCGGCACGACCGTGACCGTCCGGCTGCCGCCCGAGCGCGTGATCCGCCGCTCCCCGTCCGCCGCCGCCTGACGAGCGGCGTGGCGGGCCGTCAGGCCTTGACGGCGCGTCCCAGGCGCAGGCTCTCGTTCGCGGCCTCGGCGAGCTGGAGCGCGCGGCGGCCATCCTCGATGCCGACCAGCGGCCGGGCGCGGCCGGCGGCCACGTCGAGGAAATGCGCGAGCTCGGCGCGATAGGCCTCCGCGTAGCGCTCGAGGAAGAAATGCAGGGGCTTGTCGGCGACGACGCCCTGCGCGGTCGAGGCGACGACGGTCGTGCCGACGCGGTTGCCCGCCTGCAGCATCCCGAGCTCGCCATGGACCTCGATGCGCTGGTCGTAGCCATAGGAGGCGCGGCGGCTGTTCGAGATCTGGCAGAGACGCCCCGACGCCGTGCGCAAGGTCACCAATGCGG
>JBEGVV010000143.1:0-22247 GCA_041178225.1 Pseudomonadota bacterium | reverse complement strand
GACGCCGGCCGTGCGCGGCTCGATCCGCCTCCTCGGCGGCCAGATCGACGACATCCGCCTCGCGCGCTACCACGAGGCCGCCGACCCGGCGAGCCCGCTGATCACGCTGCTCTCGCCGCAGGGCTCGCCCGACCCCTACCTCGCCGAGTTCGGCTGGGTCTCCGCGAATGCCGGCCTCGCCCTGCCCGGCGGCCAGGCGCTGTGGACGGCGGACCGCGACGCGCTCACGCCCGGCAACCCCGTCACGCTGACCTGGAGCAATGGCGCCGGCCTGCGCTTCCAGCGCCGCATCGCGATCGATGGCGACTTCATGTTCGAGGTCACCGACAGCGTCGTGAACGAGGGGCGCGAGGCCGTGCAGCTGCAGCCCTATGGCCGGGTGCAGCGCGTGGGCACGCCCAAGACGCTCGGCTTCTACATCCTCCACGAGGGGCCGATCGGCGTCTTCAACGGCGTCCTCAACGAGCCCAGCTACGACGACGTGAAGAAGAAGGGCCGCATCGAGGCCGCGTCGACCGGCGGCTGGCTCGGGATCACCGACAAGTACTGGCTCGTCGCGCTCGTGCCCGACCAGAAGGCGCAGAAGCAGGCGCGCTTCGTGCACAGCACGCAGCAGGGCCGCGACGCCTACCAGGCCGACTACATCACCGGCGCGCTGGACGTGGCACCGGGCGGCACGGCCGCGACGACCAACCGCCTCTTCGCCGGCGCCAAGGAAGTCCGCCTCCTCGATTCCTACGAGGACAGGCTGGGCATCGCGCGCTTCGACCGCGCGGTCGACTTCGGCTGGTTCTACTGGCTGACCAAGCCGATCTTCTACGTGCTCGACTTCTTCTTCCGCCTGCTCGGCAACTTCGGCCTCGCGATCCTGCTCCTGACGCTCTGCGTCAAGGCGGTGTTCTTCCCGCTCGCGAACAAGTCGTACCGCGCGATGAGCAAGATGAAGCTGCTGCAGCCGGAGATCGAGAAGCTCAAGGCGCTGCACGGCGCCGACCAGCAGAAGATGTCGCAGGCGATGATGGAGCTCTACCGCAAGTCGGGCGCCAACCCGCTCGCGGGCTGCCTGCCCGTCATCATCCAGATCCCCGTCTTCTTCGCGCTCTACAAGGTCCTCTTCGTCACCATCGAGATGCGCCACGCGCCCTTCTACGGCTGGATCGTGGACCTCTCGGCGAGCGACCCGACCTCGGTCTTCAACCTCTTCGGGCTGCTGCCCTGGGGCCCGCCCGAGGTGTGGCTGCTCGGCGCCACGATGGGCGCCTGGCCCCTGATCATGGGCCTGACGATGTTCCTGCAGCAGAAGCTGAACCCGGCCCCGCCGGACCCCATCCAGGCGAAGATCTTCATGTTCATGCCGGTGCTGTTCACCTTCATGCTCGCCTCCTTCCCAGCAGGCCTCGTGATCTACTGGGCCTGGAACAACATCCTCTCGGTGGCGCAGCAATGGGTGATCATGAGGCAGACGGCGGCGGAGAAGGGCTGAGCCCCGAGGCGCTCGAGGCGGGGCGCCTCCTCTTCGCGTCGAACTGCGCGTTCTTCCACGCCGCGCAGCGCGCGGACGACCTTCCGTCGCGTCGCGCGCCGGAGATCGCCTTCGCGGGGCGCTCCAACGTGGGCAAGTCGAGCCTGCTCAACGCGCTGACCGGGCACGCCGCGCTCGCGCGCACGTCGAAGGAGCCGGGGCGCACGCAGCAGCTCAACTTCTTCACGCTCGGCCCCGACGCGGCGGGCCACCGGCTGGTGCTCGTCGACATGCCCGGCTACGGCTTCGCGCGCGTCTCGCGCTCGCTGCTCAAGCAGTGGTCGGCGCTGATCCGGCAGTACCTGCGTGGCCGTTCCGCGCTCGCGCGCGTGCTCGTCCTGGTCGATGCGCGGCACGGCCCCAAGCCGCTCGACCGCGAGCTCTTCGTGCTGCTCGACGAGGCGGCGCTCAGCTGGCAGGTCGTGCTGACCAAGTGCGACCAGCTCCCGCCCACGGAACTGCGCCGGCGCGTCGCGGAAGTCGCGGCCGAGGCGGCGAAGCATCCCGCGGGCCACCCGCATGTCCACGCCACGAGCGCCCAGACCGGGGCCGGGATCGCCGAGCTGCGCGCGGCGCTGGCGGGCCTCGCCACCTTCGGCTAGACAATCCGCGATCCAGGGGGTCGTCCCGCATGCCAGATAACGCTCCTAAGCCCTCGACCGGCGTGGCCCCCGAGGCCATCGCCAAGAGCCGCGTGCTCGCCGAGGCCCTGCCCTTCATGCGCCGCTACGCCGGCCGCACCGTGGTCGTGAAGTACGGCGGCCACGCGATGGGCGACGCCGCGGTCGCGGCGGAATTCGCGCGCGACGTCGTGCTGCTGCGCCAGGTCGGGATCAACCCGATCGTCGTGCATGGCGGCGGCCCGCAGATCGCGCAGATGCTCGACCGCCTCGCCATCAAGTCGAGCTTCGTCGACGGGCTGCGCGTCACCGACGCCAAGGCCGTCGAGGTCGTCGAGATGGTCCTCGCCGGATCGATCAACAAGCAGCTCGCCGCCGCGATCACGCGCGCGGGCGGCCTCGCCATCGGGCTCTCGGGCCGCGACGGGCACCTCATCCGCGCACGCAAGGCGATGCGCGTGCGCCGGGATCCCGCGACCGGCAAGGAGGAGCATGTCGACCTCGGCTTCGTCGGCGAGCCGGACATGATCAACGCGCACCTGCTCGAGACGCTCGCGAAGTCCGGCATCATCCCGGTGATCGCGCCGGTCGGCTTCGGCGCCGACGGCGAGACCTACAACATCAACGCGGACACGGCGGCGGGCGCCATCGCCGGCGCGATGCGCGCGACGCGGCTGCTGATGATGACCGACGTGGCCGGCGTGCTGGACGGCGAGAAGAAGCTGCTCCAGCACCTGTCGCCGCAGCGCGTGCAGGAGATGATCGCCGACGGCACGATCTCCGGCGGCATGATCCCGAAGGTGGAGACCTGCCTCTCGGCGGTGGCGCAGGGCGTGGAGGGCGCCGTCATCCTCGACGGACGGCTGTCGCACGCGATCCTGCTCGAGCTCTTCACCGATGGCGGGATCGGCACCCTTATCGGTCGCGCCCCGGGCTGACCGGGCGAAGCTGGGCGTCGGCGATCCCGAAGAACTCGAGGTGCCAGACCATCTCGTCGGCGGTCAGCGGCCAGTCGCCGTTGCGCGGCGCGAGCGCCTGGCGCGGCGAGAGCCCGCCCATGCGCAGCTGCAGCTGGTAGGCGAGGCGCGGTCCTAGCCGCGCGCGCCAGGCCAGCGCCACCATGCCCTTGGAGCTGCGACCGCTGACGACGCGGTCGAAGGTCTCGGGCTCGGTATGCGCGAGCGCCGCGACCGCGGCGCGCACGAAGGGCCTGTCGCCCTTGTCGAGTGCCTCGAAGACGGCCTCCTCGTCGAGCTTGCCCTCCGCCCGCAGGCGGCGGACGCGGTCCTCGACCAGTTCGATCTTCTCCTCGGGCTCGGCCTTGGGCACCGGCGCGGCGCACTCCACCGGAGCGTTGCGGTCGCCGAGCGCCTTGGCGATGGCGACGCGCGTCTTCGGGTCGAGGTCCTTGCGCTGCTGCAGCTTCGCGATGAAGGTCTCCGCCACGAAGGCCGCGAGGCGGCTCAGCAAACGCTGCGGCATCACCGGCCTGTCGACCAGCGGGCCGTGCCATTCGGCCTGTCCGGGCGCGCGCTCGACCAGCGCGTCGAGCGTCTCCTCGCGGACCTGCGCGAGCGGGTTCGCGAGCAGCGTCGCGATCGCGGCGGAATCGCTCGAATAGGCGATCGCGTCCGCCACGGCCGCGGTGACCGGGTCGCGCGAGGCGATGGCGCCGAGCGCGCCGCGCGCGTGGCGGCCGGCGATGATCTCCAGCAGGTCGGCCTCGCCCAGCATGGGCGAGAAGCGCAGCACCGGCTCGGCGACAAGCAGCGCCATGTCCGTCGCGAGGATCTTGACGATGTCGGCGGGAACGCAGTCGAGGCGCTTGATCGACTCCGAGAGCACGGCGCGGACCTTCTCGGCCTCGTCGCGCGCCAGCTGCTCGATCATCTTCAGGACGCGGTCGCGCACCGAGGCGCGCGCGCTGTCCGAAAGCCCGGGCAGGAGGCGGGCGAGCTTGGGGCCGAGGCCAGAGCGGACGTCCACGTCCTGGTCGAGGACGAGGATCGCGTCGGCCTGCCAGGGCGTCGCTTCGTTGCCGGCGACCTCCTGCCGGACCTCCGCGTTCGCGTCCCCGGCGAGGAAGTAGAGCAGCTCGGGCTGCAGGTCCTTGCGGCGCGCGAGGCGCCGGCGCTGCTCGACGCTGCCCGTGCGCGCGAGGGCCTTGTCCTGCTCCGCGGTCATCGCGCGGCTCCCGCGGGCGCGGTCACGAGGCGTCCCTTGCCGCCGCGCTTGGCCTCGTACATCGCGGCGTCCGCGCGCTCGATCAGCCGGTCGATGCCGTCCTCGGCGCGGGGGTCGACGGCGACGATGCCGACGGAGATGCCAAGCGGCTGCTCCGGCGAACCCGACATGTCCGCGATCTCGTCGCGTATCGCCAGGAGTTCGCGCCCCCGTCGCTCGGCGCCCTCGGGATCGGCCTCGTCGAGCCACAGCGCGAACTCGTCGCCGCCGACGCGCGCGACCAGGTCGCTGGCGCGCGCGCCGCGGCGCAGGCGGTCGGCGATCCGGCGCAGCACGCCGTCCCCCGCCGCGTGGCCATGCAGGTCGTTCACCGCCTTGAAGTTGTCGACGTCGACATAGACGAGCGCGGCGGGGCGCGCCGAGCGGCGCGCTGCCGAGAGCCGGATCGCCATGTCGGCGAGGAAGGCGCGGCGGTTGAGGAGCCCGGTCAGGGGATCGGTGCGCGCCTGGCGCTCGAGTTCCTCCTGCAGGGAGATCTGCGCGAGCGCGAGCCCGAACTGGGTCGCGATCCGATCGAAGAGCGCGACGTCGCCGACCGGCCAGGCGGCCTCGGCGTCGCCGCGCCACAGCATGATCGCGCCGTTGATCCTGTGCCGGAACGCGGTGGCGCGCAGCAGCAGCCGCCCCTCGCCCGTCGGCGCGTCCGGCGGCGACCCGACCTCCAGCGCCTCGAGGTCCGGGGCCTCGCCGGGCTGCGGGCCGAGCATCGCGGCGAGCACGAAGCCCTCCGGCTCGCGCCGCCAGACCTGCCCGCCCGCCGCGCCATAGGCGCGCACGCAGGAGCGCAGCGCCGCGGCGATCCCGCCATCGGCGTCCTCGGCGTCGACGAGCGCGCGCAGGACATGGGCGAGGATGCGGTCGCGGGTCTCGCTCTCGGCGAGCTCGGTCTCGCGCTCGTTCGCCGCGGTCACGTCGCGCGCCACGCCGCGCGCGCCGCGCCAGGCGCCCGTCGGCGCGAAGAGCGGCATCGCGGACACGGAGAGGAGCGCCGGCTCGCCGTCGCGCCTGCTGGTCCAGAACTGCACGTCGTCGATGCGCTCGACCGCGAGGAACGGGGAAGCCTCGGCGGCACCGAACTCCTCGCCGGCGGGGCGCAGCATCTCGCGGGCGGGGGAACCGATGAGCTCGCGCGACTCGAAGCCGATCGCGCCGCGCGCCGAGACGAAGGTGAAGACGCCGGCCGCGTCGACCTCCCAGGCGAAGTCGCTCGAGACGTCGACCAGGTCCTTGTAGCGCGAGCGTGATTCGGCCAGCGCCTCGTTGAGGTTGTCGGTCAGCGACCGGTCGCGTCCCAGCAGCAGGACGCCCTCGGCCATCGGCACGAAGGCGATGTCGAGGCGACGCGGCGTCGGCGTGCCGACGTCGAGCGAGTCGAAGCGCGAGAAGCCGCCGATCGCCGTCACGAGGCCCTTGAGGCCGCCTGGCCGCGCATCGACCGCGTCGAGCATCGGCGGCGCCGCGTCGTTCATGTCGAGCACGTGGCCGTCGGCGTCGACGAAGGCGGCCGGCCCGGGATAGCGCCGGCACAGCTCCGCGAAGCGCGGCTGCGCCATCGCCTGGATGGCGCGCGAGGGAAGCATGGAGCGGCGGCGCTTCGCAGGCATGGCGGTGGGCATGGTCGGGTCGCTGGCGATGGAGAGGACTGCGCAGCAGATTTTCATCAAGTCAGGTTAATTCCCCGTGAACGCGGCCAGGCCGGACGGCGGGGCGGGCGCGTTGACTGGGGGCGCGTTCCCGCCCATCTTCGCGCGCCTTCTCCAACCGAACGGGAACAGCCATGGAACTCGCCACGCTTCAGGCAACCATCGAGAATGCTTGGGAAAAGCGCGACACGGTCAATCCGGGGACGACCGGCGCGGTGCGCGAGGCGGTGGATGCCGCCCTGGGCGCGCTCGACGCCGGCAAGGCCCGCGTCGCCGAGAAGGGCGCCGGCGGCTGGACCGTCAACCAATGGCTCAAGAAGGCGGTGCTGCTGTCCTTCCGCCTGAACGACTCGGCTCCCATGCCGGGCGGCCCGGGCGGCTCGGCCTGGTACGACAAGGTCCCGTCGAAGTTCGAGGGCTGGGGCGACAACGCCTTCCGCGCCGCCGGCTTCCGCGCCGTGCCCAACTGCGTCGTGCGCCGCTCCGCCTTCATCGCCCCGGGCGTCGTGCTGATGCCGTCCTTCGTCAATGTCGGCGCCTATGTCGACAGCGGCACGATGATCGACACCTGGGCGACGGTCGGGTCCTGCGCCCAGATCGGGAAGAACTGCCACATCTCCGGCGGCGCCGGCATCGGCGGCGTGCTCGAGCCCCTGCAGGCCGACCCCGTGCGCATCGAGGACAACTGCTTCGTCGGCGCGCGCAGCGAGGTCGCCGAGGGCGTGATCGTCGAGACGGGCTCGGTCCTGTCGATGGGCGTCTTCATCGGCGCCTCGACCAAGATCGTCGACCGCCATACCGGCGAGGTGTTCATGGGCCGCGTGCCCGCCTACTCCGTCGTCGTCCCCGGCGCGCTGCCTGGCAAGCCGATGGCCGACGGCACGCCCGGCCCCAGCACCTACTGCGCGGTGATCGTGAAGCGCGTCGACGAGAAGACCCGCTCCAAGACCTCGATCAACGAGCTCCTGCGCGGATGACCGGCCGGGCGGCGATGGCGGAGATCGATCCCGTCGGCCTCGCGCAGGCCCTGATCCGCCGCCCCTCGGTGACCCCGAAGGACGAGGGCGTGCTGGGCGTGCTCGAGGGCGCGCTCGGCCCGCTCGGCTTCCGCTGCGAGCGCATGCCGTTCTCGGAACCCGGCACGCCCGACGTCGACAACCTCTACGCCCGCATCGGCACGGGCGGCCCGCATTTCTGCTTCGCGGGCCACAGCGACGTCGTGCCGGTCGGCGACCTCAACGGCTGGTCGATCGCGCCCTTCGCCGGCGAGGTCCACAACGGCACGCTCTACGGCCGCGGCGCCGCGGACATGAAGGGCGCGATCGCGGCCTTCGTCGCCGCGGCGCAGCGCTTCCTCGCCGCGCGCGGCACCGGCTTCGGCGGCTCGATCAGCCTGCTGATCACGGGCGACGAGGAAGGCCCCTCGATCAACGGCACGCGCAAGATGCTCGACCTGCTCGCGGGCCGCGGCGAGGGCTTCGATGCCTGCATCGTGGGCGAGCCGACCAGCGAGAGCGTGCTCGGCGACATGGCCAAGATCGGCCGCCGCGGGAGCATGAACGTCACCATCGAGGTGACAGGCGTGCAGGGCCATGTCGGCTACCCGCACCTCGCCGACAACCCGATCCACGCGCTCCTGCGCATGCTCGCGGCGCTGACCGCGGAGCCCATCGACGCGGGCAACGCCGCGTTCCAGCCCTCGAGCCTGCAGGTCACGACGATCGACGTCGGCAACCCCGCGACGAACGTGATCCCGGCGCGCGCGCGCGCGCGCTTCAACATCCGCTTCAACGACATGCATTCCTCGCGCACGCTCGAGGCCTGGATCCGCAAGACGCTCGACGCCGTCGGCGGGCGCTACGCGCTGGCGGTCGAGGTCTCGGGCGAGTCCTTCCTGACGCCCGAGGGACGGCTGAGCGCCATCCTCGTCGAGGCGGTGGAGGAGATCACGGGCCGCAGGCCGGCGCTGAGCACGACGGGCGGCACCTCCGACGCGCGCTTCATCACCCGCCACGCGCCGGTGATCGACTTCGGCCTCGTCGGGCGCTCGATGCACAAGATCGACGAGCGCGCGCCGGTCGCCGACATCGTTGCCCTGTCGCGCATCTACGAGGCGATCCTGGCCCGCTTCTTCGCGCCCGGCGCATGATCCGCCTCGCCGAGGTCGCCTCCGGCCTCTACGGCGCCTGGCTCTTCGCGCGGCGCAGGCCCGACGGCCTGCGCCTGATGGACACCAGCCGCGAAGGCGCGCTGCGCTCCTTCTGGGCGGCCGCGGTGGCCCTGCCTGCGGCGCTGCCGCTGGTGGCGACGCGGCTGTCGCTCTTCCCGCCGCGCGCCGACGCGCTCGACGTCGTCCTGGTCGAGGCCATCGCCTACGTGGTCGGCTGGACGGCCTTCCCCGTGCTCGCCCATGTCGCCGCGCGCGTGGCCGAGCGCGAGGAGCGCTATCCCGCCCTCGTCGCCGCCTACAACTGGACGAGCCTCGCCCAGGTCCTGGTCCTGCTCGTCGCCGCGCCCCTGACGCTCTCCGACATCCTGCCCGCGGCGCTCGACGCGATCCTCGAGATCGGGCTGCGCGCGGCGCTCGTCGCCTGGCTGGCCTTCGCCATGCGGGCCGCGCTCGACATCTCCTGGCCCGCGGCGATCGGCCTCGCGGTGGTCGAGTTCGCGCTGGGCCTGTCGATCTTCCGCACCGTGGTGTCGCTCGAGGACGCCTGGCCGCTGCCACCGGGCGCGGCCTGATCAGTAGCCGACCTCGACGAGGTAGAGCCCTTCCGGCGGCGCGGTCGGCCCGGCGGCGCTGCGCGCGCGTGCCGCGAGCGCGGCCTCGACGTCGCGCCGGCTCCACTTGCCCTCGCCCACGAGCGCCAGCGTGCCGACGAGGTTGCGCACCTGGTGGTGCAGGAACGAGCGCGCCGAGGCGTCCACCTGGACCTCGTCGCCCGCGCGACGGACGCGCAGGACGTCGAGGGTCTTGAGCGGGCTGCGCGCCTGGCAGGCGGTGGCGCGGAACGAGGTGAAGTCGTGGTGGCCCACCAGCGCCTGCGCGGCGTCGTGCATGGCCTCCGCGTCGAGGCGATGGCCGACATGCCAGACCCGCCCGGCCTCGAGCGCGGGCGGCGCGCGGCGGTCGAGGATGCGGAACAGGTAGCTCCGGCGCGTCGCGGAGAGCCGCGCGTGGAAATCCGCGGGAACCTCTTCCGCGGCGAGCGCGGTGACCGGCGCGGGGCGCAGGTGGAAGTTGAGCGCGTCGCAGATCTTCTGCGGCTTCCATTCGCGGGCGAGGTCGAGATGCACGACCTGGCCCAGCGCGTGGACGCCCGCGTCGGTGCGGCCCGCCGCCACGGTCTCCGGCGCCTCGCCCGTGAACCTGGCGAGCGCCGCCTCCAGCGTCGCCTGCACGGAGGCGCCCTCCGACTGGCGCTGCCAGCCGACGAAGGGCCCGCCATCGTATTCGAGCGTCAGGCGATAGCGCGGCATCAGGACAGACGCGTGCCCGCGGGCACCGCGCGACCGCGCAGGAAATCCGCGGCCTTCATGGCGCCGCGGCCGGCGCGCTGCACGACCAGCGCGCGCAGCGCGCCCTCGCCGCAAGCGACCAGCAGCGCGTCGTCGAGCGCGGTGCCCGGCTCGCCGCGCCCGGGCTCCGCGCGCGCGGCGAGCACGCGGATGCGCTCCCCGCCCAGCTCGAAGAAGGCCCCGGGAAAGGGATTGAACCCGCGCACGGCGCGCGCGAGTTCGGTCGCCGGGCGCGTCCAGCCCAGCCGCGCCTCCTCCTTGGCGATCTTGCTGGCGTAGGTCACGCCGGCCTCGGGCTGCGGCTCCGCGCGCAGCGTGCCTGCCGCGACGCCGCGCAGCGCTTCGACCACGAGCCGCGCGCCCAGCGCGGCGAGCGCGTCGTGCAGCGTGCCGGCGGTCGCCTCGTCGCCGATCGGCATCGCCGCGCGCAGCAGCACGGGGCCGGTGTCGAGCCCCTCCTCCATGCGCATGATGCACACGCCCGTCTCTCGGTCGCCTGCGAGGATCGCGCGCTGGATCGGCGCCGCGCCGCGCCAGCGCGGCAGCAGCGAGGCATGGATGTTGATGCAGCCGTGGCGCGGCGCGTCGAGCACCGGCCGCGGCAGGATGAGGCCATAGGCCGCGACCACGGCGATGTCGGCGTCGAGCGCGGCGAAGGCCGCGTGCTCCGCGGGGTCGCGCAGCCGCGCGGGCGTGCGCACGGGGATGCCGCGCGCGGCGGCCAGCTCGTGGACATCGGAGCGCGTCTCGCGATGGCCGCGGCCCGCGGGGCGCGGCGGCTGGCTGTAGGCGCAGGCGACATCGTGCCCGGCATCGGCTATCGCCGCCAGCGCCGTCGCGGCGAAGGCCGGCGTGCCCATGAAGACGACGCGCATCGTCAGGCCGGATCGTCCCCGGCCTGCCCGGCCGCCTTCGCCTTCTTCGCCTTCTGCAGGCGCTTCATGATCATCCCGCGGCGCAGGACCGAGAGGTGGTCGACGAAGAGCGTGCCCTCGAGATGGTCCATCTCGTGCTGGATGCAGACCGCGAGCAGGCCCTCGGCCTCGATCTCGCGCGCGGCGCCGGTCTCGTCGAGGTAGCGCACCCGCACGGCCCTCGGTCGCGTGACGTCGGCATATTGCTCGGGAAGAGACAGGCAGCCCTCCTCGAAGGGGATCCGCTCCTCCGAGGCCCACGCGATCTCGGGGTTGGCCATGCGCAGCGGCTTGCGCCCCTCCTCGTCCTTGCCGACGTCGACGACGATCACGCGCAGCGACTCCCCGACCTGCGGCGCGGCAAGGCCGATGCCCGGCGCGGCGTACATCGTCTCGAGCATGTCGTCCATCAGCCTGGCGACGCGCGCGTCGACGGACGCGACGGGCTTCGCCTTCAGCTTCAGGCGCGGATCGGGGGCGACGAGGATCGGGAGCAGGGCCATGGGCCGGTTACCTAGTCAGGCCGCGGCGCAGGGTCAACACGCGGGATGCCCGGCGCTTGCCCGGCGGGCGCCACGCCGACACACTGGCGCCTCGCGCAAGCCATTGGGGGACGGGACGATGCAGAAGCAGGCCGCGGCGATGAAGGAACTCCTCGCGGGGCCCGGGCTCCACGTGATGCCAGGGGCCGGCGACGGCATGGGCGCGCGGCTGGTCGAGGAGGCGGGCTTCCGCCTCGGCTTCGCCTCCGGCTCGTCGATCTCCGCGCTGCGCCTCGCCCAGCCGGACATGGACCTGCTCTCCGTCACGGAAATGCGCGACGCGGTCGAGACCTGCGTCGCCGCGGCACCGAAGGTGCTCTGGCTCGCCGACGGCGACACCGGCTACGGAAACGCCATCAACGTCCAGCGCACGATCCGCGCCTATGCGCGCACCGGCGCCGCCGCGGTCCTGGTCGAGGACAAGGCCTGGCCGCGGCCGCTCGGCCACAAGGGCGCCAAGCTCGCCGTCGAGCGCGACGAGGCGATCGCGCGCTGCCGGGCCGCCGCCGAGGCCTGCCGCGAGGAGGGCATCCTGCTGCTCGCGCGCACCGACGCGCGGCCCTCGCGCGGCTTCGACGAGGCGCGCCGGCGCATCGAGGCCTTCGTCGCGGAGGGCGCCGACATACTCTTCCTCGACTCGCCGCAGGACGAGGCCGAGATCCGCGCCAGCGTCGAGGCCGGCCAGGGCCGCCCGATGCTCGCGGTCAACGCGCCGGCCGCGAAGCACTTCATGCCGCCCGACGCGACGCTCGAGAAGCTCGGCATCAAGATCGTGGTCTACCCGCAGGAGATGCTCGCCGCCTCGGTGCGCGCGATGCGCGGGGCGCTGGCAAGCCTCAAGGGCGGCGAGCGCCCGCCGATGGCGACCCCGGCCGAGCTCGGCAGCGCGATCCGCCTGCCCGAGTACCTCGCCACCGACGCCAGGTTCGGCGGCGGCCGCTGACCGCGAAGGGACGTCGGCGCATGGCGCATCCCGCGATCGACCAGGGCGTCACCTGGGTCTACACCCACGACCTCGACGCGACCTGCGCCTTCTACCGCGACCGCATCGGCCTCGCGCAGGTCCTCGACCAGGGGCTATGCCGGATCTTCCGCATGGGCCCGGCGAACTTCCTCGGCGTGTGCCATGCGCGGCCAGGACGGCATGTCGAGCCGAAGGGCGTGGTGATCACCTTCGTCGTGCCCGACGTGGATGCGTGGCATCGCCACCTCGTCGCCGCCGGCGTGGCGCCGGAGGGCCCGCCCGAGCGCAGCGAGAAGTTCAACGTCTACTGCTTCTTCGCGCGCGACCCGAACGGCTACATGCTCGAGTTCCAGGCCTTCCTCGACCCGGCCTGGAAGCGCGGCTGAGCCCGCGCCTTCAGCCATCGCCGCGCGCGGCCTCGCCGAGGGCCGAGGGCTGGCGCGGCGCGGACTCGACCTGGCGCAGGACCTCGATCTCGTTGCCGGAGGGCGCTGCTCCTAGGTCGCGGAAGCGCCGCGCCTGCGGCAGCACGCGCGCCTCGAGCCCGCCAACCGCCTGGTTGTACTGCTGCACGGATCTCTCCAGCGCCTTGCCGAGCCCGGCCATGTGCTCGGCCATCGTGCCGACGCGGCGGTAGAGCTCCGCGCCCAGCGCGCTGATCTCGCGCGCGTTCTCCGCCACGCGCTCCTGCTTCCAGCCATGCTGGACCGCGCGCAGCAGAGAGATCAGCGTCGTCGGCGTCGCCAGCACGACGCCGCTCGCGGCGCCGAACTCGATCAGCGCCGGGTCGGCCTGCAGCGCCGCGGCGAAGAAGGCCTCGCCGGGCAGGAACATGACGACGAATTCCGGGGCCTCGTCGAACTGCTCGGCGTAGCCGCGCTCGGCCAGGCGCCGCATGTGCCCCTTCACGTCGGCGGCGTGCTGCAGCAACCGCGCGCGCCGCGCCTCCTCGTCCTCGATCGACGCGGCGTCGAGATAGGCCTCGAGCGGCGCCTTGGCGTCGACGACGACGGTCTTCCCGCCCGGCAGCCGCACGATCATGTCCGGGCGCTGGCGCCGCTCCGCGCCGATCGTCGCCTGCTCGACGAAGTCGCAATGCGCCAGCATGCCAGCCAGCTCCACGACGCGGCGCAGCTGCACCTCGCCCCAGCGCCCGCGCGCGACCGGCGAGCGCAGCGACTGCGCCAGCCGCGCGGTCTCGCTGCGCAGCGTCTCGCTGGCCTGCGCCAGGCGCTCGACCTCGCCCTTGAGCTCGCCGAAGGCGCCGGCGCGCCGCGTCTCGAGCTCGCCGAGCCGCGCGTCCATCCGCGACAGCGCCTCGCGCACCGGCGCGACCAGCGCCGCGACGGCCTGCTCGCGCCGCTCGAGCTCGCCGCTCGCGCGCTGCTCGCCCTGGGCGAGGCGCTCGCGCGCGAGGTCGAGGAACATCGCGTTGTTCCGCTGCAGCGCCTCGACCGAGAGCGAGCGGAAGGCGTCGCCCAGGCGCGCCTCGGCCTCCTCGCGCGCGCGCAGCCTCTCCTCGCCGAGGCGCCGCTCGGACGCCACGCGCCCGCGCATCGCGAGCCACGCGCCAAGCGCGCCCAGGACCAGGCCGATGGCGAGCGTCGCGGCAGGCAGGCCGCCGGGCAGCGCCCCGAGGATGGCGATCGCGTCGAGTTCCATGCGTCAGCCCCGGTGGTAGGGATGGCCCGAGAGGATCGACTGGGCGCGGAAGAGCTGCTCGGCCAGCATCACCCGCGCGAGCATGTGCGGCCAGGTCATCGCGCCCAGCGACAGCTTGAGCCGCGCGGCGCGCAGCACCTCGGGGGAGAGCCCGTCGGCGCCGCCGATCGCGAAGGCGACGCTCGCGCCCTCGTCGCGCAGCCGGCCCAGCCGCGCCGCGAGGTCCTCGCTCGACAGCGCCGCGCCGCGCGGGTCCATCGCGACCAGGGTGGCGCCGCGCGGGATGGCGGCGAGCAGCAGCTCGCCCTCGCGCGCGACGAGTTCGGGCCCGGACAGGCGACGTCGCTCCTCGACCTCGACCATGTCGAGCATCCAGCGTCCGGATTTCAGCCTGCCCGCATAGTCGGCGAAGGCATCGGCGAGCGGCCCGCCGCGCAGCCGCCCGACCGCGGCGATGGTCAGCCGCATCGCACCCCCGGCTCAGCCGGCGGCAGCGCCGGCCTCCTCGTCGAACTCGGCCTGCCACATCTTCTCGAGCGCGTAGTGGCTGCGCGCGTCCGGCCGGAAGAGATGGACGATCACGTCGCCGGCATCGACCAGCACCCAGTCGCCCTGCTGGCGTCCCTCGACCGGGACATGCGACCGGCCGCGCTCCTTGAGCTTCTCGACGATGTGGTCGGCCATCGCGGCGAGCTGGCGCGAGTTGCTGCCGGAGGCGATCACCATGAAGTCGGCGATCGAGCTCTTCCCGGCGAGCGGGATGCGCACGATGTTCTCCGCCTTGTCGGCGTCGAGCGATGCCTCGATCGCCTTGACGAGCGAGCGGACGGCGGCGGGCGGGGCCTTACGCTTGGGACGGGGCGCTATCGGAACCTCCTGGGGATGGCGGGCGCTCACGCGCCTGGCCTGTCTCGCGCGGCCATGCTCCGGGCGCGCGCTTCCCGGATGGCGCTGGCGGAAGCCGGGTTGAGCCGGGAATGGAAGAAGACCCAGGTCGGCGGGCTTCGCGACGGGAGCGCGCGGATGTCGAAGCCACGCCTGCGCGCCTTCGAGAAGCGCCGCGCGGCCTTCCCCGCCAGCGCCTTCACAGAGTATCCGGGGCGCGCGAACACGGCAACGGGCACCATCCCGAAGATGTCGGTCCAGCGCGACCAGGCGGGGATCTGGATGAGGTTGTCGGCGCCCATCAGCCAGACGAACCGCGTGCGACGGAAGCGCGTGCGCAGGACGGACAGCGTGTCGGCGGTGTAGCGCGTGCCCAGCGCCGCCTCGATCGTCACGATGCGAAGGCGCGGGTGCGCGCCGAGCACGCGGCGCACCGAGGCCGCGCGCCCCTCGAGCGAGTCCATGTCGTTGCCGGACTTCAGCGGGTTGCCGGGCGAGACCAGGAACCAGATCTCGTCGAGCGCGAGCTTCTTGAGCGCGATCAGCGCGATCTCCAGGTGGCCCTCGTGCGCCGGATTGAACGAGCCGCCGAGGAGGCCGATGCTCCGGCGCGGCGCGACGCCAAGCGCGTGGGCGGGAAGCGGAGCGCTCACGGCCGCGTCTGCCCGTCCCCGAGGACCACGTATTTCCAGGTCGTCAGCTGCTCGGGCCCGACGGGGCCGCGCGGCGGCAGGCGCCCGGTGGCGATGCCGATCTCCGCGCCGAAGCCGAACTCGCCGCCATCGGCGAACTGGGTCGAGGCGTTGCGCAGCACGATCGCGCTGTCGACGCGGCGGCAGAACGCTTCCGCCGCGGCGTCGTCCGCCGTGACGATCGCATCGGTATGGTGCGAGCCGTGGAGGTTGACGTGCTCGATCGCGGCGTCGAGCCCAGCCACCACGCGCACCGAGAGGATCGCGTCGAGGTACTCGGTGCGCCAGTCCTCCTCGGTCGCGGGCCTGACGCGCGGGTCCATCCGCTGCACCGCCTCGTCGCCGCGTATCTCGCAGCCCGCGCGGAAGAGGTCGTGGAGGATCGGCGGCAGGTGGGTGAGCGCGACGTCGCGGTCGACGAGCAGCGTCTCCGTCGCGCCGCAGACGCTGGTGCGTCGCATCTTGGCGTTGAGCACGATGCGCCGGGCCATGCCGGCATCCGCCGCGCGATGGACGTAGGTGTGGCAGATGCCGTCGAGATGGGCGAGCACGGGGACCCGTGCCTCGTCCATCACCCGCGCGATCAGCGACTTGCCACCACGCGGCACGACCACGTCCACCAGCCCCGTCATCGCCAGCAGCCGGCCTACCGCGGCGCGGTCGCGCGTCGGCACCAGCTGGATCGCGTCCACGGGCAGGCCCGCGGCGCGCAGCCCGGCATGCAGGCAGCCGACGATGACGCGCGAGCTCTCGAAGCTCTCCGAGCCGCCACGCAGGATCGCGACGCTGCCGGCCTTGAGGCAGATCGCGCCGGCATCGGCCGTGACGTTGGGACGCGCCTCGTAGACGATCGCGACCACGCCGATCGGCGCGCGCACGCGGCGGATCTCGAGGCCATTGGGCCGCGTCCAGCTCGCGTCGATGGCGCCGACGGGGTCGGGCAGCGCGGCCACGGCCTCCAGCCCCTGCGCGATCGCCTCGACCCGCGCCTCGTCGAGGCGCGAGCGGTCGGCCATCGCGGAGGAGAGCGCGGCGGCGCGGCAGGCCTCCATGTCGAGGGCATTGGCGGCGAGCAACTCGCCCATGCGGCCGCGCAGCACGGTCGCCGCGGCGCCAAGCGCGAGGCGCTTCGCCTCGGGCGTGGCGACGGCGATGGCCGCCGCGGCGGCGCGCGCGCGGTGGCCGATCGCGTCCATCGTGGCGGCGAGCGCCTCGGGGCCAGTGGTCACGGGCTCATAACCAGGTCGTCGCGGTGGATGATCTCATCGCGCCCACGATAGCCCAGCGCCGCGGCGATTTCAGCCGAGCGCCTGCCGGCGATCCGCGCCATCTCGGTGGCGCCATAGGCGGACAGGCCGCGCGCGACCTCGCGGCCGTCGGGGCCCGCCACGCGCACGAGGTCGCCGCGCTCGAAGCTGCCCTCGACGCCCGTCACGCCCGCGGGCAGCAGGCTCTTGCCGCGGCCGAGCGCGGCGACCGCGCCGTCGTCGATCCGGATCGTGCCGGCCGGCGCGACATGGCCCGCGATCCAGCGCTTGCGCGCCGAGAGCGGCGTGGCGCTGGGCAGGAACCAGGTCGCGGGCGCGCCCTCGTCGAGCGCCTGGAGCGGGCGCGGCTTCTTGCCGAAGGCGATCGCCATGCGGCATCCCGCGGCCAGGGCGATCTTCGCCGCCGCGAGCTTCGTGACCATGCCGCCGGAGGAATAGCCGGTGGCCGCCTCGCCCCCCATCGCCTCGATCTCCGCCGTCACCTCGGTGACGACGGGGATGCGCGCGGCATCGGCGCGCTTGCGCGGGTCGGCCGTGTAGAGGCCGTCGATGTCGGAGAGCAGCACGAGCGTGTCGGCGGAGACCATCTGCGCGACGCGCGCGGCGAGGCGGTCGTTGTCGCCGAAGCGGATCTCCTCGGTGGCGACGCTGTCGTTCTCGTTGATGACGGGGACCGCGTCGAGGCGCAGCAGCTGCGCGATCGTGGCGCGCGCGTTGAGGTGGCGGCGCCGCGCCTCGGTGTCGTCGGGGGTCAGCAGGATCTGCGCCACCGTGATGCCGTGCCGCGCGAGCGCGTCCTGCCAGGCATGGGCGAGGCGGATCTGGCCCGTGGCGGCCGCGGCCTGCTTCTCCTCGAGGCGAAGCGTGCGCTTCACGAGGCCCAGGTGCCGGCGGCCGACCGCGATCGCGCCGGAGGACACGACCAGCACCTCGGCGCCGCGCGCGCGCAGCATCGCGACGTCGTCGGCGAGCCCGTCGAGCCACTTGCGGCGGATGCCGCCGCTCTCGTCGTCCACCAGCAGCGCCGAGCCGATCTTCACGACCACGCGCCGCGCCTCGCGCAGCAGGCGCGCGGGGTCCGGCTGGCCGCGGCCGCTCACGCCGCGTCCCCCTCGTCCCGGCGCGCAGGCGCCGCCGCGCGTCGTGCGCGCGCATGGTCCATCAGCGCGCGCAGCAGCCCGCGCACGCCCTCGCCCGTGACGGCCGAGAGCGCCATCACCTTCGAGCCGGGCGCGCGGCGCCGCGCGGAGCGCGCCAGCGCTGCCTTCTTCTTCTTCAGCGCCTCGGCGTCGACCGCGTCGCACTTGTTGAGGCCGATGATCTCCGGCTTGCCGGGCAGGCCCGCGCCATAGGCCTCGAGCTCGTCGCGGATCGTGCGATAGGCGCCGACGACGTCGTCCTGCGTCGCGTCGACGAGGTGCAGGATCGCGCCGCAGCGCTCGACATGGCCAAGGAAGCGGTGGCCGAGGCCGCGCCCCTCCGCCGCGCCCTCGATCAGCCCGGGCAGGTCGGCCAGCACGAACTCGTCCTCGTCGACGCGCACGACGCCCAGCTGCGGCTTCAGCGTGGTGAAGGGATAGTCGGCGATCTTCGGCCGGGCCGAGCTCGTCGCCGCGAGGAAGGTCGACTTGCCGGCGTTGGGGAGCCCCACCAGGCCGATGTCCGCGATCAGCTTCAGGCGCAGCCAGATCCAGCGCTCGTCGCCGGGCCAGCCCGCGTCCGCGCGGCGCGGCGCCTGGTTGGTCGAGGACTTGTAGTGGGCGTTGCCGAAGCCGCCATCGCCGCCGCGGCACAGCACGATGCGCTGGCCCGGCTCGACCATGTCGGCGATCAGCGTCTCGTTGTCCTCCGCCAGCACCTGCGTGCCGACCGGCACCTTGAGGATGATCGCCTCGCCCGCGCGGCCGCTCTTGTTGCGGCCCTCGCCATGGTGGCCCTTCTCGGCGCGGAAATGCTGCTGGTAGCGGTAGTCGATCAGCGTGTTGAGGTTGGCCATCGCCTCGACGACGATGTCGCCGCCGCGGCCGCCATCGCCGCCGTCAGGCCCGCCATACTCGATGAACTTCTCGCGACGGAAGCCGACGCAGCCGGCGCCGCCGTCGCCCGCCTTCGCGTAGATCTTGCACTGGTCGAGGAATTTCATGGCGGGGATCGCGTCGCTGCCGGGCGGGGCCGCCCGCGCGCTGGCGCGGGGCGGGGCCCAGAAAGGGAACGGGGGAACGGCGCGGGCCGTTCCCCCGGTCTCGTCCCGCGCCAGGTCGGGTTGGTCCGCTACTCCGCCGCCGCCGGCATCGGCTGGATGGAGACGAACATGCGGTTGTCGGCGCGGCGGCCGAACTTCACGGTGCCATCGACCAGCGCGAAGAGCGTGTGGTCGCGGCCCACGCCGACATTGGTGCCCGCGCGATAGACCGTGCCACGCTGGCGGATGATGATGCTGCCGGCGCTGACGGTCTCGCCGCCATACGCCTTCACGCCGAGGCGCCTGCCGTCCGAGTCGCGGCCGTTGCGCGACGAACCGCCGGCCTTTTTCTGTGCCATGGCCTGTCTCCGTTCCTTCTACCGGCGCCCGATCAGGCCGCCACGATGTCCGAGATGCGCACGACGGTCTGCGACTGGCGATGACCGTTCTTGCGGCGGGAGTTCTTGCGGCGGCGCTTCTTGAACACCACCACCTTCTCGCCGCGCTGCTGCGCGAGCACGGTGCCCTTGACCCGGGCGCCCGCGACCGTCGGCGAGCCGACCTTCGCCGCGCCGGCGCCACCGACCATGAGCACGTCCGTGAACTCCACGGTGCCGCCGGCCTCGCCCGCGAGCTTCTCGACGACGATCACGTCGTCCTTGGCGACCTTGTACTGCTTGCCGCCGGTCTTGATCACTGCGTACATGGAAGGAGCCTTCCGGAGTCAAACGCTAAAGCGCCGCTCGGACCGGTGTCCGGCCCAGCGGCGAATGGGCCGCGGATAATCTTCACGCCCCCCCTGCCTGTCAAGCGCCGAAAGCCGCCTTTCCCCTGCCCCCGCGCCCCCTGCCATGCCACCCTGCCGGGGAAGGGTCACCCAGGCACCAGGAAGGCAGGCATCCATGGCCAAGGCAGCTTCACGCATCCCGGCAGGCATCGCGAAGGCGGTCGGCTTCTACGCCCGGGGGTTGCGGGACGGCAGCGTGGCGTCCCTGCGCCAGGCCTTCCGGCCCCAGGCGATCGTCTGCGGCTATATCGGCGAGGAGGGCTTCGTGAAGCCCGTCGACTTCCTCTACCAGTACGTCCGCGAGCAGAAGGCGGCGGTCCGCAAGGCCCCGCCCCCGGCCCCGGAGGTGCGCTCGGTCGCCCTGCATGGCCGCACCGCGACCGTGATCCTCCACGAGCGCGCCTACCTGGGCTTCGACTACGACACCAGCCTGCAGATGATCGAGCTCAAGGGCCGCTGGTGGATCCTGGCCAAGCTCTTCGACGGCACGCCCTCGCGCAAGCCCGGCTGAGCCTGGGCCGCCCCCGGCGTCCCCCGTCACTTCAGGGGGAAGCCCAGCGCGCGCAGCGCCCCGGCCAGCTTCTCGCGCCCGCCGAAATTGGCGAGCGTGCCGACCCGCGCCAGGACGCGCCGCGCCCAGCCATCGGCGGAGACCTCGTTGCGGCGCGAGAAATCCTCCATGCGCGGGTCGTAGGCCGCGAGCAGGGCGGCCTCCTGCGTCGCGTCGTGGCGGCCGCGGAAGACGATGGCCTGCTGCGGCAGGCGCGGCTTGACCTCGCCCGCGGCGCCCGGCGCGGCGCGACCGACGCAGAGGCCGAAGACGCCCACGCAGCCCGGCGGCAGGCCGAGCAGCCGCGCCACCGCCTCCGGGTCGTTGCGCAGCGCGCCGATATAGACGGTGGAGAGGCCCATGGCCTCGGCCGCGACCACCGCGTTCTGGGCCGCGAGCGCGGCGTCGATGGCCGCGACAAGGAAGCTCTCGAGGTAGTCGAGCGCGACCATCTCCTGCCCCGCGCGCTCGCCCAGGCGCCGGTTGCGCGACAGGTCGGCGAGGAAGACGAGGAAGAGCGGGCACTCGCGGATGTGCTTCTGGTTGGAGGCGATGCGCGCGAGCGCGTCGCGCGCCGCCGGGTCCTCGACGACGACGACGGACCAGCTCTGCAGGTTGGAAGAGGTGGCGGCCGACTGGGCGGCGGCGACCAGCGTCTCCAGCGTGCCCGGTGGGAGCGCGTCGGGCAGGTAGCCGCGCACCGAGCGATGCGAGAGCAGCAGCTCGAGATGCGCGTTCCACGGCCCGTCGGGCAGCGCCGGGGCGCCCGGCCCGTAGCGGCGCGCCAGGGCCTCGGCGCGGGAGATGGTGGCGGCGGGGGCAGCTTGCATGGGGCGTCCTGTGGGCGAAGGCCCCGCGAGGGGCAGGAGGTGGAGCGTCGGGTCGGCGCCGGAAGCGCCACGTCGCGCGGCGCATGGCACATGCGGGACGCGGCGGCGGCGCGGGGCGGAGACTAGCGCGAGGGCGAGGGGCCCGCGACGCTTGCGGCAGCCCCGCCCCTTCGCTAGGTTCCCGCGCGATTTTCGACCAGCGGCAACCGCGGAAGGGTGGCAGAGCGGTTGAATGCACCGCACTCGAAATGCGGCATGCCCTCACGGGCATCGGGGGTTCGAATCCCCCCCCTTCCGCCAGTGCCGTCGACTAAGCGCCTGATTTGTATTGTTTTTATCCGGGGCTACTGTTTCTAGCCCCACATCCAGCCCCACATCGCATCGGCGACCGGGGTGGACCCGGCCCTGGAATGCAGGGCTGTCTGCATCGAAAGCCGCGCAACTCCGGCCCTTCCAGAGTGGCAGGCGCCCTCGGTGCATTCGTGCGCCTGGGAGGTCTCAAGGCTTGTCGGGCGTGACAGGTGGCGGCCGCAGATGGCGGCAACCGCGCGCGTGGATCATGCCTCCCCCTGGCCTTCGCGCCATCTCGCGGAAGTGCCCCCCCCCGGCTTGGTGTTTTCGCCCTTCGCCAAGCGGGAGCTTCGGCCATGTCCTCGCGCGCGTCCGCGGCAAGCCTTGGCCGGCTCAGAAAAACAACCGCGGAGGGTATGCCGCAGCAGGGGGAGCCTGCACGTCTCAGTCTGAGATAGACCCCGGACAGTCTCGGGGGGATGAGACGGCAGCAGGGGAGGGCGTCTCACTGGGTCGTGAGCGTCTCTCCCCCCGCGGCATAGCCTCAAGAGGCAAGGAGACAACGCAGCAGGGGGCTAAAGGGTCCTCGCCACACGGAACCCTACGTAGCCGCTGCGGAGGCCCGAGGTGCCCCAGCCGCGGTCCGCCGAGCGGGTGAGCTCCGGACCGTAGTTCCAGGACCCGCCGCGGAGGACGCGGCGCGAACAATCCCCGCCCTGCCGCGCGCTGCCATCCGCAGGCGCACCGGCATGGCTGTCATTCCAGCAATCCGCCGTCCACTCCCAGACGTTTCCGAGCATGTCGTGGAGGCCGAAGGCGTTCGCCGCGAAGCTGCCGACCGGCGCCGTCTGCTTGCCGTCCCAGCGGCTGCCACACCCATCGCAATTCGCCTCGCCTGCGCCGGGCGTCACCTTCGCTTCCCGTCCGATGCCAGCCTGCGCAGCGTATTCCCACTCGGCTTCGCTTAGAAGCCGATAGGCCTTGCCGGTCTTGCGCGACAGCCACGCGACGTATTGCTGCGCGTCATCCCAGTTCACGTTCATCACCGGCTGCCTGCCGCGGCCCCAGCCCCTGTCATCGGGACGATGGCTGCACCCGCCCTGCGCGACGCAGGCGTCCCATTCCGCGAACG
>JBEGVV010000142.1:0-33422 GCA_041178225.1 Pseudomonadota bacterium | reverse complement strand
AGCGGCTGCGCCGCGACATGCAGATCATCTTTCAGGACCCATTCGCGTCGCTCAATCCGCGCATGACCATCGGCGCCATCATCGGCGAGGCGCTGGTGATTCACAAGCTCGCCAGCAATTCGCGGCAGTTCGCGGACAAGGTCGCGGAACTGCTGGAGGCGGTGGGACTGAATCCGGACTACATGCGCCGCTATCCCCACGAATTCTCCGGCGGGCAGCGCCAGCGCATCGGCATCGCGCGCGCGCTGTCGGTGGAACCCGAGCTGATCGTCGCCGACGAGCCTGTCTCGGCGCTCGACGTCTCGATCCAGGCGCAGGTGCTCGAACTCATGCGCCGACTGCAGGCGCAGCGCGGCCTGTCCTTCGTCTTCATCGCGCACGACCTCGGGGTCGTGCGCTATTTCTGCCAGCGCGTCGCGGTGATGTATCTCGGCAGGATCGTCGAGATGGGCACGGCGGCCGAGCTCTTCGGCGACCCGCTGCATCCCTACACGCGCATGCTGCGCGACGCCTCCCCGGTCCCCGATCCCGCGCTGCGCGGGCGCATGCCGAGGATCGAGGGGGAGACGCCCTCGCCAGCCAACCCGCCCTCGGGCTGCCATTTCCATCCGCGCTGCCCGCATGCGATGCCGGCCTGCCGCGAGCGCTATCCCGAGGAGACGCGGGTTGGCGGCCGGATGGTCGCCTGCCACCTGCATTCGCCGGGCGGCGGCTGACCGCGCCTCAGCGCCGCATCCACGCCGCCACGGCGTCGCGCGCCTCGACGCAAAGATGGAGCCCGGACTTCGTCCGGCGCCACAGCACGTCCTCGGCAGACCTGGCCCATTCCTCCCGGCGCAGGAAGTCGATTTCGGCCTCGTAGAGCCCGGCGCCGAAATGCCGCCCCAGCGACGCGGCCGGCGCGCCGTCGCGCAGGAAGGCGAGCGCGCGCGTGCCATGGCGCCGCGCGATCGACGCGACATGGCTGGCCGGGACATCATGATGGGCGCGCTGGAGAGCGGCGGCGAAGCCATCGAAGTCGCCGCCGGGGATGTCGCCGCCGGGCAACGCCGCCTCGGCCGTCCAGGCCGGGCGCAGGCCGGGGAGGCAGGGCGCGAGGCTCTCCATCGCGTGCTCGGCGAGCCTGCGGAAGGTCGTGATCTTCCCCCCGAACACCGACAAAAGGGGCGACGCGCCAGGGCCGCCCACCAGCTCCAGGACGTAGTCGCGGCTGACGGCCGATGCGCTCTCCTTGCCGTCGTCGTGGAGCGGGCGCACGCCCGAGTAGCTCCACACCACGTCTCCGGGCGTCACCGGCCGCGCGGCGTGCCGGCTTGCGGCGCGGCAGAGATAGGCGATCTCCCCGTCGTCGATCGCGACGCTGGCGGGGTCGCCCTCGTAGGGCGTGTCGGTCGTGCCGATCAGCGTGAAGTCGCGCTCGTAGGGGATGACGAAGACGATCCGGCCGTCGTCGTTCTGGAGGATGAAGGCGTGCTCGCCCTGGTGGAGGCGCCTGACCACGACATGGCTGCCCTTGACGAGCCGCAACGCCGCCGACGCGTTCGCGCGCAGCCGGCCCGACAGGACCTCGCCGGCCCAGGGGCCGGCGGCGTTCACGATCGCGCGCGCCTGCACCTCGCGCAGCGCGCCATCCTCCATGCGCAGGCGCACGCGCCAGCCGCCATCGGCGCGCTCCGCCGACGCGACTTCGGTGCGCGGCAGGATCGTGGCGCCGCGCGCGGCGGCATCGACCGCGCAGAGCGCCACGAGGCGCGCGTCGTCGACCCAGCAATCCGCGTATGAGAAGCCGCGCGGCCGATCTGGCCGCAGGAACCCGGAATAGGGCGCTGCGCGCAGGTCGACGGCGCGCGAGCGGGGCAGGGACGATCCGCGGCCACGCGGGCTCCAGGCGAGGTTGTCGTAGACCAGGAGGCCGAGGCGCAGCAGCCAGGCGGGCCTGCCATCCGGGTCGGCCGGGAGGACGAACTCGAGCGGCCAGACGATGTGCGGCGCGCTGCGCAGGAGGACGTCGCGCTCGGCGAGCGCCTCGCGCACGAGGCGGAACGCCATGTGCTCGAGATAGCGAAGCCCGCCATGGACCAGCTTGCTGGAGGCAGAGGACGTGGCGCCACCGAGGTCGCCGCGCTCAGCCAGGAGGACGCGCAGTCCACGCCCCGCGGCGTCGCGCGCGATGCCCGCGCCATTCACGCCGCCGCCGACGACCACGATGTCCTGGGGAGGTAGTTCTTCCGCCATCACGCTGTCCGGCGCGCCGCCGCGCCATCGCCTCGAGGACCGCGCCTGGCCGCCCCGCGCCGTGCGCCGGAAGGGTGAAGGGCCCGCGCGCCTTCGCGAGCGGGCCCCCCTTGAAGCTGGCTCCCCGGGTCTGATTCGAACAGACGACCAGCCGGTTAACAGCCGGCTGCTCTACCGCTGAGCTACCGGGGATCAGGAACGCGGCGGCTTATAACAACTCGGCGACGCCTATGCCAGCCATCCGCGTACCGTGCGTCCTGGAGGCCCGGGGCGGAATCGAACCGCCGCATAGGGGATTTGCAGTCCCCTGCATTACCACTTTGCTACCGGGCCCGGACGCAACGGGACGCGAGGTATACGGGCGGCCATGGCCGGGGGTCAACAGGATGGAGCGGACCCGGCTCCGGGGCGGTCCCGGGGGGATGCGCCGCAATTGTCTCGACTCGGAGCGCGGGGTATATGTGACGGTCCCGGCAAGGTTTTCGGCGGTTCAAGCACATGACCGATCCAGCGATGCGGCGGCTCAACATGGTCGAGGGCCAGCTGCGCACGAACAAGGTGACCGACCCGCGCCTGATCCGCGCGATGTCGTCGCTCTCCCGCGAGGCGTTCCTTCCGGGGCGGCTTGCCGGCGTCGCCTATCTCGACGAGGACGTCCCGCTCGGGCGCGGGCGCTACCTCATGGAGCCGATGGTCTTCGCCCGGCTCGTGCAGGCCGCGGGGATCGGCCCCGGCGATGTCGTGCTCGAGGTCGGCACGGGCTGCGGCTACGGCACGGCCGTGCTCGCGGCGCTCTCCAGCACCGTCGTCTCCCTCGAAGGCGACGACGCGCTGCGCGCCTCCGCCGGGGCGGCGCTCCAGGCGCAGGGCGTGGACAATGCCGTGCTCGTGGGTGGAAATCTCCCCGGTGGCCATGCCGCCCAGGCGCCCTACGAGGTGATCGTCGTGTCGGGCGCCGTCGCGCAGCCGCCGCGCAGCCTGCTGGACCAGCTCTCCGAGGGGGGCCGCCTCGTCGCCGTGCTCCGCCCGGCAGGCGAGCCGGGCAGGGCGACCGTCTGGACGCGGCGCTCCGGGATCGTGGCCGCGCGCCAGGAGTTCGACGCCAACACGCCATACCTCGCCGGCTTCGAGCCGGCCGAAGCCTTCGCGTTCCAGTGAGCATGGGCGTCGCATCGCCGCTCCAGATCGGCGTCGCCGAGCTTGCACGCTGGCGCGGCGAGAAGGTCCCGCATGTCGTCCTCGACGTGCGCGAGCCCTGGGAGACGGACATCTGCCTCATCGAGGGCAGCATCAAGGTGCCGCTTGGCGACGTGCCTGGCGCCGTTTCCCGGCTTCCGACCGACAAGCCGGTCGTCGTTGCCTGCCACCACGGGATGCGCTCGCTGCGGGCCGTCTCCTGGCTGCGGGCCAACGGCGTCCCGAACGCGGTCAACCTCGCGGGCGGCATCGATGCGTGGGCCCGCGAGGTCGACGCCGCAATGACAACCTATTGACGGGGGATCCCGCGTGCAGACCAGCTTCACCGTGAGGCGCAGGGCCCGGTCGGCGGGCGTCGTCGCGATCGTCCTGTCTGCCATGATGGCCGGGAACGCGGGCGCGCAGGGGATCGAGGAGACGCTCGCGACGGCCTACCGTACCAACCCGCTTCTCCTCGCCGAGCGCGCGAAGCTGCGCGCGACCGACGAGCTGGTGGCCCAGGCGATGTCCAACTGGCGTCCCAGCGTCTCCTTCGGCAGCGACATCGGCCGCGCGCGAGACGAGAACTCGACGACGAACACGATGACGAACGCGGTGACCGAGACCCAGCGCCTTCGCACGCCCACGACGACGGGCGTGACCGTCCGGCAGCCTCTCTACCGCGGTGGCAGGACAATCGCGGAGACGAGCCGCGCCGAGAACAACGTGCAGCGCGGCCGCGCCCTGCTGCAGGGCATCGAGCAACAGGTCCTGCTCGAGGCGGCCACGGCGTACCTGAACCTGACGCGCGACACGGCGGTGCTCGAGCTCAATGTCGGCAACGAGCAGGTGCTTGGCCGCCAGCTGGCCGCGACCCGCGACCGCTTCCAGGTGGGCGAGGTCACGCGCACGGACGTCGCGCAGGCCGAGGCGCGCGTCGCGAGGGCGAGGGCGGACCGCATCCAGGCCGAGGGCAACCTGACCTCCACGCGCGCCAACTACCGCCGGGTTGTCGGCGAGGTGCCGGGGCGCCTTCAGCCCGCGAGGCTGCCCTCGGTGCTGCCGACCAACGAGCAGCAGGCCCTCCAGCTCGTGGCGGAGAACCCGAACGTTCTCGCCGCGGCCTTCAACGAGAAGGTCGCCAAGGACAATGTCGACGCGGTCGCGGGCGAGCTCCTGCCGACCGTCAACCTCCAGGGTTCGCTGACGCGCATCGAGGAGACGCAGACGCGCGGCGTCGACAGGGACACGGCGCTCGTCCAGGTCACGCTCGCCGTGCCCCTCTACCAGCAGGGGCAGGTCGAGGCGCGCATCCGCGAGGCCAAGCAGGTCGCCGGCCAGCGCCGCATCGAGATCGAGGACGCCCGCCGTCGCGCCATGGAGGACACGACGCGCGCATGGGAGGCGCTCAGCACCGCGCGCGCGCGCATCCAGGCGATCCAGGCGCAGGTCCGCGCGGCACAGGTCGCGCTCGACGGCGTGACGCAGGAGTCGCGGGTCGGCTCGCGCACCGTCCTCGACGTTCTCGACGCGGAGCAGGAACTGCTCAACGCGAAGGTCCAGCTGGTGCAGTCGCAGCGCGACGAGGTCGTCGCCGCCTACCAGCTCGCCTCGGCGACGGGGCAGCTGACAGCCGCGAAGCTCGGCCTGCCCGTCGAGGTGTACGACCCGACGCGCAACTACAGCGAGACGCGCGGCCGCTGGTGGGGTACGTCGGTCGGCGAGGGCGGCGGCACGAACGCCGGGGGCGGGAAGCGCCAATGACGCCTTCGATCGCCGCCACGGGGAAGCGCGCATGAGCGACACCAAGGCAAAGCCGGAGGGCCAGGCCGAGCCGTCCATGGAGGAGATCCTGGCGTCGATCCGCCGGATCATCTCCGAGGATGCGGAGCCCGCGAAGGAGGCCGCGCCGGCGCCTCCTCCTCCGCCGCCGCCACCCCAGCCCGCCGCGCCGCTGACGATGGACCTGCCGCCGCCAGCGCCGCCACCTCCGCCACCGCCACCACCACCGCCTCCTCCGCCACCGCCGCCGGCGTCCGACGTGCTCGAGCTCACGGACATCGTCGACGACCGGCCGAAGGGGGAGGGATTGGTCGACGACCTCGTCGCGGCCACCGCGTCTGACACGCTCGCGAGCCTCGCTTCCGCGCGCCGTCGTCCGGTCACCGATCCAGGGCTGCTGCTCGGCAATGGGGCGGTGACGCTGGAGGACCTGGTGCGCGAGGAATTGCGGCCGCTCCTCAAGGCTTGGCTCGACCAGAACCTGACGCCGCTGGTCGAACGCCTCGTGAAGCGCGAGATCGAGCGAATCGCGCGCGGCGTCGATTGAGGGAACGGCGTGGCCTCGCGGCCGCGCCGCGTGACGGACAGACGTGACCCAGGAAAACACGACCGCCGGCGCAGGCGCGCCGGCGCTGGAAAAGAATTTCGACGCGGCCTCGGCCGAACGACGCTGGGCCGAGGCATGGGAGCGCGAGGGCGCCTTCGCCTGCGGGCGCAAGGACGGGCCTCCCTACGCGATCGTCATCCCGCCGCCGAACGTGACCGGCAGCCTCCACATGGGGCATGCGCTCAACAACACGCTCCAGGACATCCTGGTGCGCTGGCGCAGGATGCGCGGCGCAGACGCGCTCTGGCAGCCGGGCACCGACCACGCCGGCATCGCGACGCAGATGGTCGTGGAGCGGCAGCTCGCGGCCAAGGGCATCGCGCTCGCGCGCTCGGGCACCGAGGCCGCGCCGGGATCGACGCTGATCGGCCGTGACGACTTCGTCGCCAGGGTGTGGGAATGGAAGGCCGAGTCGGGCGGGATGATCACCCGCCAGCTCCGGCGCCTCGGCGCCTCGGTCGACTGGGAGCGCGAGCGCTTCACGATGGACGAGGGCCTGTCGGCGGCGGTCCTGCGGGTCTTCGTCGAGCTGTACCGCGAGAACCTGGTCTACCGCGACGCGCGGCTCGTGAACTGGGACCCGAAGCTGCACACGGCGATCTCCGACCTCGAGGTCGAGCAGCGCGAGGTCAGGGGCTCCCTCTGGCACATCGCCTATCCGGTCGACGGCATGCCCGGCACGACGATCACCGTCGCGACCACGCGGCCGGAGACCATGCTCGGCGACACCGCGATCGCGGTGCACCCCGAGGACGAGCGCTTCGCCGCGCTGGTCGGGCGCCACGCGATCCTGCCGCTGGTCGGGCGTCGCATCCCGATCGTGGCGGACTCCTATTCCGACCCGGCGAAGGGCACCGGGGCGGTGAAGATCACCCCTGCGCACGACTTCAACGACTTCGAGGTCGGCAAGCGCCACGGCCTGCCCGCGATCAACGTCCTGACCGCGGATGCGCGCATCAACGACAACGCGCCGGAGGCCTACAGGGGCCTGGACCGCTTCGAGGCGCGCAAGCGCATCGTCGCCGACCTCGAGGCGCTTGGCGCGCTGGTGAAGGTCGAGCCGCACCTGCACGTGGTCCCGCATGGCGATCGCGGCGGCGTGCCGATCGAGCCCTGGCTGACGACCCAGTGGTACGTCGACGCCAAGCGCCTCGCCGAGCCCGCGATCCGCGCGGTGGAGGAAGGACGCACGAAGTTCGTCCCGCAGGCCTGGGAGAAGACCTATTTCCACTGGATGCGCAACATCGAGCCCTGGTGCGTCTCGCGCCAGCTCTGGTGGGGCCACCAGGTGCCGGCCTGGTACGGGCCGGACGGCGAGGTCTTCGTCGACTACGACGAGCAAGGCGCGCGGCGCCAGGCGCAGGCGCATTACGGGCGCGACGTCGAGCTTTCCCGGGACCAGGACGTGCTGGACACCTGGTTCTCCTCGGCGCTCTGGCCGTTCTCCACGCTCGGCTGGCCCGAGCGCACGCCCGAGCTCGCGCGCTACTACCCGACCGACGTCCTGGTCACGGGCCTCGACATCATCTTCTTCTGGGTCGCCCGGATGATGATGATGGGGCTGCACTTCATGAAGGAGGTGCCGTTCCGCACCGTCTACATCCACGCCCTCGTGCGCGACGAGAAGGGGCAGAAGATGTCGAAGTCCAAGGGGAACGTGATCGATCCCCTGGACCTGGTCGACCGCTACGGCGCCGACGCGCTGCGCTTCACCCTCGCGGCGATGGCCGCGCAGGGCCGCGACGTGAAGCTCGCGGAGAGCCGCGTCGAGGGCTACCGCAACTTCGCGACCAAGCTCTGGAACGCCGCGCGCTTCTGCCAGATGAACGGGTGCGTCCTGCCGGCCGCCTTCGATCCGGCATGGGCGCGCCTGACGGTCAACCGCTGGATCCTCGGCGAGCTGTCGCTCGCGGCGCAGGCGGTGGACGCGGCGCTCGAGGGCTTCCGCTTCAACGACGCCGCGGGCGCGGCCTACCAGTTCGTCTGGGGGACGTTCTGCGACTGGTACCTCGAGTTCACCAAGCCCGTGCTGTCGGGCGAGGACGAGGCGGCGAAGGCGGAGACGCGCGCGGTGACGGCCTATGTCATCCGCGAGGTGCTCCGGCTCCTGCATCCGATGATGCCCTTCGTGACCGAGGAACTCTGGGAGAAGCTGGGGCACGGGGCAGGGGGCATGCTCGTCCTCTCGTCCTGGACGGCCGCGGGCGACCTGCCGCGCGACGCGGCCGCCAAGGCGGAGATGGACTGGGTCGTGCGCGCCGTCACGGAGATCCGCACGCTGCGCTCGGAGATGAACGTGCCGAACGCCGCGCGCCTGCGCCTCGGGGTGCGCGACGCCTCGGGCGAGGTCCGTGCGCGCATCGCGCGGCACGACGGCGTGATGCGGATGCTCGCGAGGCTCGAGGCGATCGAGGACGGCATGCAGGCGGCGCCCGGCTGCGCGCAACTCGCGCTCGCCGATGCGACCTTCGTCGTCCCGCTCGCCGGGGTCATCGACGCGGCGGCGGAGGGGCGTCGCCTCGCCAAGGAAATCGACCGGCAGCGCGTCGCGATGGAGAAGTTCGACCGCAAGCTCGCCAACGCCGACTTCCTCGCAAAGGCGGACCCGGAAGTCGTCGAGGAGCAGCGCGAGCGCCGCGCGGAGTCCGCGGCCGCGCTCGAGCGGCTCGAGGCGGCGGCGGCACGACTTCGCGCGATGTGACCAGCGTGGCTGGCGGATGAAGGTCCGGGGACGGGGCAGAATGGCCCCGCCGGGACGCGGGCGAACCGCATCTGACCGGCGGGGCTCCCCCTCCCGTTCGTCCTTGCGGACGATCCGGGCCCCCCGGGGGATCTGCTGCAAGCCGCCCTGCCGGGCGGTTCACATGTTCGTGATGATACCGGAACGGGTCGGGCTGACAATCATCCCGCGCGCCGGTTTTTCGTGTGGCGGTATCCGAAAGGCGCATGGCTCGCACCGGATCGGCCGCCAGCGCGCGGATCGGGGATTACAGCGAATTCATTCGCTCGCCAGCATGGCGCAATCGCGACTCGCGCAACATCCGGCGCATGCGGCGATCCACGCCGCGGTCCTGACGGAGATTTCGCCATGCTCGTTCGCAAGCTCGCCCTGATCCCCGCCGCCCTGTTCGCCCTCGGCCTCGTCGTCGCGGCGCCGGCGGAGTCCTTCGCGCAGCAGTCCGGCAACAAGCCGGCCGCGACCCAGAAGAAGGACAGCAAGAAGAAGGACACGGGCAAGAAGAAGGCGCAGGCCAAGAAGAAGGCCGCCTGAACTTCGCGCGTCTTCCGGGCCTTCCTGGCCCGGTCGCATCCGGGAACCCGCGGCGGAAGCGCCGCGGGTTCTTGCTTTCGGGAGACAGCTTTCCGGCGGGACCTTGCCTCAGCCGGGGAGCCTGGCCTGGCGCCGGATGTCGAGCACGCTGAAGACCGCGAGGACCAGCGCGACGACGACGGTCGCGTAGACCAGCACCGGCATCCCGCGATCGACAAGGATCCCGAAGATCCCCGGCGAGAGCGTCGAGCCGAGGTCGAGGCCGGAATAGACGAAGCCGTAGACCTTGCCCGACGAGCCCCTGGGCGTCGCGCGCCGGACGATCGCGTCGCGGGATGGACCGGTGACGCCGACGCACAGCCCGGCGAGCGCCATGAGGAGGGGAAGGCCCCAGGCCGCGGGCACGGGCTCAAGCGTCGCGAGGAGGATGATGCTCGCGCCCGCCAGGAGCCCGATCGTCGCCACGACATGGTGGCGCTCCGTCCGGTCGGCGAGCACGGCGCCGAGGACGATCCCGGCCGAGCTGCCGACGAGGAAGAGCGTTAGGCTCTTCGCGGCAAGCGTGTCCGTGAGCCCGAACATCGCCATCGCCGCCGGGACCGAGAAGGCCTGGAGGCCGACCAGCGCGGTCGAGAGCAGGAAGAAGTAGACGAAGCACATGACGATCGGGCGCTGCAGCAGGACCATCGCGCCCGCGTCGGCCTCCGCGCGCCTCGTCGTGTCCGCGCCGCCCGCGCGGTCGTCGATCCAGGCGCTGCGCATGTGCAGGAAGGCCGCGGCGGCAAGGCCGGCGGCGCCCATGACGGCGACGGCCTCGCGCCATCCCAGCAGCTTCGACAAGCCGACGCCCACGATCGGCGCCAGGACCCAGCCGATGTTCCCGGCGAGGCCATGCGCGCCATAGGCGCGTCCCATCCGCGCCCTGTCGACGCGCGCGTTCAGCACCGCGAAGTCGGCGGGATGGAAGACGGCGTTGCCGAGACCGGCGAACACCGCAAGCACGAGCAGCGCCCAGTATCCGGGCGCGAAGGCGACGCAGAACGTCGCCCCGGAGAGCAGCGCGAGCCCGGCCACGAGGACGCGGCTGGCGCCGACCCGGTCGACGACGAAGCCCGCGCCGAACTGCGCGACGCCCGACACGGCGTAGAAGAGGCCGGTGACCGCTCCAAGCTCGGCATAGCCGACGCCGAACTCGTCCTTCATCACCGGGAAGAGCGGGGGCAGCGTCAGCTGGAAGAAGTGGCTGAGGCCATGGGCGCTGGACACCGCGCCGATCACCCTCGCGTCGGACTGCCACGAGGGCGCGGAAACCTTCATCATGCGCGCGAGCGTAGCAGCGGCTTCGCGGGGCGGCCAGAGCGGCGCCTCGCGCGGACGCGGCGGCAGGAGGACTCATGGCGCGCATCGCGGTGGCGACTTTCCAGCACGAGACCAACACCTTCGCGCCGTCGCGCGCATCCTTCGCCGACTTCGAGGCCGGCGGCGGATGGCCCGGGTTCTGCACGGGCGCGCGCGTGCTCGAGGCGGTGTCCGGGACGAACATCCCCATCGAGGGATTCGTGAAGGCGGTGGCGCGGGCTGGCCATGTCCCGGTGCCGCTGCTCTTCGCCAACGCCACGCCGTCGGCCCATGTCGAGGACGAGGCGTTCGAGCGCGTGGCGCGCGCGATGCTGGACGCCCTGCGCGACGCGGGCGACGTCGACGCCCTCTACCTCGACCTGCACGGCGCGATGGTCACGCAGTCGATCGAGGACGGCGAGGGCGAGGTCCTGCGCCGCATGCGCGCCGTGCTGGGCCCCCGCGTGCCGATCGTCGCCAGCCTCGACCTGCATGCCAACGTGAGCGCCGGGATGCTCGAGGCCTCGGACGGCATGGTTGCCTATCGTACCTATCCGCATGTCGACATGGCGGAGACCGGGGCCCGCGCCGCCGACCTCCTGCTTGGCATGCTCGCACGCGGGGAAAGGCCGGCGAAGGCGATGCGCGGCCTCGGCTTCCTCTTGCCCCTGACGTCCCAGTGCACGCTCGTCGAGCCCTGCGCCTCGGCCTACGCCGAGCTGGGCCGCGCCGAGGCGCGCGCGGGGGCGTCGCTGTCCTTCGCCACCGGCTTTCCCGCGGCCGATGTCGCGTGCTGCGGCCCGAGCGTCTTCGGCATGGGCTTCGACCGCGGGGCGCTGGAGCGCGAGCTCGACGGCCTCCAGCACATGCTCTCGTCGCGGGAAGCGGAGTTCCGCACGGAGTTCCTGGCCCCGGGCGAGGCGGTGCGCCGGGCCAGCGCCATCGCCGCGCGGTCGCGGCGGCCCGTGCTGCTCGCCGACACGCAGGACAATCCCGGCGCGGGCGGCAACGGGGACACGACCGGGTTGCTCGCCGAACTCCTCGCGCAGCGCGTGCCGTCGGCCATGCTCGGACTGCTGGTCGACGCGCCTTCGGCGCGGCGCGCCCACGAGGCTGGCGTTGGCGCCGAGCTCGAGTTCTCGCTGGGCGCGCTGTCCGGCCTGCCCGGCCACGCGCCGGTCTCGGGTCGCTTCCGCGTCGAGGCGCTTGGCGATGGCGCCTTCACCTGCACCGGGCCGTTCTACCTTGGCGCGCGGATGGCGCTGGGGCCGATGGCGGCGCTGCGCCAGGGCGGCGTGGTCGTCGCGGTCGCGAGCCGGAAGGTCCAGGCGGCGGACCAGGAGATGTTCCGCCATCTCGGCCTCGAGCCGGCCTCGGCAGGGATCGTCGCGCTCAAGAGCTCGGTGCATTTCCGGGCGCATTTCCAGCCGATCGCGGAGGAGGTGCTGGTGGTCGCGGCGCCCGGGCCGATGGCGGCGGATCCCGCTTCGCTGCCCTGGCGCCGCCTGCGGCCGGGAATGAGGCTCGGGCCGGGCGGCCGCGCGTTCTAGCCGGCGCGGCCCTTGTCCACGGCGGACATGATGTGCGCGATGTTGCTGCCCTCCATCTCCGCGTCGATGCAGGAGACGGCGGTGAGGTCGCATTCGGTGAAGATCTGCCCGCGCAGGTCGGCGCTGCGCAGGTCGGCGTTGCGCAGCGACGCCTTGCGGATCTTCGCCGTCAGCAGGCCGCCCGACACGAGCGGGAGGCCGCCGATCTTCGTCTCGCGCAGGTCCGCGTTGTCGAGGCGCGCGCCGTTGAGGATGCAGCCGCGCAGGTCGGCGCCCGAGAACCGCGCCGAGCGCAGGTCGGCCTGCGTGAAGTCGCAGTAGAGGAACATCGACCGCTCGAAGTCGACGCCGGTCGCGATGACGCGCGACAGGCGCGCCGCGCAGAAGTTGCGGCCCGCGAGCGACGGGCCGGTGCGCAGGTCGACGCCCACCAGGTCCAGGCGCGCGCCGTCGCGGCCGCCGCTGTCGAGCCATCGCTGGTGCGCGGCGAGGCGCTCGTCCAGCGACGGGTGGAGCTCGTGGCAGGACCGCCCGATGATCGACTTGACCGTGGCGCCGGAGAGCTCGCCGCCATCGAGTTCGGCATCGGTGAAGTCGGCCTCCTCGATCGTCGCGGAGGAGAAGCTCGCGCCATTGAGCTTCGTGTTCTTGAACTCCGTCCCGACGATCCTCGCCTTGTCGAAGATCGCGGCGCGGATGTTGGCGCCGTTGAAGCGCGCGTTGGTGAGGTTCGCCGAGGTGAAGTTCGCGCGGTCCGAATCGCGTGCCGGAGCGCTCCCGTCGGGCGTCGACGCGTCCTTGAGCTCGCCGCCGGCGACGCGCTCGGCGATCCTTCCGACGCCGATGTCGGCATCCGTCAGGTTGGCGCTGGTGAGGTCGGCGGATTCAAGGCCGGCGCCGCGCAGGTCGGCGCGCTCGAGCTGGCTTCCGATGAGCTTCGCGTTGCCGAGGTTGGCGCCGAAGAGCACGGCGTTCTGCAGGTTGCTCTCGCTGAGGTCGCAGCCGACGAGGAGCGCGCCGGAGAGGTCGATCTCGCGCAGGTCTCGACGCGCCATGCGCAGCCCGCTGAGGTCGCGCTTGCCAAGCTGCGCCCGCTTCCCGCCCGGGCGCTTGTCGAAGAACATCTCGTGCTGCTTGATGGCCTGGTCGAGGTCGCCCTGCGTCATCTTCTCGTGGGTGGAGGCCGACGCCGGGGATGCGGGGGAAGCGGCCATCTCAGGAGAGCCTGCACCAGACCGGCGTATGGTCGGAGGCACGCTCGAGGCCGCGCGGGCCGCGATCGATGCCGGACTCCGCCAGCCGGTCGGCGGCGGCCGGCGAGAGCAGCAGGTGGTCGATCCGGATGCCCTCGTTCCGCTGCCAGCGCCCGGCCTGGTAGTCCCAGAAGCTGTACTGGTGCGGCCGGCCGTCGAGCGCGCGGAAGGCGTCGGTGAAGCCGAGCCAGAAGAGCCGCCGCAGCGCACGGCGGCTCTCGATCCGCCACAGCGCGTCATCGGCCCAGTCGGCCGGGTCGTAGACGTCCGCTGTCTCCGGGATGACGTTGTAGTCGCCACCCAGCACGACCGGTTCCTCGGTGGCGAGGAGTTCGCGCGCCCGGGCCTCGAGCCGCGCGAACCAGGCGAGCTTGTAGTCGAATTTGGGAGTGCCGACCGGATTGCCGTTCGGCAGGTAGATGGACGCGACGCGCACGCCGGCGATGCGCGCCTCGAGGTAGCGTGCCTGCTCGTCCGAAGGATCGCCCGGCAGGCGGTCTGCGGTCACCTCGATCGCATGGCGCGAGAGGATCGCGACGCCGTTGTAGGATTTCTGCCCGCGGACCTCGACGCGATAGCCGGCCGCCTCGACCTCGAGCCGGGGGAAGTCGGCGTCCTGGCACTTGATCTCCTGGAGGAGCAGCACGTCTGGCGCCGCGCTCGACAGGAAGCCGCAGAGATGCCCCAGCCTCGCCTTGACCGAGTTGACGTTCCAGGTGACGACCCTCATGGGGCGGCGGCCGGGTGCGAGACCGTGCGGGCGCGCGTCACGTCGAGAACGAGTTGCCGCAGCCGCAGGAACTCTTGGCCTGCGGGTTCCGGATGGCGAAGGAGGAGCCGATCATGTCCTCCACGTAGTCGATCACCGATCCCTTCAGCAGGTCGATGGACACGTCGTCGATCAGGATGCGGGCTCCGTCGCGCTCGATCAGGACGTCGCCGTCGACGCGGTCCTCGTCGAAGGTGAAGCCGTACTGGAAGCCGGAGCAGCCGCCGCCGGAGACCGAGATCCGGAGCATGCGGCCGCGATACTCGTCCTGCGAAAGGACCCAGGCGATGCGGCGCGCCGCGCTGTCGGTGACGCCGACATCGTCCAGGGACGGGGCAGGGGCGGGGACATCGAGCTGGCCCATCGGAACACTCCTCGCTTAGGGGACGAAGATATGGCGCGGAGGCAATCCCAGCACAAGCGCGATCGGGTTGCCGGCGGGGGCATGCGGGGACTAGCCTCCGCTCGTGTCGCCCCCCGAAAGAACGCCGACGCCGAGATGGGCGCCCCAGGCCTGCCGCCCCTCCGGGAGCCGGGGGAGGCTGCATGCCGAGCCCGAATCGTCCTACCGGTCCGCCTTCCAGCGCGACCGCGACCGGGTCATCCATTCCACGGCGTTCCGGCGGCTGAAGCACAAGACGCAGGTCTTCGTCTACCACGAGGGCGACCACTACCGGACCAGGCTCACCCACTCGATCGAGGTCGCGCAGATCGCCCGCACCCTCGCTCGGGGGCTTGGGCTGGACGAGGACCTCGCCGAGGTGGTGGCGCTCGCGCACGACCTCGGGCACACGCCCTTCGGGCACACGGGCGAGGACGCGCTGCAGGAGGCTATGGCCGACCATGGCGGCTTCGACCACAACGCGCAGACGCTCCGCATCCTGACGCGGCTCGAGCAGCGCTATGCCGCGTTCGACGGACTGAACCTGACCTGGGAGACGCTGGAGGGCGTGGTCAAGCACAATGGCCCGCTGATCGGGCCGGCGCGCACGCGCGACCGGCCCCTGCCGGCGGCGGTGGTCGAATACGCGGCGGTCCAGGACCTCTGGCTCGACACCTGGCCGGGGCTCGAGGCCCAGGTGGCGGCCCTCTCCGACGACATCGCCTACAACAGCCATGACATCGACGACGGGTTGCGCGCCGGGCTTTTCGCGGTCGACGACCTGCGCGGCGTCCCGCTGGTCGGCGACGTGGTCGCGGAGGTCGAGCGCCTGTACGGGCGGCTGTCGTTGTCACGCTGCATCGGCGAGACGATGCGACGGATGATCGACCGCATGGTCAGCGACGTGCTCGACAGCACCCGCGCGCGCCTCGAAAGCGCCGCAATCGCCAGCGCAGATGACGTGCGCAAGGCGGGCGGGGCGACGGCATGCTTCTCGGCGGACATGGATGCGGCGATGCGTGGCCTGCGCGAGTTCCTCCACGCCCGCATGTACAGGCACGAGCGGATCAATCGCGCGCGCATCCACGCGGCGCGGGTGGTCAGGGAACTCTTCGACCACTTCCTGGAGCGCCCCGCGCGGCTTCCCGGGGAATGGGGGACGAGGGCGGGCGCGTCGGGCGACGCGGAATCCGCGCGCCTCGTGGCGGACTACATCGCCGGCATGACGGACAAGTTCGCGCTGGAGGAACACGCCCGGCTCTGCGGGCCGGACGCCTTGCCACGTTGACGCGACTCGCCGGGCCTTGGTGTAACGCTCCGTCCCGCGCGCTGCGCGGCGCATCGAAGCGGAAAGGCCTGCGATGGGCACGCGCATCACGGACCCGGCTTCGGGGGGCGACCCCGACATGACGCTCAGGAGCGATCCGGACGACGAACCGCGCCGCCCCTTGCGCGATCGGCGAGGCGGCATCCCGCGCTGGGTTCCCTTCGCGGTGGTGGGCCTCGTGGCGATCGGCTTTGGCGGCATCGTTGGCTATGGCTACTGGGCGTTCTCGGACGGGCAGGGCCGTATCGCGGTTCCGCTCGTGACCGCAGGCCAGCCCTATCTCGAGAAGCCCGCCAATCCGGGCGGCCTCGAGGTCCAGCATGGCGGCCTGGAGATCTGGAACGTCGGCAAGGGCCCGGCCTCGGGGCCCCAGAAGCCCGAAAGCTTCGTTCCACCGCCGGAGAAGCCGCTTCCAAGGCCCGCGCCTGCGCCGCCGCCCGTCGCGGCCGCGCCGCCTGCGCAAGAACCGGCCGCGCTCGCGCCTGCTCCCTCGCAGGCACCCGTTCCGGCCGCGCAGGCGGAGGCAAGGCCACCTTCCGGTCCGTTCCCCATGCCGCCGCCGCCGGCCCCGCCGCCGGTCCGCACGGTAGCGGTCGTCCCCGGCGCCGCGGCTGCCCTGCCGCCGCCGGCGCGCGCCGGGGCCGCGACCGGCTTCAAGGTCCAGCTCGGCTCGGTGCGCAGCGAGGCGGACGCGCGCAAGCTCTGGGACGGCGTCCGGCGCAAGCACCCGACGGAGATCGGGTCCCTCACTGCGCATTTCTCGCGGGTCGACTTCCCTGATCGCGGGACGTTCTACCGCGTCCATGCCGGGACGCTCCCCAGCCGCGACGCGGCGCGCGACATGTGCGCGCGCCTGCAGAAGGCCGGCACGGTGTGCATTGTCGTCGCGCCAAACTGAGCGCGCGCTGATCCTCGGCTGTTCCGGGACGGTGCTGGCGGACGAGGAGGCCGCGCTCTTCGCGTCCGGCAACCCGCTGGGCTTCATCCTCTTCGCGCGCAACGTCTCCGACCCGCCCCAGCTCGCGAGGCTGGTGCGCGACTTGCGGCGCGCGGTCGGCAGGGCGGACGCCCCGGTGCTCGTCGACCAGGAGGGCGGGCGTGTGCAGCGACTGCGCCCGCCGGCCTGGCGCGCCGCGCCGCCGGCCGCTCGCTTCGCCGACCTCCACGTCGCGAGCCCGGCCGCCGCGCGCGAGGCCGCGCGGCTCAACGCCAGGCTCATCGCCGCGGAATGCATCGCGCTCGGCATCGACGTGGTGTGCGCGCCCTGCGCGGACGTGCCGTCGCCCGGCGCCCATGACGTGATCGGCGATCGTGCCCTTGGGCGCGACGCCGCGACGGTCGCGGAACTCGCAGGCGCCGCGGCGGAGGGGCTGATGGACCTCGGCGTCATGCCGGTGATGAAGCACATGCCTGGCCATGGCCGGGCAGGGGCCGACAGCCATCGCGAACTCCCCGTGGTGGACGCTTCGGCGGAGGAACTGCGCGCGGTCGACGCGGCGCCTTTCCGCGCGCTTGCGTCGACCGTTCCCTGGGGAATGACGGCGCATGTCCTCTACCGCGCGCTCGACGCGCAGCGACCGGGCACGATCTCGCCGGCCTGCATCGCCTTCATCCGCGACGAGATCGGCTTCGATGGCCTGCTGCTCAGCGACGACCTCGGCATGAACGCGCTGGGCGGCGCGCCGATCGAGCGGGCGCGCGCCGCGCTCGCCGCGGGCTGCGACGTCGCTCTCCATTGCGACGGCGCGATCGAGACATCGAGGGTGCTGCTCTCCGGCCTTCCCGCGCTGGGCGGCGAGGCCCGGCGGCGCCTCGAGGCGTCGCGCCGCCGCGTGCGGCCCCGCTTGCCGGTAGACGCCCAGGTCTGGCGCGGCAGGCTGGACGCGCTGCTCGCCGGGATCCCGTCGCCATGACGGGAGACGCCTGGGCGCTTTCGACGTGGATCCTGCCGGCGCTGCTGGCCATCACCCTGCACGAGGCCGCGCACGGCTTCGCGGCCCGCGCGCTCGGCGACCCGACCGCGGAGGCGCTGGGCCGTATCTCGCTCAATCCGCTCCGGCACATCGACCCGTTCGGGACGATCCTGCTGCCGGGCTTCCTGATCGTCATGGGCGCCGGGTTCCTCTTCGGATACGCCAAGCCGGTGCCGGTCGACCTCCGCTATTTCCGGAACCCGCGGCGCGACATGGTGATCGTCTCGGCGGCGGGGCCGGCCATGAACCTCGTTCTGGCCCTCGCGGCGGCCATCCTGTATCACGGCCTCGTGCTGGTTCCCGAACCGGCCGGGGAATGGATCGCCTACAACCTGATGAACTGCATAAAGTTCAATATCTTGCTGGCCGTCTTTAACATGCTCCCGATCCCGCCGCTCGATGGCGGCCGAGTCGCCGTCGGCCTCCTGCCGCGCGTGCTCGCCATCCCCCTCGCGCGGGTCGAGCCCTTCGGCGTGCTGATCGTGCTGGGCCTGTTCCTCGTCCTGCCGCGGCTGGCCGAGGACTTCGACCCCGCCGGCCTCCTCCTCGAGGTCCCCGCACGGGCGCTGACACGCCTCGTCCTCTTCCTCTCGGGGCTCGCATGAGCGCGGAGATCATCCAGTTCCAGGAGGACGGGCCCCGTCCGGCCGCGAGCGTCGAGGAGGAGAACCTCATCCTCGAGCTGGGGACCTACGAGGGCCCGCTCGACGTGCTTCTCGCGCTGGCGCGCGAGCAGAAGGTCGACCTCGCCCGCATCTCGATCCTCGCCCTGGCGGACCAGTACCTCGCCTTCGTCGAGCGCGCGAAGAAGCAGCGCCTCGAGCTCGCGGCCGACTACCTCGTCATGGCCGCGTGGCTCGCCTACCTCAAGTCGAAGCTGCTGCTGCCGGTGCCGCAGGCGACCCAGGACGCGGAGCCCAGCGCGGTCGAGATGGCGGAGGCGCTCGCCTTCCAGCTGCGCCGCCTGGAGGCGATGCGCGCGGCGGGCGAAAGGCTCCTCGCCCTGCCGCAGTTCGGCCGGCAGGTCTTCCCGCGCGGCGAACCCGAGGGCCTCAGGGTCGTCCGCAAGCCGGTCTACGAGCTCACCTTCTACGAGCTGCTCAAGGCCTATGGCGACATGCGCGGCAAGGAGGAGGAGCGCACGCTCACGATCCCTGCCTCGGAGCTGTTCTCGATGGAGGCGGCGCTCGAGCGCCTGTCGTCGATGCTCGGGCGCATGCCCGAGTGGACGACGCTCCAATCCTTCCTGCCCGGCGGGCTGGGCGGTGGCGTGGTGGAGCGCTCCGGGATGGCCGCGACCTTCGCCGCGAGCCTCGAGCTCGTGCGCTCGGGCAAGCTGCAGCTCCGCCAGGAGCGCAATTTCGGGCCGATCTACGTGCGGCGGGCGCCGGAGAACCCGGTGACCGAGCTTCCCTCTGCTGACAGGCAGGCGACATGAGCGACGAGACCGCCAAGGCGAAACAGGACGAGACGGATGCCGCTGCCGCCGCGGCGGCGCAGGCGGAAGCCGCGACCACGGAGGATGCGTCCCCGCAGGACGATGGCGCGCGCGCCGAGGCGGAGATCGCCGATGCCCGCAGCCGCGCGCAGCAGCTTCGCCTCGTGGAGGCGCTGCTCTTCGCCGCGCCAGGGCTCGTCGATCCGAAGGAGATCGCCCGGCGCCTGCCGGAGGGCGCGCCCGTGGGGGAGCTGCTCGCGACGCTCGAGGCGCAGTATGCCGGGCATGGCGTGAACCTCGTGCACGTCGCGGGCAAGGTCGGCCTCAGGACCGCGCCTGATCTCGCGGGCGCGCTCGACATCGAGGTCGCCGTCCCGCGCAAGCTCAGCCGCGCCGCGATCGAGACGCTGGCGATCGTCGCCTACCAGCATGCCGAGAAGAAGGCGGTCACGCGCGCCGAGATCGAGGAGATCCGCGGCGTCTCGATCTCCCGCGGCACGCTCGACCAGCTGATGGAGGCTGGCTGGATCAAGCCGCACGGGCATCGCGAGCACGTGCCGGGTCGCCCTGCCGAGTGGATCACGACCGAGCAGTTCCTCGTCCATTTCGGCCTCGACACGCTGGCGCAGCTGCCCGGCGTCGAGGAGTTGCGCGCGGCCGGGCTCCTCGACCGTCGCCCCGGCGTCAGCCAGTACGGCGAGCAGGGCTCGCTCGAGCTGCCCCCGGAGATCGGCGAGCAGGCCGAGGCCGAGGAAGGCCCCGTCGTCGACGACGACGCGGAGAAGCCGCCTTCCGACGAGATGCGCAGCTCGGCGTGACGCGCCCGCCGACCCGGTCGACGGAAGGCTTCGACGAAGCCTTCGCCGACATCGACGGCTGGCCCGCATCCCGGGTCCTCGATGGGCTTGCCAGCCACCAGGAACAGGCGATCGCCGCGGTCCGGCGCGCGCTTCCCGGGCTCGCCCGGGCGGTGGAGCTCGCCGTGCCACGCCTCGCCGCCGGCGGGCGCATCTTCTACGTCGGCGCCGGCACGTCGGGCAGGCTTGGCGTCCAGGACGGCGCCGAGCTGACGCCGACCTTCTCCTGGCCGCGCGAGCGCTGCGTCTTCCTGATCGCCGGCGGCGATGCGGCCGTCACGCGCTCGGTCGAGGGCGCGGAGGACGATCGCGAGGCGGGCAGGGCGCGCATGCTGGCCGCCTCGCCCGGCCGCGACGACGTCGTTCTCGCCCTCGCGGCGAGCGGCACGACCCCCTTCGTGCTCGCCGCGGCATCCGCGGCGCGCGAGGCTGGCGCGCTCGTCGTTGGCATCGCGTGCAATGCCGGTGCGCCTCTCCTCGGCGCCGGCGATGTCGGCGTCCTCCTCGACACGGGGCCCGAGGCCATCTCCGGCTCGACGCGCCTCAAGGCCGGGACCGCGCAGAAGGCGGCGCTCAACCTCTTCTCGACCGCCGCGATGGTCGGGCTCGGCCGCGTCTATCGCGGGCTCATGGTCGACATGCAGGCGAGCAACGAGAAGCTTCGCGCGAGGTCGCTGCGGATCCTGTCGCGCCTGTCCGGCCGCGGCGAGGACGAGGCGCGCGTGGCGCTGGAGGCCGCGTCCGGCGACCTGAAGCGCGCGATCCTGGTGCTCCTCGACGGCATCGATCCCGCCGAGGCGCGGCGCCGCCTGGACGCGGCGGGTGGCGTCGTGCGGCGCGCGCGCGGCGGCTGAGCCGCCTCAGTCGCCGAGGCAGATGCCGAGCCCGCGCGCGGTCGCGACGAGCGGGCCATGCGGGTCGACGGTGCGCGAGCGATGCGCGACCTTCGCGAGCGGCACGTCGACCACGCGGCGGTTCCACCACGCGACCATGCGGTCGAAGCGCCCGGCGAGGACGAGCTCCACCGCATGCACGCCGAACGCCGCGCCGAGCAGGCGGTCGCGCGCGTCCGGGGATCCGCCGCGCTGCACGTGGCCGAGCACGGTCACGCGCGTCTCCGCGCCCGTCGCGTCGGAGATCGCGGCCGCGACGTGGTGGCCGACGCCGCCATAGCGCCTGCGCCCCTGCGCGTCGTCCTGGAGGATCTGGTGGCCGTCCTCGTCGGCGATGGCCTCCGCGACCACGATCAGCGCGAAGTTCCGGCCGCTCGCCCGCACGCGCTCGACGTGGCGGACCACCGGCGCCAGCCGCCACGGGATCTCGGGGATCAGGACGACGTCGGCGCCGCCCGAGATTCCCGAGGCGATCGCGATGTGCCCGGCGTCGCGCCCCATGACCTCGAGCACCATGACGCGGCTGTGGCTCGCCGCGGTCGGCTGCAGCCGGTCCAGCGCCTCCGTCGCGGTGGCGACCGCGGTCGAGTGGCCGATCGCCGCCTCCGTGAGCGCGACGTCGTTGTCGATGGTCTTGGGGATGCCGACGAGGTTGAGCCCGTGGGTCTGCGCGATGCGGCGCAGGATCTCGAGGCTGCCATCGCCGCCGATGCCGATCAGCGCGTCGAGGCCCAGCGCCCTGCATGCCTCCGCGATCTCCCCCGTCCTGTCGGCGAAGGAGCCGTCGGGCTGGGGATAGCGGAACGGGTTTCCCTTGTTCGTCGTCCCGAGGATGGTGCCGCCCAGGCGCAGCATCTGCGCGTCGCATCGACCGGGCTCCATGCGTTCCACCTCCGGCGGCCGCGACATCAGCCCGAGCGTGCCGTTGCGGATCCCGACGAGCGTGCAGCCGGCCTGCGCCGCGCGCAGCGTCGCCGCGCGCAGGGTCGCGTTGAGGCCGGCGCAGTCGCCGCCGCTCGTCAGGATGCCGATCGTCTTGCCCATCTCCACCCCCGTCGCCAGCCTTCCGCATCATCCCAGCGCGGCGCGTTGCGCGTCCATCGCAAAGGTCCTAGCGTGCGCGCCCCATGATTGGCGCAGGCACCACCGACAGGGCGCTGCACGAGGGTGGCCTCTCCGCCGAGCGCGTGAGCCATCGCTTCGGCGACAAGCTGGTCCTCGACGGCGTCTCGCTCGTCGCGGCGCCGGGCGAGCTCGTCTGCCTCGTCGGTCCGTCCGGCTGCGGCAAGACGACCCTGCTGCGCATAGCGGCCGGGCTCGAGGACATCCAGCAGGGCGAGGTCCGCGCGGCTGGCCGCGTGGTGGCGCGACCCGGCGCCGACCTGCCGGCCGAGCGGCGCGGCATCGGCTTCGTCTTCCAGGACTACGCGCTGTTCCCGCATCTCGACGTGGCCGCGAATGTCGGCTTCGGGCTCGCCTCCGCGGATGGCGCGCGCCGCGCGCGGCGGGTGCAGGAGACGCTCGCGCAGGTCGGCATGCAGGACCAGGCGCGCGCGTTCCCGCACGAGCTGTCGGGCGGCCAGCAGCAGCGCGTCGCGCTCGCCCGCGCCCTCGCGCCCGAGCCGCGCGTCCTCCTCCTCGACGAGCCCTTCTCGGGCCTCGACGTGCGGCTGCGCGAGCGGATACGCGACGACACGCTGCACGTCCTCAAGGAGAGCGGCGCCGCGACGGTGATGGTCACCCACGACCCCGAGGAGGCGATGTTCATGGCCGATCGCCTCGTGGTCCTCGACCGCGGGCGCGTCGAGCAGGCAGGCTCGCCGGACGAGGTCTATTCGCGTCCTGCCAGCGCCTTCGTCGCGGGGTTCTTCGGGCAGGCCAACGAGCTCGGCGGCATCGTCGCGTCGGGCGGCGTGGACACGCCCTTCGGGCGCGTCGCCGCGCCGGGCCTGCGCGACGGCGCGCGCGCGCGGGTGCTCATCCGCCCGGAGGGCCTGAGGCTCCGCGAGGCCGGCGACGATGCCGCGTGCCCCGCGAAGGTCATCGCGGCGCGGCTCCTCGGGCGCAGCTCGTGGATCCATCTCTGCCTCGGCCGGGACGGAGCGGCGGGCGAGGGCGACGCGCATCATCGCCATTTCCATGCCCGCGTGCCGGGGCGCTTCCTGCCACCGGAGGGAACCATCCTCGCGGTCGAGCTCGACCAGGCGCAGGCCTTCGTCTTCCCGGCCTCCGGCACCATATGACGCCGGCAACGGCCGGGTTGAACGCCCGGCCTCCATCTGAGACATTGCGCGTCCGTTTTGGCGATGCGCCAAGGACATAGGGAGACGAGACGATGGGTAGCTTCAGCATCTGGCACTGGCTCGTCGTGCTGGTGATCGTGTTGCTGCTGTTCGGCGCGGGCAAGATCCCCAAGCTGATGGGCGACATGGCCAAGGGCGTGACGGCCTTCAAGAAGGGCCTCAAGGAAGGCGAGGACGAGGCTCCGAAGCCCGCCGACGCCGCCGCCCAGTCCGCTGGCCAGGTGACCGACCAGGCGCCGGCCGTGGCCGAGGCCGCGAAGAAGGAAGCGAAGGTCTGACGCGCGGCGCCCGTCGCGGCGCGGCGCATCCCGGGTAGCACGGCTTCCGCATGTTCGACTGGAACGAATTGCTCGTGATCGGGGCCGCGGCCCTGATCTTCATCGGCCCCAAGGAATTGCCGGGAACGCTACGGACCCTCGGCAAGTTCGTGGCGAAGGCCCGGGGCATGGCGCGCGACTTCCAGACCAACGTGGACGACATGGTCCGGGAGGCCGAACTCGACGAGGTGAAGAAGCAGGTCCAGAAGCTCGAGTATGGCGGGCTCGAGCAGATGATCCAGGACAGCGTCGACCCGAAGGGCAGGATCCAGGAGGCGCTGCGGGCGCCCGACATCACGGCGCCTCCCGCGGCCGCGGCCCCGGCGGCCCCCGCCACGCCTGCCGCCCCGGCTCCCGGGCCGGCGCAGGCGACCGCCGCGACGGCATCCGCCCCGAAGCCGCCCTCCACGGGCGCCTGAGCCTGACACCATGAGCACGGCAACCGCAGACGAAGACAACGACGGCCCGCCCGGCGACAGGAAGATGCCGCTGATCGACCACCTGATCGAGCTGCGCCAGCGGCTCATCTGGTCGGCGCTGGCGTTCTTCGTGGCGTTCATCGTCTGCTACGTCTTCCACAAGCAGATCTTCTCGATCCTCGTCGCGCCGATGAACTCGCTGCCCCATCCCGAGGGGCGGCGCATGATCTTCACGGCGCCGACCGAGGCCTTCTTCACCTACGTGAAGCTGGCTGCATGGGGCGCGGTCTGCATCTCCTTCCCGATCGTCGCCGGGCAGCTCTGGAAATTCGTGGCCCCCGGGCTCTACCAGAACGAGAAGAGCGCCTTCCTGCCGTTCCTCGTCGCGACGCCCTTCATGTTCGCGCTCGGCGCGGCCTTCCTCTATTTCCTGATCCTGCCCTACGGCCTGCAGTTCTTCGCCAGCTTCGAGATACCGAGGGAGGCCGGAGGGGCGGTGCCCATCCAGTTCGAGGCCAAGATGAACGAGTACCTCTCGTTCGTCATGGCGCTGATACTAGCCTTCGGGATCAGCTTCGAGCTGCCCGTCCTCCTCGTCCTTCTCTGCCGCGTGGGCATCCTCACGCCGCGGCAGCTCGCCGAGAAGCGACGCTACGCCGTCGTGGCGCTGGTGACCTTCGCCGCGATCGTCACGCCTCCCGACGTCTTCAGCCAGCTGGCGCTCGCGATCCCGATGTACGTCCTCTACGAGGCCGCCATCGTCATCGCGCGCTTCTTCGAGAAGCCGGAGGAGGAGGACGAGGACGCCGCGGAGGAAAAAACCGCAGCGGGCTCGACCGCGCCGGCCGCCGCCGCCGCCCAGGCGCCGAAGCCTGCCGCGGCGCCGAGCCAGGTCTTCGAGGAAAACGACTTCAACCTCGCGCGCTGACCGGGCGTCGCCAGGCCCGGTTTCTGGACACGGGACTCCCGCGGCGCCTATAAGCGCGCGACAGGGCCTTTCCGGGCGATTCCCATGCACGACATCAAGACGATCCGCGACGACCCCGCCGCCTTCGACGCCGGCCTCGCGCGCCGCGGCCTCGCGCCGCTCTCGGCGCAGCTCCTGGCGATCGACCAGGCGCGCCGCGAGGCGCAGTCGAGGCGCGACGCGCTGCTCGCGCGGCGCAACGCGGCTTCTAAGGAGATCGGGCAGGCCAAGGCGCAGAAGCGCGAGGACGACGCGCAGGCGCTGATGGCCGAGGTCGCGCGCCTGAAGGACGAGCTGGCCGCCGTCGAGGCTGGCGAGGCCGACGCCTCCGCGCGGCTCGATGCCGAGCTGGCGACGATCGCGAACATCCCGCACGCCGACGTGCCCGATGGCAGGGACGAGACGGGCAACGCCGAGCAGCGGCGCTGGGGCGAGCCGCCGCGCTTCGCGTTCAAGCCGCGCGAGCACTACGAGCTCGGCGAGGCGCTCGGCATGATGGACTTCGAGCGTGCCTCGCGGATCTCCGGCGCGCGCTTCACCGTGCTGCGCGGGCCGCTCGCCCGGCTCGAGCGCGCGCTGGCGCAGTTCATGCTCGACCTCCACACGGGCGAGTTCGGCTACACCGAGGCGAGCCCGCCGATGCTCGTGCGCGACCAGGCCGCGTTCGGCACCGGCAACCTGCCGAAGTTCGCCGACGACCTCTTCCGCACCACCAACGGCTACTGGCTCATCCCGACGGCCGAGGTGCCGCTCACGAACCTCGTCGCGGGCGAGATCGTCGACGAGGGCCAGCTGCCCATGCGCTTCACGGCGCACACCGCCTGCTTCCGCTCCGAGGCCGGGGCCGCGGGCAAGGACACGCGCGGGATGCTCCGCCAGCACCAGTTCAACAAGGTCGAGCTGGTCTCCATCACGACGCCGGAGCAGTCCGCCGCCGAGCATGAGCGCATGACGTCGGCGGCGGAGGAGGTGCTGCGGCGCCTGGGCCTGCCCTACAGGGTCATGCTGCTCTGCGCGGGCGACATGGGCTTCGCCTCGCGCAAGACCTACGACATCGAGGTCTGGCTGCCGGGGCAGGGCGCGTATCGCGAGATCTCGTCCTGCTCGAACTGCGGCGACTTCCAGGCGCGGCGCATGAACGCCCGCTGCCGCAAGCCCGGGGAGAAGGGCGCGCGCCACGTCCACACGCTGAATGGCTCGGGCATCGCCATCGGCCGCGCGCTCATCGCGGTGATGGAGAACTTCCAGGACGAGAAGGGACGCATCGCCGTGCCGCCCGTCCTGCGCCCCTACATGGGCGGCATCGAGGCGATCGGCTGAGCCCATGGCCGCACCCGCCATCGACCTGTCGCGCGCGCGCATCCTCGTCACCAACGACGACGGGATCGATGCGCCGGGCATCGCGATCCTCGAGAAGGCGGCGCGCAAGCTGTCCAGCGACGTCTGGGTCGTCGCTCCGGAGACGGAGCAGAGCGCGGTCGCGCACGGGCTCACGATCCGGCGCCCGCTGCGCATCCGGCGGGTGGCCGAGCGGCGCTATGCCGTCGACGGCACGCCGACCGACAGCGTGCTCCTCGCGATCGGGCACCTGCTCAAGGACAAGCGGCCGACGCTCTGCCTTTCGGGCGTCAACCGCGGCGCGAACCTTGGCGACGACGTGACCTATTCGGGCACCGTCGCCGCGGCGATGGAGGCGACGCTTCTCGGCGTGCCGTCGATCGCCTTCAGCCAGGTCTTCACGAAGCGGGACGTCGTCCACTGGAAGACGTCGCAGGCCTTCGTGCCGAAGGTCGTGCGGAGCCTCGCGCGGATCGGCTGGCCCGCGGACGTGCTGATGAACGTGAACCTGCCCGACCGCCCGCCGGAGCGCGTGCGCGGCCTGCGCGCGGCGGCGCAGGGGCGCCACAAGATCGGCGACGAACTGGTCGAGAACCAGGATCCGCGGGGCCAGAACTACTACTGGATCGGCGCGATGCGGCAATCGGAACCGGGGCGCGCGGGAACCGACCTGCACGCGACCAACGCCGGCTGGATCTCCGTCACGCCGCTGCATCTCGACCTCACCCATGGCGAGACGCTGGCGCGCATCGCCGGCCTGCTGGAATGACGACGCCGAACCACAAGATCCGCCTCGTCATGGAGTTGCGCCGCTCCGGCGTGACCGACACGCGCGTGCTGTCCGCGATCGAGCGCACGCCGCGCGAGGCGTTCTGCCCGCCGCAGTTCCTCGACCGCGCCTACGAGGACACCGCGCTGCCCATCGCGCATGGCCAGACGCTGAGCGCGCCGACCGTGGTCGGGCTGATGACGCAGGCGATCGAGGTGGGGGCGCGCCACAAGGTGCTCGAGGTCGGCACGGGCTCGGGCTACCAGGCGAGCGTGCTCTCCCATCTCTGCCGGCGCCTCTACACGATCGAGCGGCACAGGCCCCTGCTGGCCGACGCCGAGGCGCGCTTCCGCGACCTGCGCATCAACAACATCGTTTCGCGGCACGGCGACGGATGGGCCGGATGGCCGGCCCAGGCTCCCTTCGACCGCATCATCGTCACCGCCGCGCCCGACGAGGTGCCGGCCGCGCTGGTCGACCAGCTCGCGGTCGGCGGGCTGCTCGTGCTGCCGGTCGGCCGGGAGAAGCGCGAGCAGCGGCTGCTGCGCCTGCGCAAGACGGCCGATGGCGTGCAGACCGAGGAGCTGGCGGCCGTGCGCTTCGTCCCGATGGTGTCCGGGCTGCCGGAGAGTGGCGCGGCCGACCCTCAGAGGAACAGTGCCTGAGGCGCGCGCGCGCTGGCTGGCGCTGGCGGCGCTCGCGCTGCTCGCGGCCTGCGAGACGCGCGGCGGTCCGCCCGCGCCGGTGACCCAGGGCGGCGGCACGCGACCGGCGCTGTCCCGCGCGGAGGCCTCCAGCGGCATGGTCGTCGCCCAGCGCGGCGACACGCTCTACGCGGTCGCGCGCCGCGCCAACGTGCCTGTCCGCGCCCTGATCGACGCGAACGGCCTCCGGCCGCCCTACGCGCTCCAGCCGGGGCAGCAGCTCCGCCTGCCGCGCGGCGGCGCGGCGCCGGCGGGGCCTTCCTCGCAAGCCCCGCAGCAGGCGGCCCGCGCGGATCAGCAGGCGCAACCTTCCGCGCCCCGCGGCGCCGTCGCGGTCGCGCCGCTGCCCGCGCCCGCGGCACCCGCGCCGGCCGAGACGCGTGGCGGCAGGCCGCCAGCGAGTGGCGAGGCGGAAGGCTCGGTCCAGCCCGCCCCGCAGCCCCCGGCCGCGGCGCAGCCCCCCGTCCAGCCGCCGCAGGCCTCGGCGCCCGTCGCGCCGCCAATCGACGCGCGCCCGCAGGCGCGCGCGGCGGGGCGCTTCCTCTGGCCCGTCCGCGGCGACGTCGTCTCCAGCTTCGGCGCCAAGCCGGGCGGCCTCCAGAACGACGGCATCAACATCGCGGCAGGGCTCGGCACGCCGGTGCGCGCGGCAGAGAACGGCGTCGTGGTCTACGCAGGCAACGAATTGCGCGGCTTCGGGAACCTCGTGCTGCTGCGCCACGCCGACGGATGGATGAGCGCCTACGCGCATCTCGACGAGATCGGCGTCGAGCGTGGCGCGCAGGTCCAGCGCGGGCAGGGCATCGGCAAGGTCGGGCAGAGCGGCAGCGTGTCCTCGCCGCAGCTGCATTTCGAGCTGAGGCGGGACGGCAGGCCCGTCGACCCGCGCCCGCACATGTCGGCGGGCGGCTGATTCCCCTCAGCCTATCCGCTTGCCGAGGCGGCCGGCGAGGTCCTGGATGAACTGCCACGCGACGCGCCCCGAGCGCGCGCCACGCGTCACCGACCACTCGACCGCCTCGGCGCGCAGCCGCTCGGCCGTCACGTCGAGGCCAAGCGCGGCGGCATAGCCATCGATCATCGCGAAGAACGTGTCCTGGTCGCAGACATGGAATCCCAGCCACAGGCCAAAGCGGTCGGAGAGCGAGACCTTCTCCTCGACCGCCTCGCCGGGGTGGATCGCGGTCGCGCGCTCGTTCTCGATCATGTCGCGCTGCATGAGATGGCGTCGGTTCGAGGTCGCGTAGAAGACCACGTTGTCGGGCCTGCCCTCGACGCCGCCCTCGAGAACGGCCTTGAGCGACTTGTAGGCCGCGTCCTCCTGCTCGAAGGAAAGGTCGTCGCAGAACAGCACGAAGCGCCGCGCCGACCCGCGCAGGATGGACAGCAGCTGGGGCAGGGTGGGGATGTCCTCGCGATGGATCTCGACGAGCGCAAGCGCGCCCGGGCGACGCGCGTTCACGGCCGCGTGCACGGACTTGACCAGCGAGCTCTTGCCCATGCCGCGCGCGCCCCAGAGCAGCGCGTTGTTGGCGGGGTAGCCCTCGGCGAAGCGCGTGGTGTTGTCGAGGAGGATGTCGCGCTGGCGATCGACGCCGCGCAGGAGGCCGATGTCGACGCGGTTGACCCTGGGGACCGGGCCGAGGCGGCCCGCGTCGGCATGCCAGACGAAGGCGTCGGCGGCATCGAGGTCGGCCGCCGAGGCGGGCGGCGGCGCGCGCCGCTCGAGCGCGGCGGCGATCCTCTCGAGGGCGTCGACGAGGCGCTGGTCTGTCATGGCGGTTGTTCCGGACGATGCTGTCGAGGGCCGCGGACGGTAGTTGCGGGCACGGCCCGTGGTCAACCCTAACCCCCTGCCGGCGTTGCATTCCGGCGGTCGGCTTGTATATTCCGCCGCGCCCGGCGCGGACCTCGCGCAGGGGTTGCCCGGACAGTCGAAACCGCCCCCCAGAACGAGGAAACGTCGCCGATGCTGATTTCCCCTGCTTACGCGCAGGCCGCGGATTCCGGCGGCTCGATGCTGATGCAGCTCGCGCCGCTCGTGCTGATCTTCGTCGTCTTCTACTTCCTGCTGATCCGCCCGCAGCAGAAGAAGATGAAGGAGCAGCGCGCGATGCTCGAGGCCATCAAGCGCGGCGACACGGTCGTGACCTCCGGCGGCCTGATCGGCAAGGTGGTTCATGTCGACGGCAACGAGATCGGCCTCGAGCTCGCGGCGAATGTCCGCGTGAAGGCGCTCAAGGGCATGGTCGTCGAGGTGCGCGCCAAGGGCGAGCCCGTCTCTGGCGGCGAGGCCAAGCCGGCCAAGCCGAAGGAGGAAGGGGCGTTCTACAAGGCGCTCGGCCTCAAGCAGGACGCGACCGCCGAGGCCATCGAGGAGGCCTTCGCGGGCAGGCAGGGCGACGCCGCCGCGGCCGAGGCGCACGAGACGCTGCGCGACCCGGTCAAGCGCAAGCTCTACGACTCGCTGGGCCACGACGAATACGTCTCGCGCCTGAAGTCCTGACGCGACGGGGGCCAAGGCCCCCGCGCCCCGCGGTGATCCGATGCTCTTCTTCGCGCGCTGGAAAATCTGGCTGATCAACGCGGTCTGCGCGCTCGGCGTGCTGCTGTCGCTTCCCGCGTTCCTGCCGCGCGAGAGCATCGGCCTGCCGGCCTGGTTCCCGTGGCGGCACGTGAACCTGGGCCTCGACCTGCGCGGTGGCTCCTACCTCCTGCTGGAGGTGGACATGCAGGCTGTGGTCCGCGAGCGCCTCAACAACATCCGCGATTCCGTGCTGGTGCGACTGCGCGGCACCGAGATCCGCTATTCAGGCCTCGCGATACGCGGCCAGGGCGTGCAACTCCAGCTGCGCGATCCCTCGCAGGCCGCCGAGGCGCAGCGGCTCCTGCGCGAGCTCGCGCAGCCTGTCTCGACCGGCGCCTTCGGCGGCTCCACGCCCGACCTCGTCGTCAATGCCACGCCCGAGGGGCTCGTCACGCTCGAGCTCTCCGAGGTCGCGCTGCGCGACAAGGCGACCAAGACCATCGAGCAGTCGATGGAGATCGTGCGCCGGCGCCTGGATCCCGAGGGGATCAGGGAGCTCCAGATCGCGCGCCAGGGCAACGCGCGCATCCTCGTGCAGCAGCCGGGCATCGACGACCTCGAGAGCAGCAAGCGGCTGCTCGGCACGACCGCGAAGATGACGTTCCACCTGCTCGACGCGACGGCGGATTGCAGCTCCGGCCGGGGCCCGGCGGGCGTGAACTGCCTGCCCGGCTCCGATCGCGCCGACGCGATGCGCATCTATCCCGTTCGCCAGCGCGTCGAGGTCGACGGCGCGAGCCTGACCGACGCGCGCGCCGGCACGAACCCGCAGACCGGCGAGTGGGTGGTGAACTTCACCTTCGATTCGGTGGGCACGCGGCGCTTCGCCGACATCACCCGCGCCAACGTGGGCCAGCCCTTCGCCATCGTGCTCGACGGCAAGGTGATCACCGCGCCGTCGATCCGCGAGCCGATCACGGGCGGGCGCGGCCAGATCAGCGGCAGCTTCAGCGCCGCGAGCGCCAGCGAGCTCGCCGTGCTGCTGCGCGCGGGCGCGCTGCCCGCGCCGCTCACGATCGTCGAGGAGCGCACGGTCGGGCCGGACCTCGGCGCGGACGCGATCCGCGCGGGCTTCATCTCGATCCTGGTCGGCGCAGCGCTCGTCCTCGTCTTCATCGTCTGGACCTACGGGCTCTTCGGTGCCTTCGCCTGCGTCGGCCTGTTCGCGAACCTCGCCCTGACGCTCGCGATCCTGAACCTGCTCGAGGCGACGCTGACCCTGCCGGGCATGGCGGGCGTCCTGCTGACGCTCGGCCTCTCGGTCGACGCGAACATCCTGATCAACGAGCGCATCCGCGAGGAGACGAAGCTCGGCAAGACCCCGTTCGCGGCGATGGAATCGGGCTTCAAGCGCGCCTTCTCGACGATCGTCGACTCCAACCTGACCACGCTCATCAAGATGATGCTGCTCTACGCCTTCGGCTCCGGCCCGGTGAAGGGCTTCGCGGTCACCATCACCTTCGGCATCATCACCTCGATGTTCACGGCGACGATCGTCGTCCGCCTGCTGATGGTGACCTGGCTGCGCTGGCGCCGCCGCACAGCCCTTCCGGCCTGAAGGAGCCCCCCCGGATGCAACTCTTCCCCAGGCTCCGCCTCGTTCCCGACGGGACGCAGATCCAGTTCATGAAGGGCCGCCACGCGGGCCTCATCTTCTCGGCGCTGCTGTCGATCCTGTCGGTCGTCCTCTACTTCGCGCCCGGGCTCAACTACGGCATCGACTTCAAGGGCGGGATCGTGATCGAGGCGCGCGGCCCCGGGCCGGTCGACTTCGGCGCGCTCCGCCCGGCGATGTCCGCCCTCAACCTCGGCCAGGTGGGCCTGCAGCAATTCGGCAGCCCGCAGGACGTGCTCATCCGCCTCGAGCGCCAGCGCGCCGACGTGGCCGAGCGCTGCCGGGCAAAGCGTCCGCCCGCGAACGACCAGGAGCGTGCCGCGCGCCAGCGCGCCGTCACCGAGGAAGAGGCGCAGCAATGCGCCGTCGAGGAGGTGCGCGCCGGGCTCGAGAAGTTCCGCGCCGGGATGCAGGTCCGCAGGGTCGAGGCGGTGGGCGGGTCGGTCAGCCGCGAGCTCTTCGTCAACGGCATGCTCGCGCTCGGCTTCTCGCTGCTGGCGATGCTCGCCTACATCTGGTTCCGATTCGAGTGGCAGTTCGGCGTCGGCGCCGTCATCACCCTCGTCCTCGACGTGACGAAGGTCGTCGGCTTCTACGTCCTGACCGGGTTCCAGTTCAACCTGACGGCCATCGCCGCGATCCTCACGATCATGGGCTACTCGATCAACGACAAGGTCGTGGTCTACGACCGGATGCGCGAGAACCTGCGCAAGTTCAAGACCATGCCGCTGCGCCAGCTCATCGACCTGTCGATCAACGAGACCCTTTCGCGCACGATCGGGACGTCGATGGCGACCTTCCTCGCGACGATCCCGCTGGCGCTGTTCGGCGGCGAGGCGCTCGAGGAATTCGCGATCACGATGCTGTTCGGCATCGTCCTCGCGACTTCGTCGTCGATCTTCATCGCGGCGCCCATCCTGCTCTTCCTCGGCGAGGACAAGCTGCGCCGCGGGCCGGTCACCGAGGCCCAGGCCCAGGGCGACGCGGCGGCCCCGACGCCCTGATCGGCGCGGCAGGCGCACGTCCGCATGCGCGAGGAGCGGAGCCCGGCGCCTCCGGCGATGGTGGCCAGGCCGGCCATCGAGGGCTATGGCGGTGGCGGCTTCCGCGTTGCGGGTGCGCGCGTGGATGGCGCGCTGCTGGTGAGCGCGCGCGGCGCGTGGCCATGGCCTGCATCGAGCCTCGCGGACGCGACGCTGGGCTCCCTGCAGGTCCTGCTGGACGCCGATCCGGGTATCGAGTTGCTGATCCTCGGCTGCGGCCCTGGCATGGCCGCCGTTCCCGCCGCCCTGCGCGAGGGGCTGCGCGCGCGGGGGATCAGGATCGAGGGCATGGCGACCGGCGCTGCCTGCCGGACCTTCAACGTGCTGCTGGGCGAGAACCGCCGCGTGGCGGCGGCGCTGCTGCCAGCCTGAGCGCCCCAGGGGGCGCTGGCGTCCGGGCAAGAAAAAAGGCGGGGTCCGTGGACCCCGCCTTTCTCGTTCTCGGCTGGACTAGCGTCAGCCGCCGAGGTTCTGCGCCCCGACCATGAAGTAGAGCATCGGGATCGAGA
>JBEGVV010000141.1:0-14882 GCA_041178225.1 Pseudomonadota bacterium | reverse complement strand
CGCCCGGAAGTGACCGACGAGCTGCGCGAGCTGGTCGCCGCCGACATCCCGGTGCGCTGAGCGCCGGGGGCGGCTCAGCCCTTCGCCGGCGCGTCGTGCTCGGCCGCGTGCTGGGCGCGCGCCAGCTCCCATCCGGTGCGCCGATGCGCGGCGAGCGTCTCGCGCAGGAGCAGGGGCTCGCGCTGGCGCAGCGCGTCGAGCATCTGCTCGTGCTGGCGTATCGCGCGGGACCAGGCCGCGGGGTCGCGGTTGCCGACATAGCGGAACCGGTCGACGCGCGCGGACTCGGCGCGATAGGCACGCGAGATCGCCGCGTTCCCGCCGGCGTCCACGATCGCGAGGTGGACCTGCTTGTTGAGCGCGAAGTAGCCCGGCCGGTCGCGCGCCGCGTGCCGCTCGACCATCCGCGCGTGGAGCGCGGCGATGGCCTCGATCTCCGCGTCGGAGGCGCGCTGGCAGGCGAGCTCGCCCGCCTTCTCCTCCAGCGCCGCAAGCAGCTCGTAGGCGGCGCGCAGGTCCTCCAGCCCGAAGCGCGGGACGCTGGCGCCGCGGTTCGGCTCGAGGACGAGCAGGCCCTCCGCGGCGAGGATCTTGAGCGCCTCGCGCAGAGGCGTGCGCGAGACGCTGATGCGGTCGCGGATCGCGCGCTCCGACAGGCGCGCGCCGGGCGCGAGCTCGCCCTCGAGCACCAGGTGGCGCAGCGCGTCGACCGCGGCCTGTGTGGCCCGGCCATGGCCGGCCGCGGGCTGTTCGTCCTGGCCCTCGGCGCGAACGCCGCCTTCCTGGTCATATTGCATTCAAATACCCGGCCCCGGACGGAAAGCGGCTTTCAAGCGGCGATCGAAGACGTATATTGCATGGAATACGGCCCCTGGAAAACCGGAGGCCATCGCGAGGACCGCCCATGACGACAGCCGCGCCCCCTGCCAATCCGCCCGTCATCGCGCTCGCCATGGGCGATCCCGCGGGCATAGGGCTCGAGCTCGTGGCCAAGCTCCTGGCCGACCCGGAGGTGCGGGCCGCCGCCAACTTCGTGGTCGTCGGCGACCGTCGCGCGCTCGACGAGGGCATGCGCATCGCGGGCGTGCGCGTCGACGTGCCGGACTGGAACGAGGCGGCCGGCGCGCCCAGGGGCCGTGGCGTGGCCGTGCTGCGCGACCTCGGGCACCTCGACCCCTCCACGCTTTCCGCGGGCACGAGCAGCGCCGCCGGCGGGCGCTTCTCCATCGAGAACTTCCGCGCCGTGCTGCGCCTCGGGCAGTCGGGCCTCGCCGAGGCCGTCGCCTTCACGCCGTTCAACAAGCACGCGATGCGGCTCGCGCGGCCGTCCTTCGTCGACGAGGTGGAGATCCTGAACGAGGAGCTCTCGGGCGGGCCGGGCCGGGAGTTCAACATCCTGCCGGCGATCTGGAACGCGCGCGTCACCTCGCATGTCGCGCTGTCGGACGTCGCGCGGATGATCACCCGCGAGGCCGTGCTCGACGCGCTCGTGCTGACCGACCGCTGCATGCGCGACGCGGGCTTCGAGCGCCCGCGCATCGCGGTGGCGGCGCTCAACCCGCATGCCGGCGATGGAGGCAATTTCGGGCACGAGGACGAGGGGGAGATCGCGCCGGCGGTGCGCGAGGCAAGGGCGCGCGGCATCGCCTGCGACGGTCCGTTCCCGTCCGACACCGTGTTCCTGCGCGCGCGCCGCGGCGACTTCGACGCCGTGCAGACGATGTACCACGACCAGGGGCAGATCGCGATCAAGCTCATGGGCTTCGACCAGGGCGTGACGCTGATCGGCGGCTACAAGGTGCCGGTCTGCACCCCGGCGCACGGCACCGCCTACGACATCGCCGGCCGCAACCTCGCCAACCCGGGCGCCAGCAAGGCGGCGATGCTGATCGCGGCGCGCCTCGCGCTCCGCCAGCGCGGCGTCGCGGCGGCCGCGGAGTAGGGCATCGCCGGCACGCAGCGGCACAACGATAACCAGGAACGCCAAGCAGAGGAGGAGAGGATGAACAGCGCAGCGCGTTACGCGGCCGGACTGGCGATGGCGGGGGCCCTTGCCACCGCGACGATGCCGGAGGCGGTCGCCTTCACCCCGTCGAAGCCGATCGAGTTCGTCGTCACCGCCGGCGCGGGCGGCGGCACCGACATCTTCGCGCGCACGATCCAGACGATCATCCAGAAGCACAACCTCGTGTCCCAGCCGATCGTCGTGTCGATCAAGGGCGGCGGCTCGGGCGCCGAGGGCTTCGTGCACGGCAAGATGGGGACGGGCGACGCGCATCGCGTCGTCTTCGGCACGTCCAACCAGTGGCTGCTGCCGCTGGTCGCGCGGGTCGGCTGGAAGCGCGAGGAACACACCCCCGTCGCGGCGCTCGCCTTCGACGAGTTCCTGCTCTGGGTGCGCCAGGACGCGCCGTGGAAGACGGCTGCCGACTTCGCCGCGGCCGCGAAGGCCGGGACGGTGAAGATGGGCGGCTCCCAGTCGAAGGACCTCGACGAGACGCTGGTGCGCCTGATCGAGAAGGCGGCCGGGGCCAGGGTCACCTACATCCCCTTCAAGTCGGGCGGCGAGGCGGCGGTGCAGCTCGCCGGCGGCCACATCGACGGCAACACCAACAACCCCGCCGAGAATGTCGGCCAGTGGAAGGCCGCGCAGGGCCGCCCGCTCTGCGTGTTCAGCAAGGCGCGCCTGGCGGCGGGGCCCAGGGTCACGGACACGATGGCCTGGTCGGACATCCCGACCTGCCGCGAGCAGGGGCTCGGCATCGAGGAGTTCAAGATGCCGCGCGCGGTCTACCTGCCTCCCGGGGTCGGCGCCGACGCGACGGCCTTCTGGGTCGGCGTGCTGCGCAAGGTCTTCGAGACGCCGGACTGGGCGGAGTACATCGCGCGCACGTCGCAGAGCGGGACGTTCCTGACCGGCGAGGAGTTCGCGCGGTTCATCGTCGCGGACGAGGCGCGCAGCCGCCTCGTCTTCGAGGAGCAGGGCTGGCTGGTCAAGTAAGGCAGGGCGCGCGCGGCGGGCCACGGCTCCGCCGCGCGCCGCCCCCTCGCGACGCCGCGCCCCGGCATGTCCCAGCCTTCCGCTCCCCGCGCCCTGTCGCGGCGCGCCGCCGAGATCGGCTTCGCGCTCTTCGCGATCGCGGTGGCGGCGGCGATCATGCTCGGCGCGCGCGAGCTCGACACGGGCTGGAGCCGCTCGGGCCCGGAGGCCGGCTACTTCCCGTTCCGCGTCGGCCTGCTGCTCGCCGTGGCCGCCGCCATCGTCCTCGCCCGCGCCCTGCTTGCGCGCGGCGACCCGCCGGGCCTCGTGACGGGCGTGCAGGCCTGGCGCATGGCGCGCTTCGCGCTGCCGCTCGCGGCCTTCGCCGTGCTCGCGCCCATGCTCGGCTTCTACCCCGCCATCGCCCTCTACGTCGTGGTCGCGGTCGGCCTCGTCGGCGGCGTGGCCTGGCGCACGACGCTCGCGATCGCGCTGCTGCTCCCGGCCGGGCTCTTCGTGGTCTTCGAGCGGCTGTTCAGGATGCCGCTGCCGAAGGGCCCGCTCGGCCCGCTGCTCGGGCTGTGGTGAGGGCCGCGTGGCCGACAACCTCTCCCAGCTGCTCGAGGGCTTCGCGATCGCGCTGAGCGCGAAGCACCTGCTGCTCATGGTCGCGGGCGTGCTCTTCGGGCTGCTCGTGGGGGTGCTGCCCGGCCTGGGCGCGCCCAACGGCGTCAGCCTGCTCCTGCCGCTGACCTTCGCGATGGACCCGGTGGCGGCGATCATCCTTCTGACCAGCATCTACTGGGGCGCGCTGATCGGCGGCTCGACGACATCTATCCTCTTCAACATCCCCGGCGAGCCATCGTCGGTGGCCACGACCTTCGACGGCTACCCGATGGCAAGGGACGGCAAGGCGACGCAGGCGCTCGTCTTCGCCTTCCTGTCCTCGGGCTTCGGCGCCCTGTTCGGCGTCGTCGTCGTGACGCTGCTGGCCGGCTGGGTGACGCGCTTCGCGCTGCTCTTCTCGCCGGTCGAGTACTTCGCCGTCTTCGCGCTCGCCTTCGCGAGCTTCGTGGCCTTCGGCGGCGGCGACCCGTTCAAGACCGCGGTGTCGATCTGCCTTGGCCTCGCGATGGCGTCGGTTGGCATGGACACGATCTCGGGTTCCGTGCGCCTGACCTACGACGTCCCGGACCTGATGCGCGGCATCAGCCTGCTCGTGGTCGTGATCGGGCTGTTCGGCATCGGCGAGGTCCTGGAGGGCGTCCAGTCGCCGGTCGCGCCCAGGGCGGTCGCGACGCGCCTCGACCTGGCCGAGGTCGGCCGCGCCGCGCTGCGCTGGCCGCGGTACTGGATCGCGCTCCTGCGCAGCGCACTCGTGGGATGCTGGATGGGGATCGCGCCGGGCGGCCCGACCGCCGCCTCCTTCATGAGCTACGGCATCGCCCGGCGCGTGTCTCGCAACCGCCACCGCTTCGGGCGCGGCGAGCCCGAGGGGCTGGTCTCCGCGGAGACCGCCGACCAGGCCGCGGGCTCGAGCGCGATGCTGCCGATGCTGGCGCTCGGCCTGCCGAGTTCCGCGACCGCGGCGGTCCTGCTCGGCGGCCTGATGATCTGGGGCATCACGCCGGGACCGACGCTCTTCCGGGAGCGTCCGGACTTCGCCTGGGGCCTGATCGCGTCGATGTACCTGTCCAACCTGGCCGCGGTGGCGCTCGCGCTCGCGACCGTCCCCCTCTTCGCGCGGCTGATGCAGGTCCCGCTCGCGATCAACGGCCCGGTCATCGCGGTGATCTGCGTGCTCGGCGCATGGAGCGTGGCGGGCTCGCCCTTCGACCTCTGGCTGCTGCTCGGCTTCGGGCTCGTCGGCTACGCGATGAAGGCGCTCGACTACCCGATCGCGCCGCTCGTGCTCGCGATGGTGCTCGGCGACCGCGCGGAGGATGCGTTCAGGCAGTCGATGCTGCTCTCCGGCGGCGACCTCGCGGTCTTCCTGCGCACGCCGCTCGCGGGCACGCTGTCGGGCCTGGCGCTCGCCTGCCTCGCGGTGCCTGCCCTGCGCCTGTTCGCGCGGCGCTAGCCGCGCGCGGCCAGCGCCGCCTCCATGCGGTCGAGCGCCTCGGCGAGCGTGGCGCGGCGGCAGCCGAAGTTCAGCCGGACATGGCCCTCGCCGAGCGGGCCGAACTCGGCGCCTGGCGAGAAGGCGACGCGCGCGCGCTCGAGGAAGAAGGCCTGCGGGTCGGCGCCGAGGCCGAGCGCGCGGCAATCCAGCCAGGCGAGGAAGGACGCCTGCGGTGGCGCGAAGCCGATCGACGGGAATCGCCGCGCGAGCTCGGCGGCGAGGAAGTCGCGGTTCGCCGCGAGGCAGGAGAGGAGGGCGCGTCGCCACTCCTCGCAGCCGCGCAGCGCGGCCTCGGTCGCCACCAGGCCCATCAGGTTCACGCTGTCGACCATGCCGGCGCGCGCTGCGACGAAGCGCTGGCGCAGCCCGGGATCGGGCACGATGGCGAAGGCCGCCTTAAGCCCGGCGACGTTGTAGGTCTTGCTCGCCGACATCAGCGTCACGCTGCGCCGCGCGACCTCGGGATCGAGCGCGGCGATCGGGACATGGCGTCGACCGTCGAGCACGAGGTCGCAATGGATCTCGTCCGAGACGACCAGCACGTCGTGGCGCAGGCAGGCCGCGGCGATCCGCGACAGCGCCGGCGCGTCGAGGACCGCGCCTGTCGGGTTGTGCGGGTTGCACAGGAGCAGGGCGCGCGTGCCGGGGCGCGAGAGCGCGCCCTCCATCGCCGCGACCCCGTCCGCCACCGGCACCTCCACGCGCCCGAGCCCCCAGTGGCCAGGCGCGGCGCGGATCGGCGCGTAGGCGGGCGACTGGATCGCGACCCCGTCGCCGGGGCGCAGCAGCGCGCGCAGCGCCATGTTGAAGCCGGGCTCGACGCCGGGAAGCATGACGATCGCCTCGGGCGCGACGCGCCAGCCATGGCGCGCCTCGAGCATGGCGAGGATGGCCTCGACCAGCGCCGGCGGCGGACCGGCATAGCCGAGGACCGGATGGTCGAGGCGCGCGCGCAGCGCCTCGCGGATCGGCGCGGGCACGCCGAAATCCATGTCGGCGACCCACATCGGCAGCGTGTCCGCCGGGTAGCGGTTCCACTTGCGGCAGTCCACGGCCGCGCGGCGGTCGATCGGGGCGTCGAAGTCGAAGGCGGGCTCGGGCATGGGGCGGATCGCCTGGTCGGGGGTGGCGCGCGCGCTCACGCGGCCGCGTCGTCGAGGACGAGGTGGCCTGGCGCGACCTGCTCGTAGCGACGCGCGGGCGGGACGTAGGAGGGCGCGCGCAGCGGGCTCGGCAGCTCGCCGTCCTCGATCGCCGCGCGGGCGCGGCGGCGCGCGGGATCGGGCACGGGGACCGCGGCGAGCAGGCGGCGCGTGTAGGGATGGCGCGGGTCGTCGAAGACCGCCGCGCGCGGGCCGATCTCCACGATCTCCCCGAGGCGCATCACCGCGACGCGATGCGCGATCCGCTCGACCACGGACATGTCGTGGGAGATGAAGAGGTAGGCGATGCCGAGCGCGGCCTGCAGCTCGAGCATGAGGTCGACGACCTGCGCCTTGATCGACACGTCGAGCGCGGACACCGCCTCGTCGGCGACGATCAGCGCCGGGTCGAGCGCGAGCGCGCGCGCGATGCAGAGGCGCTGCTTCTGGCCACCCGAGAACTGGTGGGGGAAGCGCGAGAGCATCGCGGCGTCGAGGCCGACGCGGCCGAGCAGCGCGGCGGCGCGCGCGCGCGCCTCGGCAGGCGTCGCGAGCCCATGCGCGAGCAGCGGCTCGGCGAGGATCTCGCCGGCGCGCATGCGCGGGTTCAGGCTCGACATCGGGTCCTGGAAGATCATCTGCATGCGGCGGCGATGCCGGCGCAGCGCCTCGCCCGACAGCGCGAGCACGTCGACGCCGTCGACGACGATCGAGCCGCTGGTCGGCCTCGCGATGCGCAGGATCGAGCGGCCGATGGTCGACTTCCCGCATCCCGATTCGCCGACGAGCGCGAGCGTCTCGCCCGCGCGCAGGTCGAAGGAGACGCCCTCGACGGCGTGGACGCGCGCGCGCACGCGGCCAAGCAGGCCGCCGCGCATGTCGAAGCGGGTGACCAGCCGATCGACGCTCAGGACGACGCGCTCCGCCGGATCGGGATGGCGCGCGCGAGGGACCGTGGCCGCCGGCGCAGCCTCCTGCGCGTCGGCCGCGCGGAAGGGCTCGGGGCGCTCGCGTCCCTTCATCGAGCCCAGCCGCGGCACCGCGGCGAGGAGCGCGCGCGTATAGGCCTCGCGCGGGCGCGCGAAGACGTCCGCGGCATGCCCGTCCTCGACCACGCGCGCGCGGCGCATCACCACGACGCGGTCCGCCGTCTCCGCGACCACGCCCATGTCATGGGTGATGAACAGCACGGCCATGCCGTCCTGGTCCTGGATCTCGCGCAGCAGCGCGAGGATCTGCGCCTGCACGGTGACGTCGAGGGCCGTGGTCGGCTCGTCCGCGATCAGCAGCCGCGGGCGGCCGGCAAGCGCCATCGCGATCATCGACCTCTGCAGCATCCCGCCCGAGAGCCGGTGCGGATGCTCCGCGAGGCGCGCGCGCGCCGCCGGGATGCGCACGCGGTCGAGCAGGCGAAGCGCCTCGGCGTCCGCCGCGCCCGCCGCGAGGCCTTGGTGCCGCCGCAGGGTCTCGCGCAGCTGCGCGCCGATGGTCATGACCGGGTTCAGGCTGGTCATCGGCTCCTGGAAGATCATCGCCATCTCGCGGCCGCGCAGCCCCTCCATCTCCGCCTCGGGGAGCGCGAGCAGGTCGCGGCCCGCGAGCGAGACGCGGCCGGCCACGCGCGCGGCGGTCGGGAGGAGGCGCATGGCGGCGAGGGCGGTGACGCTCTTGCCCGAGCCGGATTCGCCGACGATCGCGAGCGTCTCGCGCGGCGCGACGTGGAAGCCGACGCCGTCGACCACGGTGTTCCAGCGCCCGCCCCCGGGGAAGGCGACGCACAGGTCGGCGACATCGAGGACGTGCAAGCGCCCGCTCCGCGTGAAATGGCGCGGCGGATCTTGTCCGTCGCTCCGGGCGGTGTCTATATCGCCGCGTCCGGCAGGGAGGCGTCGATGGAAGGTCGCAAGCGCGCACGCGTTCTGGTCACGCCTGCGGAGCTGAAGGCGATGATGGACGCGGGCTCGGACCCCGCGATCGTCGCGGTCCAGTCGGTCAATCCGTACACGGGCCGCCTCTCCGACCGCGCGCGCCGCGTCCCGGGCGCGGTCGATGCCGAGGCCTATTCCGACTTCGCGGGGCCGCCCAGCGCCTCTGGCGGGCAGCGCCCCCTGCCCGCGATCGGCGACCTGCAGGAGGCGGCGCGGCGCTGGGGCCTGCGGCGCGACCGGATGGTCGTCGTCTACGACGACGATCGCAGCATGACCGCCGCGCGCGCCTGGTGGGTGCTGCGCTGGGCCGGGATCGCCGACGTGCGCGTCCTCGATGGCGGCCTTCCCGGCTGGATCGCGGCCGGGCTGCCGCTGGCCCACGCGCCCGGGCGTCCCGCGCCGAGCGCGATCGAGCTCTCGCCCGGCCACATGCCCGAGCTCGACGCCGATGGCGCGCAGGCGCTCGCGCGCTCGGGCGTGCTGATCGACGCCCGCATCCGGCCCAACTACATCGGCGGCAGCAGCGCGCCCGGCCAGCCGCCGCGCGGCCACGTCCCCGGCGCGCTGAGCGCGCCCGCCCCCGACAACCTCACCGATCCCGGCCACTTCACCGACGACGAGACCCTCCGGGAGATGTACCGGGCGCTCGGCGCCGACGGCACGCGTCCCGTCGGCGTCTATTGCGGGGCGGGCATGTCGGCGGCGGTCACCGTGCTGGCGCTGGCCGCGATCGGCATCGAGGCGGCGATGTATGTCGGCTCGTGGTCGGCCTGGGTCGGCGATCCCGCGCGCCCCGTCGCCAGGGGCGCGCTCCCAGGTTGAGCCATGCGGGCGCGCGGCTTGCCCGTCGCGCGGAGCGCTTGTTATTGAGGAGCCGGGTCCGCGGTCGCGCGGACGTCGCGCGGCCGTCCCGCGCGCCTTCCCGGAGGATGATGATGCCGATTTCCCGTCGCCTGCTCGCAGCGGTCGCCGCGCTGCCCCTGTTGCACGCCCCCGCCCATGCCCAGGACGCGTCGCGCACGCTCGTCGTCGCCGTGCCCTCGGATGCGGTCGGCCTCGAGCCTGGCGCGAACCGCGCCGAGCCGATCGGCAGCGAGGTCATCCTCAACGTCTTCGACACCCTGGTCGCCTGGACGCCCCCGGCCTTCGACGCCCTCGAGGGCAGGCTGGCCTCGCGCTGGAGCGTGTCGCCCGACGGACGCAGCTTCGAGTTCGAGCTGCGCGACGGCGTGAAGTTCCACGACGGCACGACGATGGACGCCGCCGCCGTGAAGTTCTCGCTCGAGCGCACGAAGGGGATGAACCCCTTCGCGCAGGCCTCGTTCAACCTGATCTCCGGGATCGACGTCGTCTCGCCGCGCGTCGTGCGCATCGTCCTGCGCGAGCCCTACCCGGCCTTCCTGTCGATCCTCGCCCAGCCCCAATCGGCGATCGTCAGCCCGGCGGCGGTGGCGAAGCATGGCGACCAGTTCGCGGTGAACCCCGTCGGGACGGGGCCCTTCGCGTTCCGCTCGCGCCAGGCGGACACGAACATCGTGCTCGACGCCAACCCGGGCTATTTCCGCGGCGCGCCGAAGCTCGACCGGCTCGTCTACCGGATCATCCCCAACGCCTCGACGCGCCGGCTCGAGCTCGAGAATGGCGGCGTCGACGTCATCCAGCAGGCGGGGCAGCTGGCGGCGATCCCCGCGGAGACAATCCAGGCGCTGCGCAGCAACCGCAACGTCTCGATCATCGAGGTGCCGAGCCAGATCATCCGGCAGCTCGAGTTCAACAACAAGAAGACGACCGGCCCCTTCGCGGACGTCCGCGTGCGCCGCGCGGTGATGCACGCGATCGACTATGACGGCCTGCTGCAGGGCGTGTTCGGCAACACCGCCGACCGCGTCTACGGGCCGCTGACCTCCAACAGCTGGGCCTTCAACCCGAGGATCCGCGAGCTCGCGCCCAAGTACGATCCCGCGCTCGCCAGGCGGCTGCTCGCCGAGGCCGGCGTGCGGCCGGGCACGCTGACGGTGCCGCTCTACACCTTCCAGGGCGCGCTCTGGGGCGCCGTGGCGACCTTCGTGCAGGCGAACCTCGCGGATGTCGGCATCGGCGTCACGATCCAGCAGACCGAGTTCCCGGCGCTGCGCGCGCTCCACACCAGCGGCAACTTCGACCTCGCGCTCGACGGCCGCCAGCCCTGGTACAACGACCCGGACGCGCACATCACGATCGGCTACCTGTCCTCGCTGGCCGACACGGCGATGACCTTCCGCTTCCCGAAGGACGACGCGCTCGACGCCCTGATCCTCAAGGCCCAGCAGACGGTGTCTATGGAGGAGCGCAAGGCGCTCTACTTCAAGCTCCAGGAGGACATCCTCGCGCGCGCGCCCGGCGCCTTCCTGTTCAGCCCGAAGCTGATCGTCTTCGCGCGCTCCAACGTGCGCGGCCTGGTGATCAACAGCGCGCCGCCGCTGAACGAGTACTGGGGCGTCTCCAAGCAGTGACGGCGCACCGCGCCCGCGCGGCGGCGCGGCCGGCCCGGGGGGCGCGATGGCCTTCGTAGCGGGCCGGCTCGCGTCGCTCGTCCCCGTGCTGGCGCTGGTTCTGGCGATCGTCTTCTCGCTGGTCCGCGCCATCCCGGGCGACCCGGCCGTGGTGCTGCTCGGCCCGGGCGCCACGCAGGAGCAGGTCGCGGCGCTGCGCGACCAGCTGCGGCTCGACCTGCCGGCGCCGCTGCAATTCGTCGAATACGTCTCGGCGCTGTCGCGCGGCGACCTCGGCACGTCGCTGAAGACCGGCGAGCCGGTGCTGCGGGAGATCCTCCTGCGGCTGCCGGCGACGATCGAGCTCACGCTGCTGGCGACGCTGGTGGCGATCCTCGTCGGCGTCCCGCTGGGCGTCGCCTGCGCGACCCGGGCCAACGGCCCGCTCGACCACGCGTTGCGGCTGGTCTCGCTCGTCGGGGTGTCGATACCGGCCTTCCTGCTCGCGCTCGTCCTCCAGCTCGTCTTCGCCAGCTGGCTCGGCTGGCTGCCGGTCTCCGGGCGCGCCAGCGCGCTCGCCCTCGACGCGCCGATCACGGGGTTCGCGGTGGTCGACGCGCTGTTGCGCGCCGACTGGCCAGCCGCCCGCGGGGCGCTCGCGCATCTCGTCCTGCCCTGCGCCGTGCTCGCGGCGTTCCTCGCGGCGACGCTGGGCCGCTACGTGCGCAACAGCATGCTCGAGACGCTCGGCGAGGACTACGTGCGCACGGCGCGCGCGAAGGGCATGGCGCGCGCGCGGGTCGTCCATGTCCACGCCTTGCGCAACGCCCTCCTGCCCGCCGTCACCGTCGTCGGGCTCAAGTCCGCGGAGATGCTCGGCGGCGCGATCCTCACCGAGACGATCTTCGCCTGGCCGGGCATCGGCAGGTACATGTTCGAGGCCATCCGCAACCGCGACTTCCCGGTCATCCAGGGCACGACGCTGGTCTTCGCCCTGATCTACATGGCCACGTCGCTCGTCGTCGACCTGGTCCACGCGGCGCTCGACCCGCGCGTGCGCGGCCGCCTGCGGTGAGCGGCGCCATGGCGGAGCTCGTGGCGTTCCTGCGGACGAACCGGCTCGCGGCGCTCGGCTGCGTGCTGCTGGCGGCGATCGTGCTCTGCGTCGTGGCGGGGCCGCTCGTCTACGAGGCCTCGCCGACGCGACTCAACATCCTCCGGCGGCTCGCGCCCCCGGGCGCGGATTTCTGGCTCGGCACCGACTCCCTCGGGCGCGACGTGCTCGCGCGCGTCCTGCATGGCGGCCGCGTGACGCTCGTCGTCGGCTGCGGCGTGGTGGCGATCGCCTTCGTGGCCGGCGCGACGATCGGGATGGTCTCCGGCTTCGCGGGCGGCTGGGTCGACGCGGTGGTCATGCGCCTCGCCGACGCGATGCTGTCCTTCCCCTCGCTCGTCCTGGCGATCGCGCTCGCCGCGGCGTTCGGCCCGAGCCTCGAGAACGCGATGCTCGCGGTGGCGATCACGCTCATGCCCCAGTTCGCGCGCGTGGCGCGCGCGCAGGCGGTCAGCGTGTCCGCGCGCCCGTACGTGGAGGCGGCGGTCACGCTCGGCCTGCCGCGCAGCCGCATATTGCTGCGCTACGTCTTCGCCAATGGCGTCGGCCCGCTCTTCGTGCAGGCGACGCTCGCGCTGGGCGCCGCGATCCTGCAGACCGCCAGCCTCGGCTTCCTCGGGCTCGGGGCGCAGCCGCCGGCGGCCGAGTGGGGCGCCGACGTGTCGATCAACCTCGACTTCGTGCGCAGCGCGCCATGGGTCGCGCTCGCGCCTGGCGCGGGCATCCTGCTCGCGGTCATGGCGTTCAACCTCATCGGCGATGGCCTCGCGGAATGGCTCGATCCGCGCCGCCGGCCTGCCGACTGACGAAGCGGAGGAAGGTCGATGTCCACCCTGGCGATCGCGCTCGCGAAGGTCGACGCCCTGCCGGCGACGCGCGTGACCGACGACACGAGCATCCTCACGCTCAAGCGCCTCGCCTTCGAGCCGCTGGTCGGCTGGGAGCGCGGCCACGCGCGGCCGGGGCTGTTCGGGTCCTGGAGCCACGACGCCGAGGGCAGGCGCTGGCGCTTCCGCGTGCGCGACGGCGCGGCCTTCCACGACGGCGCGCCGTTCCGCGCCGGCCACGTCCTGGATTTCGTCGAGGGCATCCTCGCCTCGGTCGACATGTTCGGCATGAAGTGGTCGTACGCGCGCTACCTCGCGCGCACGCGGATCTCGGCGCCCGACGACCGCACGGTGCTGGTCGAGAGCGAGCATCCCTTCGCCGACATCCTCGACGTGTTCTCGGAGTTCCATGTCCCGCGGCTGGCGCCGGACGGACGCGCGACGCTGGGGACCGGGCCCTACCGCATCGCGGAGATCTCGCCCGGGGAGCGCGCGGTGCTGGAGGCCGTCGGCGTGGCGCCCGGTGGCGTGCGGCGGGTCGTGCTCGACTGCGTGCCCGGCCCCGAGGCGCGCTGGGAGCGGTTGCGCGCCGGCAGGGCGGACCTCGCCATGCAGCTCGACCACATGGAGGAGCCGCCGGCGCGCGACGACCGCTGGCGCTGGCTCTCCGCGACCAGCACCCTGTCGGTCATGTACTACCTGAACTGCGGCGCCGGCGCCTTCGCCGCGCCGGAGGCCAGGCTCGCCGCGAACCTCGCGGTCGACCGCGCGGCGCTCGTGCGCGACGTCTTCCGCGGGCTCGCCGTGCCGTCGACCACGATCGTGAGCCCCGCGCATCTCGGCATGGCGACCGCCGCCCTCGCGCCGATCCCCTTCGACCCCGGCCGCGCGCGCGCGCTGGTCGAGGGGCTGGGCGGCCCGCGCGACCTCCTGCTGCGCACGCCCACGCACATGCCGGAGCGCTCGCCGCAGGTCAGCCGCTTCGTCGCCGACGCGCTGGAGCGCATCGGCTTCCGCGTCGCGATCGAGACGGAGGAGGACCGGCCGGAATACGCGCGCCAGGTCGGCCGCAAGCGCATCGGCGACCTCGCGATCTTCGATTCCTCGCCGCACAGCACCTTCCGCGTGCTCGACGACAAGATCTCGAGCGCGCAGCGCGCGGTATGGTGGCAGGGCTACCACGACGCCCCCACGCAGGAGCTCGTCGCGGCGGCCAACGCGGCCGTCTCGCACGAGGCGCGCGAGGCCGCCTACGCGGCCTGCCTGCGGCGCCTGCAGCAGAACCCGCCCTGGCTCTACATCGCCCATCCCGTCGCGCTGGCCGCGGCGCGGCCCGGCGCGCCACCGCTCGCGCTCGACGCGAAGGGCACGCTCGCGATCGGCTGACGCAGCCTTCAGGAGGAACGCCATGAAGACCGACTACGCGATCACCTTCTTCTACTACGAGGACATCGCGCCGATCGCGCGCTTCTACGAGGAGAAGCTCGGCTTCGAGCTCGTGCTCGACCAGGGGCTCGCGCGCATCTACCGCGTCGCCCCCAACTCCTATTTCGGCATCGTCGACGGCAATCGCGGCCACCTGCGCCACCAGCCGCGGAGCGCCGCGCTCTTCACCATCGTCGCGGAGGACGTCGAGGGCTGGCACGCGCGCCTCGCCGCCGCCGGCGTGCCCGAGCTGACGGAGCTGCGGCGCGGGCGCTTCTGCGACCATTTCTTCTTCCGCGATCCCGCCGGCTACGCGCTCGAGATCCAGCGCTTCCACGACCCGGCCGTCGCCGCGCTGTTCCGATGAGCCCGGGCGCGCGGCCCTGGCTCGACGCGGCGCGCGCGCTGCTCGAGAGCCATCGCGACCACGCGCGCGGGGCGTTGCTGCCGCGCATCGTCGCCTACACGCGCGAGGACAAGGCGGCGAAGGGGCTGCGCAGCCTGCGCGAGCGTGGCGCCGCGCCCGAGGCGCCGGTCCATTTCACCGCGCTGGAGATGGCGCAGGAGGAGCGCGGCCTGCTCCTCGTCGCCCCGGCTGGCGGCGGCAAGACCAGCTTCGCGCGCGAGCTCGCGCTGTGCCTCGCGGGCGAGCTCGTCGCCGATCCCGGCCACGGCGTCGCCCGCCTCGCCGGGGCGCCGGTCCGCGACGCGATCGGCGCGCGCCTGCCCCATGCCTGGGCGCTCGGCCCGACGCTGCCCGCCCTCGTCGCGGCCGCGCCCGGCATGTCGGCGACCGCCGCCCTCGCCGCGGCGGGGCCGGGGCTTGGCGCCGCGCTGCGCGCCGCGCCGGGCGGCGCGCCGGCCCCCCCGCGC